>SKTU01000077.1 GCA_007122455.1 Haloarculaceae archaeon | reverse complement strand
TCTTCGCTATAACCGGGGAAGAGATCCTCCAACGTGGCCTGACCGGCCTTCTGCATCACGTGAATGTGGCGCGCTTGCGGGGTTCCCGGACGAGCGGCCCCGTCGTCGAGGAGCCGATCCTTGTCGACGAGTGTGACCGTTTCGAACCGGTCGACCAGAACGCGGGTCGCCAGCAGCCCGGCCATGCTCGCCCCGACGACCACGGCGTGCCCGTCGCGACCCCCGATCCGGTCGGGATCGTATCGGGGGATAGTTGATAGTGTCATTTGTGTGTCTCCATCCGCTCTCGGCACGTAAACGCCAGCATTGCTTCGGGACGGATCACCGACGAGGTGACTGATACCGTCGTATCGACCAGTATCGCGCTGGCGGTCTCGAACCCTCAACGCCACCGAGAGAAATGCATATTTCCTCGCGTCAGCCGCGCCCGCCGGCGAGCCTCGCCGCGTCCGGGCGAGCGCGCAAACTGAGCATCGCGATTGTGCCGACGATCGGCCCAACGACGAGCGGCGCGAACGCCCACTGCCAGCCGACCGCCTCGGCGACGAACGGGGTCAGCTGAATCGAACCGATCGTCAGGAGGAATCCGACGGCCGTCTGGAGCGTGAGCGCGCTCCCGACGTAGCTGTCGTCGGCGAGTTCGGAGATCGCCGCCGAAAACTGGGCGGAGTCCGCGACGATGGCGAACCCCCAGACGAGAACGAACGGGACGACGACGACGAGCGGGGCACCGAAGACGATTCCCGCGCCGACGCAGGCCGAGCCACTGACGACCATGCTCGCGCTCGTCACCGTCGTCCGTCCCAGCCGATCGGCGAACAGCCCGGCTGCGACCGCCCCCAGCCCACCGACGGCGATCGTCGCGAACGCGACGAGCGCGGCCAGTCGCGGGGACCCAACGCCGCCGGCCTCGAAGCTCGCGACGAGATACAGCGGGATCCACGTCCAGACGGCGTACAGCTCCCACATGTGGCCGAAGTAGCCGACGTTCGCGAGGACGGTCGAACGATCGTTGACGATCCGCCAGATTGCACCCGGATCGAACGGTGCGGCCGGCGCCTGGTACGGGCCGGGCTCGACGCGGAGAACGAGGGCGCCGCCGAGGACGGCGAGCCCCGCAGCGCCGAAGAGAACGAGCCGGGGGCGGCCGACGCCGCCGACGGCGCGAAGCAAGTGCGGCATCGCCGAGCCGACGGTGAGAGCGCCGACGAGCGTCCCGATAGCGAACCCCCGACCGGCGATGAACCAGCCGGCCATGATCTTCATTCCCGGCGGGTAGACGCCGGCCAGCGCGACGCCGGTGAGAAACCGGAGCACCAGCGCCGGCCAGAACGAGTCGACGGCGCCCGCGATCAGCGCGGTCGCGGCGGCGCCGAGAAGCGCCGACGCGGCGAAGAGTCGGCGTGGACGTATCGTATCCGACAGCGTGAGCGCGGCCGAGCCGAGCGCACCGACCACGAATCCGAGCTGTACGGCGCTGGTCAGCCACGTCGTCTCCGCGCTCGTCAGCTCCCACGCGGCCGCCAGTTCCGGACCGACCGCCGAGGCGCTGAACCAAAGCGTCATCGCGAGCAGTTCCGCCACCGCGAGCAGCAACAGCATCCGGTACTGGCGGCGGCGGTCGATCTCCACCGACTGCCCGCTCGTCACGGACGTCCCGTCGTCGCCACCAGCGCGTTCCGGCATCCACGCGGCCCGACGGAGGCCAGTTCAGTAAACGTACGGTTAGCGACGGGGGTCGTTGCCACCCACGAGTCGAGGGAGGTCGAGACGTTCGAGAAACCGGTAGGGACCACTACCGTCGTTCGGCGTACCACTTGTAGTAGGCCTTCTCCGCCTCCCGAAGCGGCAATCCGGCCGGTGTCCGCGTTCGTAACTCGGCGAGGAGGTCAGGGTAGTTCCCCGCGGTAACGGGACGTTCCTCGCCGAGCAGCGCCCCGAAGAGGTACCGATCGCCGACGGCGTAGTTGGTCGGATCGTTGAACGTCAGAACCACCGTCGCCGTCGCGGCGCCGACACCCGGTAACGCGCTCAGCAGATCGAGCTGGTGCTTGATCATCCCTCGGTCGGCCTCCGAAAACGCACCGTCCTCGAGTTCGTGGGACGGCGCCGGCGTGAACGCCGCACGGGTGACGTTGCGAACGACCCGGTCGATCCCGGAGGCGTTATCGACGACGCGCGAGAGCCGCCGTCGGTTCAGCTCCGCGCGACCGCCCTGTGATCCCAGCTTCCACTCGATCGCCTCCCCGAGTTGATCGGCGGTGAGATGGTCGGTCGTCTCGAGCGAATCGGTCAGCGTCGCCTCGATCACGGCACCGGCGTCGGTGCGATCGGCGTCGAACCGAGCGCGCCACTCGTCGAGTTCCGTCGGCGATAGCGTGTCCATGAGCGACTCTTCGACGGAGCGAAATAAAAACGAGCGGCCGGTTACTGCTCGATCCCCCGGTAGACCGCCATCGAAACGAAGTAGACCGCCATGAACAGCAGAAAACCGATACTGAGGGTGGCGAGCGTTCGGCGGTCGGGAGCCAGCGGCGTCCGGTCGACGAGCACGGAGATGGCCACGAGGAAGACGCCGATCGCGAAGATGCCCGTACCGACGTAGATCGCCGTGTCCCGGTCGATACCGTCCATACGTACCGTTGTCACCGGCAGCCCAAAACCCTATCCACCCGTCGCGTTTTCAGGCCCTGAAAACGGCCCCAACGACTATTCGGTACGAGGGCCTCCGATCGGACGTTACTGACGCCCTGTATGACAGAGAAACGACCGACAGTCGTCGTCGTCGACGACCTTCGGGAACTTGCAGAGCTGTACGCCACGTGGCTCGCGGACGACTACGCCGTCCGAACCGCCTACAGCAGTGCGGAGGCGATGGAGCTGATCGACTGCGACGTCGACGTCGCGTTGATCGATCGGCGGATGCCCGGCGACACCGGCGACGAGCTGCTCGAGCGCATCCGGGACGCGGGATACGACTGTCGCGTCGCGATGATCACCGCGGTCGAGCCCGACTTCGACATCATCGAGCTGGGCTTCGACGAGTATCTCGTGAAACCGATCGATCGGGACGAGCTCCACGGAGTCGTCGAGTCGCTCCTCAACCGAGCCGACTACGACGAACAACTCCGGACGTTCTTCGCACTCGCCGCCAAGCGGGCGACGCTACAGAGCCGAAAGGCACCGGACGAACTCGAGGACAGCGAAGCGTACGCCGAACTGACCGAGCGGATCGAGGAGCTGCGGAGCGAGCTCGACGCGACTGTCGCGAAGCTCAGCGACCGGGACTTCGAGGCCGAACTTCGCCAGCTCAACGCGGATTAGCTCACAGCGCGCGCCCGATCGCCGTTCCAACGGCGACCGCGAGAACGGCGAGAACCAGCGTTCCGACGGCGTTGACGGCCGCAGCTCTCGGATAGTCGTCCTCGAGGAGCCGAATCGTCTCGACGGCGAACGACGAGAACGTCGTGAACGCGCCGCAGAAGCCGACCCCGATCGCCAGCAGCGCCGTCGTGCCGACGTCGACGCCGAGAACGACGCCGAGAACGAAGCTACCGGCGACGTTGACCGCGAGCGTGTCGCGGGCCCGCCCCTCGATCGCCAGCCCGACACCGTACCGTGCGAGCGCACCGGCGACGCCGCCGAGACCCACCGCCAACGCGCTCAGAGCCATCGAACCACCGTCCGCGCACAGAACACCGCGAGGAAGCCGAGCACGTAGTTCCCAGCGACGTTGAGCGCCGCGAGCGTCGGGTCGAGCGCGACAGTTTCGGCGGCGAACGTGCTGTACGTCGTGAACGAGGAGACGAAGCCGGTCGATGCCAGCAGTCGCGCCTCCCTCGAGAGCCCGCCGAGGAGAATCCCCTCGTAGACGATCACGCCGAGCAGGAACGCGCCGACGACGTTGACGAGGAGCGTCCCCCACGGAAAGGCCGCGGGGAACGCCGCGGCGATCGCGTACCGCGAGAGCGCCCCGAGAAATCCACCCATCGCGACGAGTCCCAGAGCGCGTACGTTCATATAGCTGCGTTCACCGATCCACGACACAGATCTCTTGCGGTTCCCCGCGCATTTATGTACGAACCCGAGACCATCGACGGCGTGTTCGGACAGTTCCGTGCGGACGAGCGAGGCATCGAGGGGCTCCCGATCCGACTCGTGATCGCACTCGTCGTCGGCGTCGCGAGCCTGAGCGTCATGATGAGTATGCTGTCGGGGATCTCGGGATTGGCCGTCGTCGAACTCGACGTCCAGCCGACGCCGGAGGTCGTCGAGCCCGGCGACCACACGATCGAGTTAACGGTCGTCGATCCGGACGGCAACGCGGTTTCCGATGCGACGGTGATCGCTCGCAGCGGCTCGGCGCAACTCGACGGCGTCGTCACGGCCACGAGCGACGGAGCGGGAGTCGCCGAAATGGAGCTGTCACCGGAACTCGGCCCGAACCAGCGTGACGGGACGGTCGAGTTCGAGATCAAGCCACCGGCCGGTAGCGACTACGCCGACGAACGCGAGAACACGGCGCTATTGGTGGTCGCCAACTAGATGAACCCGACGTCACTACCTAATGCAGCGAGAGAGTCCCGTTCTTCCCGGATTTATGCCCGACGGGGTCGTACACGAAACCAGCAACTCGGGGAAAGTGGGTGTGGTCTGGCGTTCACCCGTCATCAAAAGCGCGAGCCTACCCGAGTCAAACTCGGACGTGAGTCACAGTCGGGTGGATGGCACCGCCCGCACAGGCCAAGCGGATACTCGAGCACACCACTCCCGGCAGGGACCGAAACCAGAGTACTCTCGAAGGGAATCTCGCCTCCGGTGAGGCCGGCCCACGCGAGCGGAAACCTCGGCGTTCACGCCGAGGAGGATGTCATACGTGGTCGTCCCAGTCGATCCACGACTGTTCCCACCCCTTCCGCCGCTGTGCGGCCCGACGGGCGTGTTCGATGTCCTCCCGACGGGTCCGGTTGCGCTCGATGCCGTCGGCCTGCTCGCCGTCGACGAGCAGCGGCCGGAAGATCACGGTGCCGTGTTCCGCGAGAACGCTCCCGTCGGCGCCGACGGCGACCAGTTCCTGCCCGCCGGTGCCCAGCGGCATCACCAGCCGACCAGACGACGAAAGCTGTTCGAGCAGGCGACGCGGCGGCCGAACCGCGGCGGCTTCGACGAGGATCCGGTCGTACGGCGCGTACTCCGAGAGCCCCTCGGCGCCGTCACGACAGTCGACGAAGACGCCGGGGTAGCCGGCAGCGGCGAGGTTCGAGCGCGCCTCGTAGACGAGTTGACGGGTGATGTCGACCGCGTGAACGCTGGCCTCGTCGGTCAGTTCGGCGAGTACGGCGGCCGTGTAGCCGACGCCGACGCCGACGACGAGCACGTCGTCGTCGGGGTCGACAGCGAGTGCCTCGAGCAGTCGAGCCGCGGTGCTCGGAGCGAGCACGCGCGTGCCGTACCGCTCGAACGGCTGATCCGCGTAGGCTGCTCGCTCGTCGTCGAGAAACGCCTCGCGCGGAACCTCCCGCATCGCCACGTTGACCCGCTCGGACTGGACGACACCCTTCGCACGGTGTTCCAAGCTGTCGACCATGTCCTCCCGAAGCACCGCAGGGTCCATACACCGACTCGGAACCGGAACCCCTTGAATCGCGCGCTCACTCGGCGCTACCCTGCATCGGGACGAACCGAACGCCGCCGTGCCGTTCCCGTTCGAGGCCGTCGTCACGCTTCCGTACGGAGACGAGCTCCTGTCGGCGCTCGCCGATCGGTGCGAGGAGCCGTCCACCGATCCGGAGCTGTGCGAGGAGTGCGTCGGGAACGGACGCCGCCGCGCAGGTGAGGTAGATCGCGTCGTACGGCGCGTGGGACGGCCATCCCTCGTGACCGTCGCCGACGCGGAGCGAGACGTCGTAGCCGAGTTCGCCCAATCGCTCGTCGGCCGCACGCGCCAGCGTTTCGACGTACTCGACGCTGTAGACGTTCTCGGCGCCGACGATTTCGGCGGTGACCGCGGCGTGGTAGCCGCAACCGGTTCCGATCTCCAGCACCGCCTCGCCCGGTTCGAGCGCGAGCAGGTCACACATTATCCCCACCATGTGCGGGGCGCTTATCGTCTGCCCCTCCCCGATCGGTAGTGGACGGTCCGCGTAGGCGGCGCTACGTCGAGAGTCGGGGACGAACGCGTGACGGGGGACCGTCCGGAGTGCCTCGATCGTTCGCTCGCGCTCGATTCGACCCCGGTCGACGAGTCGATCGACCATCCGTTTGCGGTTCGCCTCGGGGTCGCCGCTGTCGAACATCGGCTACCAGCCCGACCACGCCCGGGATCGCGAGTTCTCGTCGCGCGCGTAAACCCGCTTGAGGTCCTTCGCGAAGGCGCTGTCGCCCGGGTGGTCGTACCCCTCGCGTTCGTAGTTCGTCGCGTCTTCGCGAACGAGTAACCGCTCGACGGTGAACTCCTCGCCGCCGTACTCCTGAGTCGCCCCGACGGTGAACTCCTCGTCGCCGGGGAGCTGTATCTTCACGCTCCGGGTCTCGTCGTGGCCCCCGTCCTTCGGGTGGAGTGTGAGATTGACGGCGACGTTTCCGACGGCGCGAGACCAGATCGTCCGGACGTCGGTGGCGTCCGCGCGGTCGGTTCGCCCCCCGTCGACGAGTTCGAGGCTCGTCACCCGCGCCGTGAGAAACGCCTCGTCGGTCTCGACGAGGAACTCCTCGCCGACCTCGAGCGCCTCCTCGGGCGGGAGTTCGACGAACGCCTCGGTCGACTCCTCGTCCTGGGAGACGACGACTCTGCGCTCGACCGTCGGATCGGATTCGATCGTCGTCTTGTGGACGTGTCCGCAGGCCGAACACCGAACCGTGGCCTGCCCACCCTCGTTGAGAACCTCGTGTGCCGTCGGCTCGCCCGGCGAGCAGGACGGACACGCCGCCGCGACGCGCTGTTGACTCATACGCCGATCTATCGGGTCCGAACGTATAAGCGCGTGGCTCCGGCCGCGAGCGGCGCGTTCAAGGGGACGCGGGACGAGGGTCACGTATGCTCCGGCTGGCGGTCGCGACGGACGCGGAGACCCTCGCCCAAATCGAGGCACCGCTCGCGGAACGGGGAATCGAAGCCGACCACGTGACGACGACCGAGCGGGCGATCCCGATCGGCGAACCGTCCGGGTTCGGCTCCTTCGACGTCGGCTTCGTCTTCCCGCCCCGTCTCATGGAAGGCGGTGTCGCCGACGCGCTGCTCGACGTCCCGTGGGTGAACGACCGGGAGGCGATCGTTCGTTCCCGGAACAAGGCCGGCACCCTCGCTCGGCTCGAGCGTTCTGGCGTCCCGACGCCCGAGAGCGTCTACGTCTCCAACCCCGCGAGCGAATCGGATCTCCGAGCGGCCTTCGAGCGGTTCGAGCCGCCGGTCGTCGTCAAGCCGAACTCGACGACCCGCGGTATCGGCGTCGCGAAGGCCGGCGACGTCGATTCGTTTCTCGGGATCTGCGACTACCTCTCGCTGGTCCACGACTACCGTGCGACAGGTGACCGATCGTTTCTCGTTCAGGAGTATCTCCCCGCGGCCCGCGACTACCGGTCGATGGTCGTCGACGGGGAGTACGTCGGCGCGGTCGAGCGTCGACTACCGGAGGAGGAACTGGCCGCGGGCCGGTGGAAGCACAACGTCCACCGGGGTGCGGTCGCCGAAGGAGTCGAGCTACCGCCCGATCTGCGGCGACTCGCGGAGGACGCGGCGGCAGCGCTGGGAATCGATTGGCTCGGTGTGGACGTTCTGGTCACCGACGACCGGGCGCTCGTCAACGAGACGAACGCTCGACCGACCGTCGACGCGGCGACGAAATACGAGGACGGGTTCTACGACCGACTGGCTGCGCTGATTCGGTCGCGGGTCAGTTGAGATCGATGCTCGCGGAGTCGTCCGCGCGGTCGAACGTTATCTCGAGGATCCCGTTGTTGAACGTCGCGCTCGCGGAGTGTTCGTCGACTCGTGCGGGGAGTTTGATACGCTCCTCGTACTCTCGGCGGTCGGTCGCCGCCGAAACGGTGACGCTGCGGCCGTCGCATTTGACGCTGATCGCGTCCTTCTCGACGCCGGGGAGGTCCGCGACGACGCGAATCTCGTCGCCCTCCTCGTAGATCGAGACGTGGGCGTCGTCGCCGAAACCGGGGCCGTCCGCTCTGTTCATCGATCCGGCCATCTCGTTCATCATCCGCTCGATCTCGTCGAAGAGGTCGTCGAAGGGATCGTCGCGGTCATCACGGCGCATGAGTACCGGTAGGTGGGTTTTTAAGAAAAGGTTTCGGGAGCGAGTTCTCGACGCGACGAACGTATAGGGATCGTCGTAGGAGTTCATAGAGTTCCAGCGAGGAAACGAGAGCTGCCGCCGAAGGATGGGCGTCGGACGCCTCGGTTGGTTACGAGACTCCCTATCAGAAACCGAGGCCGATGGCGTCGTTCGTGGTCGCGATCGATTCCTCGGCGTCGGCGATCCCCAGAACGGCTCTGATCGCGTCGACGTTTTCGGGGACGACGTCGGACTCCTGGTGGATCGCCTGGAAGAGATAGAGATCGTTCCCCGCCATCGAGATCGACTCCGCCCAGATGCAGTTCTCCCAGATGTCACCGCGCGGCCGGCCGCGATCCATTGCGAACTCCTTGAGCGCGCCGGCGCCGTCGATGTCGTAGCTCGGCTCGATGAGGAACGTTCGGTCCTCGGCGGCGAGCAGTTCCCGAACCTCGTCGGCGTCGGGAGTCGACTCCAGCGTGACGTTGACGCTGTGGGTGTGCATCAGCGTCGCGGGCACCTTCAGCCCGAGCGTGTCGATGCTCAGCTCGGGGAAGATCGTGTTCACGTCGGGACCGTGGTGGGAGGGGAGCGTTATCGGGTTCGGGAGGACGTCGTTGATCGGGCCGCGGCCGGACTGGCTGGGGTCGCCACCCCGACGAACGAGCGTGACGCGGGCCTTCTCGACGCCGTAGGACTCCTGGAGCGGTGCGAGCAGCCTCGAGAGCCCGGTCGTGTTACAGGAGACGACCCGGACGTGGTCGGCGCCCTCGGCCCTGGCGAAGTTGCTCCGCGCGTTGAAGGAGACGTCGACGAGTTCGGCGTCCTCGCCGCCCTGATAGAGCGCGGGCGTCTCGTGGGCGTCGTAGAGGGATTTGTTCTCCGCGCCGATACCCGACGGACAGGCGTCGACGACGATGTCGGCCGCGTCGACCAGCTCGTCGACCGTACCGGCCAGCTCGACGCCCGCCTCGTCGAACGAATCGATCCGCTCCTCGATCGCTGCGTAGAGCGGATACCCCTTCTCGACGGCGAGTTCGGCCTCGTGGTTCGGTCGGGTTTTGGCGACGCCGACGAGCTCCATGTCGGGCTGTTTCGCCACCGCGTCGGCGACCCGCTTGCCTATCGTCCCGTAGCCGTTGACCGCGACCTGAATCATACACGAACGTGCCGGAGCGAGGAGGTTAACGCTTTCGAGCCACCCCGAAGGGCGAAGCTACTTGGGTCGGTCGGCCCCACCGATCGGTATGATCGATCCGATCGAGATCCGGGAACCGGACGCGGTAGCCGCCGCGGCCGCGACCGCCGTCGAACAGTGTCTCGCCGTCTCCGAGGACGAATCGCTCGTCGTCGTCACCGACGACAGCCGCGAACCGATCGGCGAGGCACTCTACGAGGCCGGGCTCGAGGCGACCGACGACGTCACGATCGTCCGGTATCCACCGGGACCGCAGCACGGCGCCGAGCCGCCGGCGCCCGTCGCCGCGGCCCTCGCGACCGCGGATGCCTTTCTCGCACCGACGACGAAGAGTATCAGTCACACCCGGGCCCGGTCGGAGGCGAACGACGCCGGCGCCCGCGGCGCAACACTCCCCGGGATCACGGAACAGGTGTTCACCACCGGACTGAACGCCGATTACGACGCCATCGCCGCCGAATGTGAGGCGATGCTGAACCGAGTCGACGGGGCCGAGGAGATCCGCGTCACCTCTCCACAGGGAACCGACGTCACGTTCGATCTCGGCGACCGGATCTGGAACGACGACACGGGGATCGTCCACGAGCCCGGAGCGTTCTCGAATCTCCCCGCCGGCGAGGTGTTTATCAGCCCCGAGTCGGCCGACGGCACCTACGTCGTCGACGGAACGATCCGCCCGCACGGCCTCCTCGGCGACCGGACGATCGAGTTCAGCGTCGAGGACGGCCACGTGGTTTCGGTCGACGACGAGACGATCCGCGGTGAACTGGAAACCGCCGCCGAGGAGGTCGGCGACGACGCGTACAACGTGGCGGAGCTGGGGATCGGGACGAACATCGGCGTGACCGAACTCATTGGGAGCGTGTTGCTCGACGAGAAGGCTGGGGGAACCGTCCACATCGCGGTCGGCGACGACGCGGGGATCGGCGGGGACACCGACGCACCGATTCACATGGACGGGATTCTCAGGGAACCGACGGTGTACGCCGACGGGACGGAGGTGCCGCTGCCGCGGATCGATCGAGCGTAATCGAAGCGCCGCCAGCGGACGAATCGACCGGAGTGCCGGACGCGTCGTCAGACGCTGCCAAACATTATTATCCGCGCCGCTGTCGAGGCAGTATGGAGCATCTCGTTCCCGACGACGTCGAATCGACCGAACCGGTAGACGGCATCTTCGCCTCCTATCTGGTCGAAGGCGAGAGGATGAGCGCCCAGAGCTTCGAGATGGAGCCGGGTGCGGCGATTCCCGAGCACGATCACCACCACGAACAGTTCGGGTTCATCTACGAGGGCGAAGTGACGTTCCACCTCGAGGACGGGGACGTCGTCGTCACTGCGGGGGAGGGGTTCCTCCTCGACGGGGGAGAGCCTCACTCCGTCGAGAACACGGGGAATACGGTCGCCCGCGGCGTCGACGTCTTCTCGCCGCCGCGTCCCGAGGATTACTGGTCGGAGTAGCGTTACACCGTAAACTCGTACAGTTCGTCACCGACGTGGTGCAGCGTCGCGACCACCTTGCCGCTGTCGCCGACCATCTCCGCGCCCGGACACTCCGCCCGCCCGATCGCGAGCGCCTTTCCGTGCGTCTCCTCGACGATAACGACGAGATCGCCGGCATCGATCCCCTCGTCAGCCTCGACGATACCGGGACGCATCACGTTCGCCCCGTTGGAGACGAACGAGACGGCGCCGGCGTCGACCGTCACGACGCCGCGCTCGGGTGGATATTCGTTGGCGCCCCGAACGGTGACGAAGAGTTCGCCGTCGAGGGAGGCGACGAGCGGCGCGCCGTCGACGAGGACGACTTCGCGATCCGTGTCGGTGAACTCGACGCGTTCGTAGCTCTCTCCGTCGAGGTCGATCCCCAGCGCCGTTTTAAGCGAGCTCTCGAGGTCGTCGATCTCGTCCGAGCGGAGGTGGTGGCGAGATTTCACCTGCATGAACGACGATGGGCCCGTCATCGGCTAAAAGCCGCCGGTCCGCCGCGGACTGCTCAGGCGACCGGCTCGGCCGCCGGGCGGTCGGCAGAGGTCGTCGCGTCGGTTCCGGCACCGAAGCCGGTTCCGTAGCAGTAGGCCGCCCCGATACCCGCGTAAAACGTCACGACTGCACCGAGGATGACGCCGAGAACCGGAATGAGACTGACGATACTGGCGACGACACCGCCGACGAGAATGACCGCGAGACCGACGAGCCACGCGACCGCGAACGAGCTACGGCGGAGCAGCGGAACGACCGCCTCGGGCGAGAACGCGCTGCGGAGATTCCCGCTCACTGCGAAGGTGACGAACGCGCCGGTCGCGGCGTACCAGAGCCCGACGGAGGCGAGCACGATCGCGGCGGCGACGAGGAACGCGATCGGGCCGCTAGCGAACGTGTTTCCGAACGCGCCAGCGACGATCGCGCCGATCGCGCCCAGGAGGAACGCCGGGACGAGGAAATACGCCAGCATGACGACGATTCCCTTCGCGCCGTCGACGAGCAGCCCCGACCACCGGTCGAACACCGGCGGACGGCTCTCGCCCTCGGCGACCGAGCGGATCACGCGGACCGCGTAGCCGGAGACGAGCAGGATCGGAACGACGAGGACCGAAAGCAGCGTCAACAGGCCGCCGATGAGGATCGTCTTCGTCGCGTCTGGACCGCGCTTCGGATACGTGAGTGCATCTGTGAACATGTCTGTGACTCCCAATCGAGCGCAGCGACGTCGTCCGAGGGAGCCACCGACGTCCCGCGACGAACCTGCGAGGATTGTATAGGATATATTTGCCGGAGACTGGATAAAGATACCGGGTGCTCGAGGGGACGGCCCGCCACTGCTAAGACGGCGGGGGTTCCTTGGCCGGCATGATCGATCTGCGCAGCGACACCGTGACGCGACCGACCGACGAGATGCGGCAGGCAGCCGCGGACGCCGAGGTCGGCGACGACGTCTACGACGAGGACCCGACGGTGAACGAGCTCGAGGCGACGGTCGCCGACCTCCTCGGCAAGGAGGCGGCGCTGTTCGTCCCGTCCGGAACGATGGGTAACCAGATCGCCGCCCGCGTCCACACCGAGCGCGGACAGGAGGCGATCGTCGAGCGGGAAAGTCACATATACAAGTGGGAGCTGGCGGGGCTCGCCCAGCACGCCCAGCTACAGACCAGAACCGTCGAGGCGCCGAACCGTGGCGTCGTCACTCCCGAGATGATCACCGACGCGATCGTCGTCGGCGACGACCACAAACCCGGAACGGGGATCGTCTGTCTGGAGAACACCCACAACAACCGCGGCGGGACGGCCATCGCCGCCGAGGAGATCGACGCGACGTGCGAGGCGGCACACGAGCGCGAGATCCCGGTCCACCTCGACGGCGCACGGCTGTTCAACGCCGCCGTCGCGCTGGATACGCCGCTCGATCGACTCGCCCGCGAGGTCGATTCGGTGATGTGCTGTCTCTCGAAGGGGCTGGGTGCCCCCGTCGGGTCGATGGTCGCCGGAAGCCAGTCGTTCGTAGCGGATGCCCACCGCGTCCGGAAGCTCCTCGGCGGCGGGATGCGACAGGCGGGCGTCCTCGCCGCGCCCGGGCTCGTCGCGCTGTCCGATCGGGACCGACTGGCCGACGACCACGAGAACGCCAAGGCGCTCGCGGCCGGCGTCGACGACGTGCCGGGGCTTTCGGCCCCCGAACCGGAGACGAACATCGTCTTCGTCGAAACCGACGACCCGGCAGCGCCGTTCGTCGAACGCTGTGCCGAGCGCGGCGTGCTCGGCTCGACGCGGACCGAGCACGTCGTTCGGTTCTGTACCCATCGCGACGTCTCAGCCGACGAGATCGAAACGGCACTCGAGCGGATCGCCGACGCGGCGTAGCGGTTCAGCGCCGCCCCTTCCGCATCCCTTCGGTGAAGCTGAGCACGACGCGGCGAACGAGGAGGAAGAAGGCGAAAACGATCCCGAGGAGGACCGCGATCATCACCACCAACACGGGATCGACGGCGGGAAGTTGCAGGTACATAAACGGCGATATCCGCGCCAGCGATAAACCGTTTCGGGCGCAACAAAGTTGATACCGACGGACCCAAAATCGGCAGGTAATGAGCCTGCTGCCCTCCAGTCCGGACCTCACGCCGGACAGCGACCCCCGAGTCGTCGACCTCGACAGCGAGGAAGCCGACGATCTCCTCGCGGCGCTCTCCTCGTCGACGGCGAGACAGCTCCTCACGGAGATCACCGAGGAGCCAGCCCCACCGGGAGAGCTGGCCGACCGCGTCGACACCTCCCTACAGAACGCCCAGTACCACTTAGAGAAGCTCGAGAACGCCGGCGCCATCGAGGTTCTCGGCACCGCCTACTCCGAGAAGGGCCGCGAGATGCGCGTCTACGGTCCCGCGGACGACCCGCTCGTGATCTTCGCCGGCGAGAAGGAGCGCGCCTCCGGTCTCCGAGCCGCCCTCTCACAGCTCTTTGGCGGGCTCGCAGCACTCGCCGGCGGTGCCCTCATCGTCCAGGAGCTGTTCGGTGCGAGCCTCTTTCGCGAGGAGCCGGCACCGGAAGCGGCGCCGGTAGCCGAGCCCGACGAGGAGGACGACGCCGAGGCGTTCGACGCCGAGCCGACGCCGGAGATGGACACCCCAGCAGCCGACCCAATGCCGGAACCGGAGGCGATAGACGCGTTCCTCGAGGCGCTCTTCGCGACTGGACTCCCGCCAGGGCTGGCGTTTTTCCTCGGCGGCACGGTCGTCCTCGTCGCCGTCATCGCGCTCCAGTATCGATGACTCAAACGGCTCTTTGAGCTTACGGTGGCTCCTTATCAGTGTCCGCCCTCCGTTCGGTTGCGCTGAACGCTTCGGCCCTCCCGAATTTCATAGCCCGTCGCGACCGTCCCCGGATCCGGATCCGCGTTCGGCGCATCCCTCCTCAGAGATCGATCCTGAACCGCTCGAAAGAGCCACTCGAGGGGTCGACCAACTCGCCGACGAGCGCGCCGTCGCGCATCCGGAGTTCGGCGTGTGCCGGGCGATTCCACCGCGGATCGGCGTGGCTTCCGGGGTTCAACAGCGGAACGACACCCTCTCGGAACTCCGGTCGGTGGGAGTGACCGAAGACGAGCAGATCCGCGTTCGACTGCCTGGCGAGCATCGACAGCTCGATCTCGCTTCGGTTGTGGCCGTGAGCGACCGCGATCCGAGCACCGTTCCACGAGAGCAGCCGCGTCTCCGGGACGCGGTCCCGAACCGCGGGCGGGTCGTTGTTGCCGTAGACGCCGCGGAGGTCACAGACCGACTCGAAGGCGTCCAGCGCGTCTGCAGTGACGTAGTCGCCGGCGTGGACGACGAACTCGGCCTCGTCGACGGCCTCGCGCGTCCGCCCCTCGAGTCGATGCCCCTCGCGAGCGTGGGTGTCCGAGAGGGCGACGATCATAGTCGCCCTACAGTGGCGGGATAGAAGGATCCACCGACGAACGCTGGGCTTTTCATCGCCGGTCGGCTACCGGAGGTATGCTCACAGCGGGCGTCATCGCCGTGCAGGGAGACGTGGCCGAGCACGCCGAAGCGGTCCGAACGGCCGCGAAACGCCACGGAGAGTCGGTCGACATACGCGAGATACGCGAGGCGGGGATCGTTCCGGCGTGTGACCTGCTGCTCATGCCCGGCGGGGAGTCGACGACGATCTCGCGACACGTCTTCGGTGAGGGGATCGACGCGGAGATCCGCGACCACGTCGCCGACGGCAAACCGATACTGGCGACCTGTGCGGGGTTGATCGTCGCCAGCTCGGACGCCAAAGACGACCGCGTGTCGACGCTCGACATCCTCGACGTTTCGGTCGATCGGAACGCGTTCGGCCGACAGAAGGACAGCTTCGAAGCCGACCTCGACGTGGCCGGGCTCGAAGAGCCGTTTCACGCGGTGTTCATCCGAGCGCCCGCCGTCGACGGCGTCGGCGAGAACGTCGAGGTTCTCGCGACCGCCGAGGGGCGAGTGGTCGCCGTCCGCGAGAACAGCGTCGTCGCGACCGCGTTCCACCCGGAACTGACGGACGATTCGCGGATCCACGGTCTCGCCTTCTTCCAGTAGTCGGACGCGAGCGGCGGGGTTTTTACGCGGCGGTCGCCTGCCGACCGTATGGACGCCCACATCGAAGGGGTCCGCGTCGCCGAAACGCCGTCTGGCCCGGTCGCGGTCGTGACGCTCGGCGTCGACCCCGACGACGACGTGCTGCCGGTATTCATCGGCCTCGAGGAGGCCGCGAGCATCGCCCGTGGACTCGACGCCGAGGACATCGGTCGCCCGCTGACGCACGATCTGCTGTTGGACGTGATGGAGGAACTCGGCGGCCGCGTCTCGAAGGTCGTCGTCGCCGACGTCGAGGACGGAACCTACGTCGCGGATCTCCACGTCGAGACGCCCCGCTCGTCCGTCGTCGTCGACGCGCGCCCGAGCGACTCGCTCGCGCTCGCCGCGCGGACGAACGTCCCGATCGAACTCGCCGACGCCGTCTTCGAGGAGGGGCGGGAGCCACGGTCGGAGTACGCCGATCTGAGCGACATCCGGACGGTGATGTCGGCGTGACGGACGAGGAGATCCTCGACGAGCTGTTCGAGGTGATCGAATCCAGGAAGGCCGAGCGGCCGGACGGCTCCTACACGACCTCGCTGTTCGAACACGAGAAGGGCGAAAACGCGGTGCTGGAGAAGCTCGGCGAGGAGACGACGGAGCTCCTCCTGGCGGCGAAGGACGACGATCGCGAGGAACTGGCCCACGAGGCGGCCGATCTCGTCTATCACCTCCTCGTGTTGCTCTCGATGAAAGGGATGGATCTGGAGGACCTGCGGGAGAAACTTCGCGACCGACGCTGAACTCGGGCACAATCCTCAATACGTCGGCGTCGCTCGGTGAGGGTATGCGCGAGGAAGCCCGGATCCGCGAACGGATCGCCGAACTCGAGCGACAGTACGACGACTACGATCCCCCCTCCTCGGAGTACGAGGACACCGCCGAGGTCGCCATCCTCCGGGCGATCGAGGAACTGGAGTGGGTTCTGGAGGAGCACGACGACGAAAGCGACTTTACGACGTCGTGAGACCGCGCTCGTAGCTCTCGAAACGCTTTACACACAGGCCGGAGTACCGACGTCCATGTATCACGACCGAGCCGTGGGCCACGCGTATCGCCACTCGACTGTGCGCCACCCCCGGTGGGAGTGATCCGTCACCATGACCCTTTTGAGTCGCGTCGTCGTGCCAGTCGCGACCGAGGACGACGCTCGATCGACGTGCGCGGCGCTCGAACCCCACCTCGACGAGATCGAGCAGGTGATCGCCGTTCACGTCATCGAGAAGGCGGGCGGTGGGATCGACAAGGCGCCGCTCGAAAAGCGCCGAGAGGACGCCGCCGAGATGCTGGCGACCGTCGACTCGCTACTCGGCGGCCGCGTCTCCGTCGACACGAGAGTCGCGTTCGGTACCGACGTCGTCTCGACGCTGTTCGAGGAGGCCGGCGACGCCAACGCGACGGCCGTCGCGTTCGCCCCTCGGTCCGGCGGCCGCCTCGTCCGATTCCTCTCCGGAGACACGGCGACTCGGATCGTCACCGAGGCCGAGCTTCCGGTCGTCGCGCTGCCGCGGGTGGAGGAGACGTGACGGAACCGCAATCCGGGGGAAAGAACCGATGAGTGACGACGAACTCGCGAAGGACCTCGGGCTGCTGTCGGCGATGACGATCGGGATCGGGACGATGATCGGCGCCGGGATCTTCGTCCTGCCGGGGATCGCCGCGCAAGAGGCCGGGCCAGTCGTCGTGCTCTCCTTCATTGCGGGCGGGATAATCGCGATGATCAACGCGCTTTCGGTCTCGGAGCTCGGCACGGCGATGCCGAAGGCCGGTGGGGGGTATTACTACGTCAACCGGGCACTCGGACCGATGTTCGGCTCGATCGCCGGGCTCGGCGACTGGATGGGACTGGCGTTCGCGTCGGCGTTCTACGCTATCGGCTTCGGCGGCTATCTCGTCACGTTCGTTCCGCTCCCCGACGTCCTCTTCCTCAGCGGCGTGCAGGTCGGCGCGCTGCTCGCTGGCGTCCTCTTCACGGCGATCAACTACATCGGCGCCAAGGAGACGGGCGGCATTCAGACGGTCATCGTTCTGATGCTGCTCGGGATCCTCGGGATCTTCGCGACCGGCGGCGCCCTCGCGTTCGACTACGCCACGCTGTCCGGCGAGGCGCTCGGCGACGGCCAGAGCGGGCTCGCGCCCGCGGCGACCGGCGGCTTCGGCGCCGTCTTCCCCGCCGCGGCGCTCGTCTTCGTCTCCTTTCTCGGCTACGCGAAGATCGCGACCGTCGCCGAGGAGATGAAGAACCCTGGACGGAACCTCCCGATCGCGATCATCGGCAGCGTCGGGATCGTCACCGTCATCTACGCCGTGCTGGTGACGGTGATGCTCGGCGTCGTCTCGTGGCCGGATCTCTCCCTCGAGACGCCGGTCGCACAGGCCGCGGAGGTCGCGTTCCTCGAGATCGGGACGGGCGAAACGATCGCGCTCGGGGTCGCCTCGCTGATGACCATCGGCGCGCTGCTCGCGACGGCCTCGTCGGCGAACGCGTCGATCCTCTCGTCGGCCCGGATCAACTTCGCGATGGGGCGGGACAAGATCGTCATGCCCGCGCTCAACGAGATCCACCCCCAGTACGCGACCCCGTACCGTTCGATCCTGCTCACCGGCGCGCTGATCGTCGTCTTCATCGCGACGCTCGGCCGGGATCTCGCCGTGCTCGCGGCGGCGGCGAGCGTCCTCCACCTCGTCGTCTACGCGCTGATGAACGTCGCACTCATCGTCTTCCGGGAGGCCGACGTGCCGGAGTACGACCCGGATTTCGAAGTGCCGCTCTATCCAATCACGCCGATCCTCGGGACGGTGTTCTCGCTCGGCCTGATCGCCTTCATGGCGCCCGTCGAGATCCTGCTCTCCGCGCTGTTCGTCGTCGGTGCAGTTGTGTGGTATTTCCTCTACGCCCGCGATCAGACCGTCGTCGAGGGAGTTCTCAGCGAGGAGATCCGCGAACGCGGCGAGGAGATGCCCGACGCGGTCGTCGGAGCAGCCGACGCGGTCGCCCCGAGCGGCGGAGAGGAGAGACCGACCGTCATGGTTGCGATCTCGAACCCACGAACCGAGAGCGCCCTCGTCACGCTCGCCGGCGCGATCGCCCAGCACCAGGGCGGTCGAGTGCTCGCGACCCACATCGTCCAGGTGCCCGACCAGACGCCGCTCGCGGTCGCCGCCGAGAACCGCGATCGGATCGGCGCCGAATCCGAGAAGCTCCTCGACGCCGCGAAGACGGACGCCGAGACGTTCGACGTGCCGATCGAGACGAAGACGATCCTCTCGCACCGCGGCCTCGCCGAGGTGTTCGACGCCGCACGCACGAACGACGCCGACACCGTCGTGATGGGGTACGGCGGCGCACGGTTCGCCGGCGGCCGGGTCGAGGGGAAACTCGACGAACTCACGCACAACCTGCCGTGTGACTTCCTCGTGTTGAACGACCGCGGATTCGACCCCTCCCGCGTGCTGTTGCCGACCGCCGGCGGCTACTCCTCGGATCTCTCGGCGGGCGTCGCCGTCGCCCTGCGCGACGTCCTCGACGCCTCGGTCTCGGTTCTCTACGTCGCCGACGAGGGCGAACGCGAAGCGGGCGAGGAGTTCATCGCCGACTGGGCGGCCGAGCACGACCTCTCGGACGCCGAACTCCTCGTCGAGGAGGGTCGCGACGTCGAGGGCGCGATCGAGGCGGCCGCCGCGGATCGGACGCTCGTCCTGATCGGGGCGACCGGTCGAGGACTACTCTCCCGCGTCGTCGGCGGATCGCTCGCCTTCTCCGTGCTGGAGGAGCTCGACACGTCGGTGCTGCTCGCGGAGCGACCCGCCGAACGATCGCTCCTCGAGCGCCTGTTCGGTCGCCAGTAGCGACCGCGAGCGGCGGTATACTGAAGAAGATTACCACCATGTGTTGACATGACATGGCGGCTGACGAGTTCAAATTGATCGACGAACAGGTCGGGCTTTTCGGCGCCGTCGCGCTCCTCGTCGGGATGTCCCTCGGGATGAGTATCTTCATCGTCCCGACGCAGATGGCGGTCGCCGCTGGGCCGAGCATCACCACGGCAATCCTGCTGGCGATCGTGCCGATGGTGTTCGGCGTGCTGCTGTTGCTCCAGCTGGGCGGGGCGATCCCCGTCGCAGGCGGGATCTACGTCTACGCCTCTCGACTGGTCGGGCCGTTCTGGGGGCTGCTCGGCGTGACGATACCCGTCGTGGCTATCTGGTCGTATCTCCTCTTCGCGGCGCTGGGATTCGCCGAGTACGTCGCCTTCTTCGCCGACGTACCGACGCTCGCCCCGGTGTGGCTCCTGCTCGGAGCGTTTCTCGCGATCAACTACTTCGGGATCCGGATCGCGACACAGGTCCAGCTCGCGCTCGTCGCAGTACTCGTCGCCGGGATGGTGACGTTCATCCTTTTCGGTGTTGCCGACACGAACACGGCCAACTACACCCCCGTCTTCCCGGAGGAGCTGTTCGCCGGCGGCTACGCGCCGTTCTTCATCGCGGTCGTCACGCTTTATATCCCCTTTCAGGGATTCGGGATGATCATCGAGATCGGCGAGGAGCTGGAGAACCCGGTCGAGAACATCCCGAAGGTGCTCGGGATCGGGATGACGATCGTCGCCGTGCTCTCGCTGGGAATCGTCTTCGCGCTCGTCGGCGCAGTTCCGTGGGACTCACCCGTGATCGGGGAGGCGGCCGAGGCCGGCGGGTTAGCGACGGTCGCGACGACGTTCGCGCCGGGATGGGCCGCCGCGTTCATCGCGGTCACCGCGCTCATCGCCGCCGCGACGACGGTGAATACGCTGTTTACCTCCTACTCACGAACCGTGATGCGGGCGGCTCGAGACGACGTCGTTCCCGGGACGTTCGCCGCGGTTCACGACGAACACCGAACGCCGTACCGGGCGATCTTCCTCCTCGGAGCGCCGCCGATACTGCTGGCGCCGCTGGCGATCTACCTCGACGGCATCGTCGCGGTCGCGGCCGTCGACTGGCTCATCGTCATCGTCGTCGCCGGAACGCTCATCGCCTTCGCGATCGGTGGCGTCGCGCTGTGGAACCTTCCGAAGACGTTCCCCCAGCGGTACGAATACTCGGTCTATAAGCTCCCGATGCCGGTACTCCGGATCGTCGCTGTCGGAAACGTCGTCGTCTCGCTGGCGTTCATGGTACTCGTCGTCGCCGGAATGCCCTCGGCGTTCGCGACGCTCGTCGGAACGCTCGGACTCGCGTATCTCGGCTACAGATACCGGATCCACAGATACGCCGACGAGGGCATCGATCTCAAAGAGCGGATGTCGCTCCTCCACAAACACGAGCGGATCGACGATTAGCTCGCGAGTTTGCTCTCGAACTTCTCGCGGACCTTCTCGATCTTCGGCTGGGCGTGGAACGTACAGTAGGCGTCGTCGGGGTTCTTTTCGTAGTAATCCTGGTGGTACTCCTCGGCCTCCCAGAACGTCTCGAGCGGTTCGAGTTCGGTGACGACGTCGCCGTCGAGTGCTTCGTCGAGCGCCTCGATGTAGGCGTCGGCCTGCCGGCGCTGTTCGTCGTCGTGATAGAGGACGATCGAGCGATACTGGCTGCCGACGTCCGGACCCTGCCGGTTCAGCTGGGTCGGATCGTGGACGGCGAAGAACACCTCGAGCAGCTCGTCGTAGCCGAACGCGGCGGGGTCGTACGTCACCTGAACCACCTCGGCGTGTCCCGTCTCGCCCGTACAGACCGCCTCGTAGCTCGGGTTCTCGACGTGTCCGCCGGCGTATCCCGACGTGACCGACTCGACGCCGTCGAGCTGCTTGAACGCCGCCTCGATGCACCAAAAGCAGCCGCCGCCGAACGTCGCGGTTTCGAGTGCGTCCGTCATGGTTCTCCTTGGACGTCCAACCTAATCAATTCGCCTGCAAACCGATCGTGGCTCCAGCGGACCGAAACCCATAAAGTTGCCACGAGCGGAGTATCGAACGAGCCGAGGTAGCCTAGCCCGGCCAAGGCGGTTGCTTCGAGAGCAACTGTCCGAGAGGACACGTGAGTTCAAATCTCACCCTCGGCGCTTTTTCCGACACCGTCAATCACCGCCACGTACAAACGACGGCAGTGCCCACACTGTCGCATGGAACTCGTCGAGAACGAGTTGGGCGTCGGGATCGAGGCGTTCCTCGCCCGGCCGCTGTTCGGACACCTGGCAACCCACGCGGCGGAGGGACCCCGCGAGTCGCCGGTCTGGTATCTCTGGGAGGACGACGCCGCGTGGATTCTCGGTGACGGAGCGACCGACACGTTCCCCTCTCGCATCGACGTCGAACCGGCCTGTGCGCTCGGCGTCGTCGACTTCGACGCGTCCCGCGGGCTCGTCCAGCACGTCGGCATCCGCGGCGCCGGCAGCGTCGAGCCGTTCGACCGCGATCGAGCCGAGCGACTGTTGGCTCGCTATCTCGGCCCCGACCGCGACGAGTGGGACTCGCGCTTCTCGGAGTACGTTCGCGATCCGACCGAGACGGCGCTGCTCGTTCGCGTCGAGCCTCACACCGTCGTCGCCCGCGACCAGTCATACGCGCCGGCGCCGCTCCGCTAGCGCCCCTCGAACTCCGGATCACGATCCGCCAGCCGCGCCTCGAACCCCTCGCGATAGTCGCGGGTGTCGTCGAGTTCGCGACCGAGCGCGCGCTCGAGTTCGAGCCCCTGCTCCAGCGGCGCCTCCAGTGCGGCGTTGAGCGCCTCCTTCGCACGCCGCATACCGAGCGGAGCGTTCTCACAGAGCCGGTCGGCGAACGCCCGCGTCCGGTCGTCGATCTCCTCGTCGGGATGGAGTTCGTGGACGAGCCCGCAGTCGAGCGCGTCCGCGGGATCGACGAACTCCCCGGTGAGGACGATCTCCTTCGCCTTCGAGAGCCCGACGAGCCTCGGGAGTCGCTGGGTCGCTCCGCCGTGCGGAAACGTGCCGAGCTTCACTTCGGTGACCCCGTAGATCGCCTCGGTCCCCAGGAGACGAACGTCGCAGGGAAGCGTCAGCTCGAACCCCCCTGCCGGCGCGGCGCGCTTGATTCCGGCGACCACCGGCTGTGGCGTCGTCTCGATCGTCTCCAGCAGTGTCGGGAAGGCAACCCGGGTGAGCGTCCCGTCGTCCTCCTCGACGCGGTCCCGCATCATCTCGAGATCCATCCCCGCACAGAAGACGGGCCCCTCCCCGAGTAGCGTCACCGCGCGCACGTCGTCGCGCTCGCCGACCCGCTCGAAGGCCGCGGTGAGATCGGCGATCAGCTCGGCAGTCATCGCGTTGCGCTTCTCCGGGCGCGCCAGAGCAATATCTGCACGCGACCCCACGATCTCGACCGTCGCGAGCCCCGTGCCAACGGAAGCCATGCCTCGACGTCGGCGGGACGTGATTAATATCCACCGCCGCCGAGCGTCGTCTGTTCCGCCGGCGATGCGACCGGACCGCTTCGGCGACGACGGCGTGCGAGCAGGTAGCCGTCGGCGCCCGTTCCGTCGGCCGGATGCGCGTCCTGAACCCACAGCGTCCACGCCGGACCGCTCAGTTCGCGCGCCCACTCGCGGGCCAGCGGCTTCGATTCGAATCGGCGGCGTGGACCGGATTCGGCGATCCACGAGCCGGCTGCCGGGCTGGCGCGGCGAGCGGACGGCTTCACGACGACCACGTATCCCACATCCGCGACTGTCTCCCCCACGGCAAAAGCTTTGGTCGCGCCTCCGCGAACGTTACATAATGCCACACGAAGCGACCGTGGAGGGGTTCGGCGTCAGCGCCGGCGAGAGAGGGGTCCCGGTCGTGCTGCTCACAGCCCGCGAGGAAGTCCTCCCAATATTCATCAGTCCGGATCAGGCGAAGTCGATCAAACACGCGCTCGACGGGAAGCCGTTCGACCGACCGCTGTCGCACGACCTGTTCGTGGAGATGCTCACGGAGTTCGGCGGCGCGATCGATCGGATACGGATCGACGGGCTCTCGGAGAACACGTTTCTGGCGAAGATCGACGCCGAGCAGTACGTCGGCGGCGAGCGACGCACCCTCGTCTTCGACGCCCGGCCGAGCGACGCGATCGCGATCGCACTCCGCGTCGACTGTCCGATCGTCGTCGACGACGAGGTGCTCGACGCCGCCGGACGAGCCCCCGAGGAGTTCGAACTCGAAGAGGGTGACTGATCACAGCGCCGTCGGATCGAACCGTTCGTTCCGTCCGCTCCACTCGTCGATTCGTTCCCGCGTGTCGAGATAGAGCTCCAGCCCGTTTCCGGACGGATCCTCGAAGTAGAGCGCCTTGCTGATGCCGTGGTCGACCGGCGAAACGTCCACGCCACG
The DNA here is from genome assembly GCA_007122455.1 of Haloarculaceae archaeon. Taxonomy (GTDB): domain Archaea; phylum Halobacteriota; class Halobacteria; order Halobacteriales; family Haloarculaceae; genus Natronomonas. The sequence goes on along the minus strand of SKTU01000077.1, from coordinate 6,619 downwards.
GTCGATGAGTCCCTCGTACGTCGCTCGCAGCTCCGCGGGCGTCTCCACCTCGAATGCGGCGTGGTAGAGACCGACACCGTCGCTCGGGGCCGGTGCGTCGGCGCCGATCGCCTGCAGCGCGACGTCGTGGTGGTGTACGCCGAACGAGAGGAACGCGTACCGACCGACGCGTTCCGTGACCTCGAGCCCGAGAACCTCCGTATAAAAATCGATCGCACGGTCAAGCTCGCGGACGCGGAGGTGGACGTGACCCAGATGAGAGACCATACCAGAGGAAGGTGTCCCAGCCATTAATCCGCGTCGTCGTACCGGTCGGCAGCGCTCTCGAAGCCGAGCTCCTCGCGTTCGCGGGCGCGCCGGCTCTCGGCGGCCGCGACCGCCTCTGGGGACGGCGAGACGTCGTCGTCGATCCGCCCCCACGACTGGTGGACGGTCGCGTGACACCACCGACAGAGGAACACCGTGATCTCGTGACCGTCGCCGTCGGCGTACGAGAGGTGATGCTCCTCCAGTAGCGGCCGCAGTTCGTCGTGGGCCATCCGTCGCTCCTCGAGTCCGCAGCGGACGCACTCTCGCGAGCGCTGCCGCGAGCGGAACTGCGGGCAATCCCTCCACGTCCACGCGTCGTCGGGATCGGCCGCGGGACATCGGAGGTCGTCGGCGTGCCGCGCCGCGGCGAACTCGGGAGCCGCCTCGGCTCGCTCGGCCGCGAACCGACACCGGCCGTCGTCGGTGAGGTGATCGCAGCGGTCGACGACGGCGTAGGGGTCCTCGACGCCCACCGACGTCCCGCGGGGCGTCTTCTCCATGGACGGGCTTGGGGGTCGCGGCTGTTGAACGTTGTGTCGCAACGACTTTGCGCCGTCCGGCAAACCGACGCACATGGAGCTGCTAGTCGGACTGATCGCCTTCACCGTGGGGCTGGGGGCGATCGTCTTCCCGCGACAGTTCGCCGACGCCGTCGGCGGAACGATCGACCGGGAGCTCGGCCACCGCGCGGTCGTCGCGATCCGAGCGCTCGGGATCGTCGCCGCGATCGGCGGCTTCACGCTCCTTTTATGAGTTCGCCGAGCGACCTCGCGATGTGCGCGTCGTTCACGAAACCGACAGCGAGGAGCGAACCGTCGCGAGCGACGTCGAACTCGCCGACTCGCTACTGAAAAAGGGAGTCGGCCTGATGTTCCGCCGGTCGATCGGCGACGACTACGCGCTGGTGTTTCCGTTCTCCCGCGCCAAGCGACGCGGGCTCCACATGCTCTGTGTTCCGTTCGACATCGACGCGCTCTGGCTCGTCGACGGCCGCGTCGAGGCGGTCGAACGGCTCCCGGCGTGGACCGGACACGGTCGCGCTCGGGCGGATCTGATCGTCGAACTCCCCGCCGGTGCGGCCGAGGGGATCGAGGTCGGGGACCGAGTACGCGTCGAGGCGGGCTCCACAATTAAGTGATCGCTCGAGCTACGGTGTAGCGATGACCGAGCCCTCCACCGACACCGACGCCGACGACCGAACGCCGAACACACTGTTGAACGGGGTCATCGGCGGCCTCGTCGGGCTGCTCCTCTCGTTTATCCCGTTCTCGACCGTCCTCGGCGGCGCCGTCGCCGGCTATCTGGAAGGCGGCGACACCGCCGCGGGTGCAAAAGTGGGATTGATCGCGGGCGTCGTCACGCTCGTTCCCTTCCTTTTGCTCTTCGTCGTCTTCCTCGGGCTCGTACCGGTGATGGGTCCCGAAGCGTCGTTCGCCATCGGGCTGTTCGGGCTCTTCGCGCTCCTCTTCGGCGCGGTGTACGTCGTCGGATTCAGCGTCGTCGGCGGTATCGTCGGCGTCTACTTAAAAGAGGAGCTGTGAGCTACGATCGCCGCCGGTAGGTGACGAACGCCAACTCGCCGACCCTCTCGCGATCGACCTCGACCCACTCCTCGCCGATCTCCGGGAAGAACGTGTCGCCGTCCGGCGTTTCGGGGACTTCGGTGATACGTAGCTCGTCGGCACGATCGAGAAACTGCTCGTAGATCGTCTCGCCGCCGATCACGTAGACGGTGCGATCCCGGTCGGCCGCCTCGCGAGCGATCTCGAGCGCGTCCCCGATCCCGTCCGCTCGCACCGCCCCCTCGGGGAGCGTCAGTTCCTGCCGGGAGACGACGACGTTCGTCCGCCCCGGGAGCGGCTCGCCGAGTTCGGCGACGATCGAGTCGTACGTCTTCCGACCCATCACGACCGGCGACCCCATCGTGAGCCGCTTGAACCGCTTCAGATCCGCCGGGTAGTGCCACGGCATCTCGCCGTCGACACCGATGACGCCGTTCTCCGCGACCGCTGCGATCAACACGAGCTTCATTCCGCGACCGCGAACTCCAGTCCCGGCTCGGGGTCGTACTCCAGCAGCCGGATGTCGTCGAACGCCAGCTCGTCGAGCGGTTCGTTCGCGACCTCGAGTCGGGGACGGTCGCCCGGTGCGCGACCGAGCTGGGTCAACAGCCCGGGGACGTGGTCGTAGCGCTCCTCGCCGTCGGCCTCCGGCGGCGCGGTCTCCTCGAGCCACGCCCGAACGTCGCCGTACTCGTCCCGGGAACCGACCGCCGCGAGCCGCTCCTGCAGCGCCGGGAGGTTCCGCTCGTACCAGCTGCTACGGTCGCCGGTGCCGCAGTAGACGTGAGCGTCGACGATCGTGTGACCGAACGACCCCAGCTCGAAGCCGGATCGGGTGGCGAAGACGTGAGCGAGGATCGAGTAGGCGGCGAGGTTGAACGGAACGCCGAGCGCGATGTCGCCGGATCGCTGAGTGAGGTGAACGTTGAGCGCGTCGCCCTGAACGTTGACGACGAACGTGTAGTGACACGGCGGTAGCGTCGAGACGGCGGCGTTTGCGGGGTGCCACGCGGACACCACCATCCGCCTCGAGTCGGGTGCCTCCGCGAGCGTGTCGAGCACGTAGGCGATCTGGTCGAACACCCGGCGGCCGTCCTCGACGGTCACCCAGCGGTGGGCGTCCTCGGGCCAGCTCTCCCCGAGGAGCTGTGCGGGCTCGTCGGGGATCGGAAAGCGCCGCCAGAATCGGCCGTAGGCGGTGTCGAGACGGCCCTCTTCGTCGGCCCACGCGTCCCATATCTTCGTCTCCTCTCGGAGGTTTCGGACGTGCTCCTCCCCGGAGAGATACCACAGTAGCTCGTGGATCAACGAGTTCCACCGGAAGCCGTCCATTCGCTTCGTCGTCAGGAGCGGAAACCCCGCTCCGAGATCGACCTCGTAGTGGTGGCTGAAGGAGGCGATCGTGTCGACGCCGGTTCGGTTGGGCTTGTACGTCCCGCCCTCGAGGGTGTCGGCGACGAGGTCGTGATACTGACGCATTCGATATCCGTCCGTTACCGCGCCGATCCATAAAACCGGCCGATTGTGGGTTCCGCGGTCAGCGGTCGGCGACCATCCGAACGACGATCTGGAGGACGTGGACGAACACACCGGTGAAGGCGACGTAGATCCCGAGGGCGTGAACGAGGGGCACGTTCGGGTCGTAGCTGTCGCGGACGTACCAGATCTCGTAGCCCAGTCGGAGCGTGAAGCCGAGGAAGATGAAGAGGAATCCCCCGACGAGGACGATCGGAGCGAACGAGCCGACGAGCACCAGGAGCGCGCCGACGACGAAGGCACCGAGTGACCACTTGCTCCAGTGATCGAACCGCTTGTCGCGAGCGTAAACGTAGGCGGTGATGCCGAGCGCCATCAGGAGCGTCACGACCAGCGCGACGCCGAGTGCGACCCCACGAGCGGCCGGCGAGAGCATCCCGACGACGCCGCCCCCGAAGAGTGCGTAGGCGCCCTGTAACAGCGCCGTTCCGAGCAGCGCCGTTCCCATGTCACCGCTCTCGAGCCCGCGCTCGGCGATCATGTCGCCGACGGTCAGCGCCGCGCCGTAGACGACGAGTCCGACGATCGGTATCGAGAAGAGAACGTTGTTCAGCGTCGCCAGCGGCGTCGCTGCGACGACGTACATCAACACCACGTTCACGCCGACGAGCGCACCGGCCGGAAGCGCGACGTGTCGCAGTTTCGGATACGCGTGTCGACTGTGAGTCTGATAGGCTCCGCTCATACCCGGACGTGGGCCGGTCGCGCGGATATATCCGTTGGCCGAGACCGACGGCGGTTCGCGTATACCCCGACTTAAGACCCCCGCCCGCGTCGCGTCACCCATGTATCTCGGCGATGTGAGCTGGCCGGAAGCGGGCGAGTATCTCACGGACGGATCGCTGGCGCTCGTTCCCGTCGGCTCGACCGAACAGCACGGCCCCCATCTACCGCTGTCGACCGATCACGTCATCGCGGAGGGGCTCGCCTGCGCGGCGGCCGATCGCGGCGGCTTCCTCTGTACGCCGACGGTGAACATCGGCGTCAGCCCCCACCACCGGCAGTTCTACGGGACGCTCTCGGTCGACCCGCCGCAGTTCCGCGACTACGTGGAGTCGTTCTCCCGGAGCCTCGTCTATCAGGGAATCGATCGGATCGTCTACGTCAACGCCCACGGCGGGAACGTCGACCATCTCCGGGAGGTGGGCCGACGGCTCCACACCGACGGTGCCGCCTACGCGGTCGAGTGGATGTGGGACGAGTCGATCCCGGAACTGGTCGACGCGCTCTTCGAGCGGAACGGACCCCACGCCGGGCCGAAGGAGACCTCGATGGTGTGGCATCTGATCGACAACGTCCGCGCCGATCAGCTCGAGGCGGCGAGGGACGGCGGACTCGCGGACCTCGACGACCGGGAGAACGTCCGCAACGGCGCGCGGCTCTACTACGACGCGATCGAGAACTCGCCGAACGGCGGTTTCGGCGATCCGACCGACGCCTCCGCCGAGAAGGGCGAGCGGCTGTTCGAGGCTGCCTGCGAGCAGCTCCTCGAGCTCTGTACGTGGCTCGATACGCGGCCGCGGGAGTCGCTCATGCCCGAGAGACACGTCCGGGAGCAGGGATCGCCGGCAACCGATAGGCCGAAGTAACTGCCGGGCACAACGCCGACCATGGCCGATCACGAGGACCACGACCACCACCCTCACGAGAGGACGGCGGGACGCACGACCGCACCACAGAGCGACTACAGCCTCCGGGACGTCGCGATCGGCGTCGTCATCGCCGCCGTCGGGATCGCCGTCACGTTCGCAATCCCGATCGTCGGCACGCTGTAGCCCTTTTCAATCGTCGGTCGGCTCCGTTCGCGCCTGCCGCTTTGCGGCGCGTTCGATGAACTCCTCCGGCAGCTCGTCGATCTCCCCCGCCTGGACGCCCCACAGATGCGCGTAGAGACCGTTCTCCGAGAGCAGCTCCTCGTGCGTCCCGCGCTCGACGATCCGACCGTCCTCGAGCACGACGATCCCTTCGGCGTCCTTGATCGTCGAGAGCCGGTGTGCGATGGCGAACGTCGTTCGGTCCTCGGTGAGCCGGTCGAGCGACCGCTGAATCAGCATCTCCGTCTCCGTGTCGACGTCGCTTGTCGCCTCGTCGAGGATCAGGATCTCCGGATCCTTCAGGATCGCGCGGGCGATACAGAGCCGCTGGCGCTGCCCGCCGGAGAGCTTCACGCCCCGCTCGCCGACCATCGTGTCGTACCCCTCCGGAAGGTTGGTGATGAACTCGTGGGCCTCGGCGGCCTTGGCGGCCGCGACGACCTCCTCGTCGCTCGGCTCGGTCGGCCCGTAGGTGATGTTCTCCTTGACCGTCCCGTAGAAGAGATACGACTCCTGGCCGACGTAGCCGATGTGGCGCCGGAGGCTCGACAGCGTCACGTCGCGGACGTCCTGTCCGTCGATCCGGATCGCCCCCTCGTCGACGTCGTAGAGGCGGAGAAGTAGCTTCAGCACCGTCGACTTGCCGGCTCCCGTCGGACCGACCAGCGCAAGCGTCTCGCCACCCTCGACGGTGAAGGAGATCTCCTCGACGATCGGTGCCTCGTCGTAGCCGAACGTGACGTCGTCGTACTCGACGCGCCCCGCCCCGATTTCGAGCTCCTCGCTGGTGTCGGTCTCCTCGATTCGGCCCTGTTCGTCCATCAGCCCGAAGATCCGCTCGGCGGAGGCCGCCGCACGTTGATACATGTTGATGATCTGTCCGAACTGTGCCATCGGCCAGACGAGCTGCTGGGAGAGGAGGATGAACGTGACGAAGACGCCCGGCGACAGCGATCCGGTGAACGGCCCCGGCGCGCCCGCGAACACCCAGTAGCCACCGACGAGGAACGTGAGGACGAAGCCGATCCCGGAGATGATCTGCAGCCCCGGGAAGAACTTGATTCGGATCGTGATCGCCCCCCAGTTGGCGTCGAAGTATCCCCGCGAGACCTCGTCGACGCGACCGGACTCGAAATCCTCCGTGTTCGAGGATTTGATCACCTGGATGCCGCCGAGATTGTTCTCGAGTCTGGAGTTGACCTTCCCGACCGAGGAGCGAACTTCGGCGTATTTCGGCTGAATCTTCTTCACGAAGACGTAGGTGAACGCGGCGATCAGTGGCACCGGCGCCATCGAGACGAGCGCCAGTTGCGGGTTCAGCCAGAACAGCACCGCGGCGATGCCGAGAACCATCACGCCGAGCCGGAACGCCGAGTTGAGCCCGTCGTTGAGGAACCG
>SKTU01000076.1 GCA_007122455.1 Haloarculaceae archaeon | reverse complement strand
CCGCCCGAGTGAGACCACGCTCGGTCGAGAGATGCTCGATCATGTGGCGGATCGCCTTTTTCGTCGCCGTCATCAGATCCGAATCGATCCCCGAGGTGGCGTACATCGGTTCGTCGACGCCGGCCGCGGTGAACGGTCCCATCGTCTCGAACTGCGGCTCTTCGATCTTCATCTCGGAGTGGACCGTGAACCGTGCAGTCACCGACATCGGCGCTTCGATGCCGGTGACGCAGACCTCGCCGTCGCCCTGCGCTGCGTGACAGTCCCCGATCGAGAAGAGCGCCCCGTCGGCTTCGATAGGGAGATAGAGCGTCGAGCCCGCGGTGAGATGTTTGATGTCGACGTTGCCACCGACCCGACGCGGTGGCGTCGTCACGTGAGTTCCATCGTCACCGGGGGCGACGCCGATACAGCCCGGGAACGGATCGATCGGCACCTCGATCCCGTCGACGAACTCGGCGACGCCGTCCTCGATACTCCAGACGTGTAGCCCCGGTTCGTCGAACTCCTCCGGGAGTAGCCCCTTCTCGGCGTCGCCCTCGTAAAAGTACGTGAATCCGTATCCACGGTGGTCGAACTCGAGCAGTTCGATCTCCAGGACGTCGCCCGGCTCGGCGCCCTCGACGGCGACCGGCCCGGTGAGCGGATGTCCCTTGAAGACGAGCGATCGGAGCTGCTCGGCCGTGGCGTCGGTTCCGAGCTGGCCGTTCGCGGCGTCCCGACAGTCGAACTGAACAGTGTCGCCAGGAGGGATCGTCAGGACGGGGTCGCGCTCGCTGGACCAGTCGTAGTGGACGTTCGATTCCTCGTCGGAAAGTCGGTGGTCGGGATCAGTCACTGATCACGGAGTGGACGCCGTTCCCTATCAAGGGACCGGTCGCGCTACTCGTGGCGCTCGACGGCGCGGGCGACGGCGAACAGCTCGTGGTCGCCGTACTCCTCGCCGACGAGCTGCAGTCCGACCGGGAGTCCGTCGAGCCGCCCGCACGGGAGTGTAACAGCCGGTACGCCGGCCAGGTCAGCGGGTCGGGTGTTGTACGCCAGCGGAACGTCGTATTCGTCGTCGCCGGTCGAGTAGCTGTCCGCGGTCCACTGACCGATCTTCGGTGCCGTAACTGGCATCGTCGGCGCGACGAGCGCGTCGTGATCCGCCGTCACCGCCGCGAACTGGTCGGCGATCCGATCGGCGATCGCTCGTGCGCGAACGTACGATCGGGCTCCGTCCTCGAGGAGCTTGGCACCGACGATCGCCTTGCGACGGACGACCGGACCGAACCGCTCGCCTCCGGAGCGGAGCGCCGACGCCGCGGCGTCCTGCCACGCCGGATCCATCGACACCCGTCGGCGCGCGGGGACGAGGTCGGATCTGAGCGTGTCGGCGAACTCGACGTTCGTGATCGCGTTCCAGACGTGGACAGAGTTGTCGATCCCCGGGATCGAGACGGGATCGACGGTCGCGCCGGCGGCTTCGAGATCGGCGACAGTGTCCCGAATCCGGTCGACGATCCCGTCGTCGACGTGGGCGGCGAACAGCTCCTCCGGGAGGCCGAACGACAGCTCCTCGACGTCGGGGGCGTCGGTGACTGCAGCGGTGGCCGATCCCTCGAGACGGGTCGCGCGTGCCGAGGAGGGGTCGCCGGGATCCGATCCGCTGATCGCGTCGAAGACGCGAGCCGTCGTCCGCACGTCGCGGGCGATCGGACCGACGTGGTCGAGAGTGTACGCCAACTCGACCATTCCGGTTCGGGGGATCATCCCCCACGTCGGCTTGAAGCCGACGACGCCGCAGAAGGCAGCCGGGATCCGAACCGAGCCGCCGGTATCTGATCCGAGTGCGGCGTCGACGCGCTCGGCGCCGACGGCCGCGGCGCTGCCGGAGGAGGAACCGCCAGCGACGTGCTCCGGATCGACGGGGTTGGAAACGGGACCGAACCCGCTCGTCTCGCTCGTCGGTCCGTAGGCGAGTTCGTCCATGTTCGTCTTCCCGACGATCGTCGCACCGTCCGCCAGTAGCCGTCTGACGACGCTGGCGTGGCGGCTCGGGACTGCCGACTCGAACACGCGCGATCCGCACGTCATGGGAACGCCGGCGATCGCGACGTTGTCCTTGATCGCGACGTCGAGATTCGAGAGCGGACCCTCCGAGACGGGGGCGTCGAAGAGGCTCGTGAAGGCGTTCAGTGGGTCGTCGTCCGGACCCGGATCGAAGACGACGTTTCGAACGGGCTCGTCGTGAAACCGTGGCGTCGCCAGCTCGTCGAGACGGTCGTAGCCGCCGCGCTCGTCGGTGAGGGCGGCGGCGTGTCGCTCGGCTTCCCGCGGTCCGATCGTGAAGTCGAACGTCGAAGCTAGCTCCCGAACCCGATCTGGCGAGAGATCAGTCACGGGAATCACCGATCGGGAAACGATCGCTCTCGGTCACTGTTCGTTCGGTTCGCATTCGAGAGAATAGTTCCCCCCGTCCCGTTATACTTTGGCAAGGCGGAACCGCTGACCTACAGCGATTCGACGAGACGACCGATCCGGAGCAGCGTCCGTTCGTCGAACTGCGATCCGACGAGCTGGATTCCGATGGGAAGCCCTTCGACGGAACCGCACGGCACCGACAGTGCCGGGTGGTGGGTGTGATCGAACGTCGCCGTATTCCGATGGTTTTCGACGATCCGTGCCAGCCGTCCCCGCCGGCCGAGATCCTCGTCGTGTTCGTACGGCGCCATCGGAACGGTCGGCATGACGAGCGCGTCCCGCTCCGCCAGCGCTGAATCGTACGCTCGCCGCAGTCCCAACATCGCGTTCTTCGCGTCCCCGTACGGGGCGACGCCGTACTCGGAGATCAGGTACTCCCCGAACAGCAGCGCCTGCTTGGTCGTCGGCGGGAGCGCCTCCGGATTCGCTTCGACGCGCGATCGGATGGTCCTGGCGAGTTCCGTCCAATACCACCCGTCCTG
>SKTU01000096.1 GCA_007122455.1 Haloarculaceae archaeon | reverse complement strand
CTCGGCGAGTTGCTGCTGCACGGCCACCCGCTGCACTTCTCGGAAACCGACCGCGAAATCCGCTCCGGACCGCCACAACTCGGCGAACACACGAACGAAGTGCTCGCAGAAAAACTCGGACGTTCGGAGGCGGAAATCACCGCACTCCGGGAGGCCGGCGCGTTCGAATAGCCGCGCCCGGTGGGACGTCTCGACGACGCACGCTACGTCGATCTGAGGAAGTGAAAGACGTACGTCTGAACGTAGCCCGCGTACGCACCGCCGAACCGATCCCGAATCGCCCGGGAGGTCGCCTCGTAGCTGCCGCGGTCGCAGTCCGGGTAGTGGTCGGCGATCGCGTTCCGGATCCACGTGTCCAGCGGAACCGCCTGTAGGAAGTCGAGCGAAAATAACAACACGCAGTCGGCGACCTTCTGCCCGACGCCGACGAACTGCGTGAGGTACTCTCGTGCGTCCTCGTAGGGAAGCGAACGCGCGTGGGCCGGATCCACCTCACCCTCTTCGACCATCGCGGCGGTCTGCCGAACGTACGGCGCGCGATAGCCCAGCGAGAGGTCTCTGAGACCGGCCTCGGTCGCCGCCGCGAGCTGGGCCGGCGTCGGATAGGCGTGGTACGTTTCGCCGTCGAATTCGACGGGGGTGCCGTACTCGCGAGCCAGACGCGTTTGCATGCCGTGGATCCGTGCGACGCGCATCTGCGCCGAGCAGATGAACGAGACGAGCGATCCGAACGGTGGATCCCGAACCAGTCGCATGCCCGAGTAGCTGGCGTAGGCCCGCTCGACGAGCGGCTCGTCGGGAGCGGACGCGGCGATCGCGTCGAGGTCGTCGTCGAGGCGCAAAAGTTCCACGAGCCGCTCGTGAGCGTTCGGCGTCGACGCCCGCCACTCGAGGCGGCCGTCGAGCTGTCTCGCGAGGACGACTTCGGGTTCGTTGGTAGCCGTTGCGGTCGCCGGCAGCACGGTGCTGTACCAGTGGTCGCCGCCGTGAACGCCGTCGCGCTCGTACGCGCGACCGTCACGTCGGTTCCACAGGTACGTCTGCCCGCTCTCGACGGTGGATTGGAGGTCGAACCCCCCGTCGAGTTCGTCGACGTCGATCGCCCCCTCGTTCATACTCGACCGATGCACCGACCGACCTTCGACCTTTCGTGTCCCGCAGTGTGACGTTCCGTCGTGTGATTTTCGAGGCGAAGCTTCTTCACCGTTGGAGTGCAACACAGTAACATGGACTGTCGAGTGGTCGTCGAAGCCGCGGTCCCGGTGTACGACGTCGAGACGGCGGACGAGGCGGTGCGGATCGCCATCTCGAAGACGGGGGAGATGCTCAACCCGGACCTCAGCTACGTCGAAATCGAGATGGGGAGCCGCTCGTGTCCCCACTGCGATGAACAGCTCGAACCAGCATTCATCGCGGCCGACGAAGGACTCGTCGCACTGGAACTGGAGATGACCGTCTTCAACGTCGAGCGGAACGAACACGCCGCCCGAATCGCCCGCAAGGAGATCGGAAAGCGGCTCGAGAACATTCCGCTCGAAGTGCTGGAGGTCGAGCAGCTCGACGAGGAACCCGAAGAATCCGAGGAGACCGAGACCGACGAGCCGCCGGACGCGTCCGACGACGACGACGACGGGCCGCTTCCGGAGTTCGAAGAGCTTCTCGACGAGTGAGAGCGGCGGCTACGGGGCGTTGGATTCCGGGGGATCGATCGTCAGTAATCAGTCAGCGGTCGCGGAGATAGGTGATTCGATCTCCTCGGCCATCCCTTCGGTGATTCCATCAGCGAGCGCAAAAACAGCGGCTTTGTGGTCGGTCTTGGATTTGTGTATCGATGTCGGTCGTACGCCGAGTTCCGTATACTCGACGTGATCGACTTCGCAGTCTGCGAGCGATTCGTAGTGGTTACATACCTCTGCAAGCAGGCCGTGCAGATGAATGAGCTCCTGCTTCTTCATGGTCAGTCGCCTGTAGCGACTCGGGACATATAGAACTATCCTGACACCCGTTAACATGCACCTTCGGTATATCGCCCGAAACTGCCATGAGAGGGAGTGTCGAACGGAAACGAATCTGATCAGTTGAAAGACTTTTTTTCTAGCCTGCCGTACCGATGGGCATGGGGTACGAGGAGCAACTCGACCGCGCACTGGAAGGAACCCCCGACATCGAGGGATCTGGGGCTCGGTTTTCGCTGCCGGATCCACAGCTTCGACAGGAGGGTCACGCGACGGTCTTCGAGAACTTCCGAGCGGTCGTCGACACGCTCGGTCGGTCGCCCGATCACGTAATGCAGTATCTACAGACCGAACTCGGAACGAGCGCGAACATCGACGAGAGTGGACGGCTACGACTCACCGGGGAGTTCAAAGCCGACCGCGTCGCCGAGGCGCTGTCGGCGTACGCCGACGGTTACGTTCTCTGTCCCGAGTGTGGACTGCCGGACACGCGACTCGAGAGTGAAAACGGTGCGACGCTGCGACGGTGTGAAGCCTGTGGTGCCCGCTCACCGGTAGAGTCGTAGCCGTCTCAGAACTTCTTGAGGGTCTGTAGATCGTGTTCCGTTCGAGCGAACTCCGAGAGCCGTCGGCTCGCGTGGCAGTTCGGGCAGTGGAACGTCCGGGCCGGATTCGGGAGGTCGTTGGGCGACTCTTGCCAGTTCTTGCCACACTCCGGACACAGCAATCGAACGTACGTTTCCATGGCTCGGGAGAGGGGTCGAAGTATGATAATGTTTGTCACCGATACGGCTTCGAATCCTCTCCGAAAGTGACAGGGACGGCGGACGATTACGCCGTCGCGACGCCGCCAGCTTCGAGCAGCTCCTTGTATCGGTTTCGGATGGTGACCTCGGAGATGTCGGCGACCTCGCTGACCTCGCTCTGGGTGACCTTCTCGTTGCAGAGCAGCGAGGCGGCGTACACCGCTGCGGCGGCCAGCCCCACCGGCGACT
>SKTU01000016.1 GCA_007122455.1 Haloarculaceae archaeon | reverse complement strand
TCGCGGCCTGCAGGACCTCGTTCTGCTTCTTCTCGCCGCCGGAGAAGCCCGCGTTGAGGTATCGCTGTGCGAACCGCTCGTCCATGTCGAGCTGCTCCATCTTCTCCGAGAGGAGCTGCTGGAACTCCGCGACGCCGACTTCGCCGTCGTCGGCCGGTCCTTCCATCGGGGAGGTGTCGTAGCCGGCTTCCTCCTCTTCTTCGTCGCCGTCGTCTCCCTCGAAGAGCTCCTCGCGCTCCTCGAGCTTGGCGTTGAGCGCCGTTCGGAGGAAGTTGATCATCGTGACGCCTTCGATCTCGGCAGGGTACTGGAAGCCGAGGAAGACGCCGAGGGCGGCCCGCTCGTTCGGTTCGAGATCGAGCAGGTTCCACGTGCGGTTCTCGTCGGTGATCTCGAACTCCTCGCCGAACTCGTCGTCATCGAGGTGGAGCAGTATCTCGCCATCGGTGACCTCGTAGGCCGGATGGCCGGCGACGATCTTCGCGGTGGTCGACTTCCCGGAGCCGTTCGGCCCCATCAGCGCGTGGATCTCGCCCGAGTTGACCTCGAGGTCGACCCCTCGAAGGATGGTCTCTCCACCCTCTTCGGCGACCTCTGCGTGCAGGTTCCGGATTTCTAACGTAGCCATAATCGGGTCTCAACAAACATCCGAGCGTTACGCTGATAATGCTTTCGGGTTCGGCCGTTAGATTTTGTGTATCGAAAAATAATTTTGTTTTTGAGGGACGGTTTCATGCCGACGGGAACGTCAGAAGAAGCTCTCCAGTCCCGTCTGCTCCTGACCGCTCTTTACCTCCTCCCACGAGATGTCGAGCGCCTCGAGGATTCGGGCGATCGGCCCCTTGAGGGTCTTCTCGAGCATCTTGTCGTAATCGATCGTGAACGCCTCGGGGATCTGATCCTCGAACTCGAAGCAGATGACGTCGGGATCCCGCTTGAACTCTCCGTAGAGAGGGTCGTCGGAGGGATCGAGCCCCCGCTCGGCCTCCAGTTCCCTGAAGAACTCGGGGTGAACCTTCTCGAGATAGAGCCGCTTCGGCTTCGATCCCCGGTCGAAGTTCGTCCCCAGGAGGAGATTGGCGTACTTCGCGCCGCGGACCTGTGCGGTGTCGGTGTCGTAGTTGTCCAGCCGCTTACCGATCCCGCCGGGGATGCCGATCTCCTCGACGGAGTAGTCGCCGGCTACGAACCGTTCGATGACGTCGTGGACGTAGTCGGTTATCTCCTCGGTCGGCTCGCCGGTGACGATCATCTCGAGGACGCGCTTTTGAACCTCCTTCGTGATCGGCGCGATGTCCGATCGCTGGTACTCGAAACCCGTGATGTCGATGTCGTCGACGTTCTTCCCCTCCTTCCACACTATGTGACCTGCATACCGCTTTTTCTTGCCCGCCTGGAAGAACCGCCGATAGAGCTTTTCGAACTCGATCTGGAAGCGGTGGTTCTCCGCGTCGAGCGTTCCGGCGAACTCGTCGTAGGCGTCGTTGATGTGCTCCTCGATCTCGAAGGACTGCTCGATGGCGTCCGCTTTCGAAACGCCACTACCCAACTCCAGCATGATCGAGTCGGTGTTGTGAAGGACGATCCCGCCGACCGCATCGACGAAATTCTCGTTTTTCGCGACGCTCAAGTCGTAGACGTAGCCGTCGTGGTCGACTCGAGTGAGGATCGGTTCACGTCCGCGGCGGTACGAGTCAGCCGTTCGGATCGTGTAGCTCTCCTTGCTGTCGCGGTATTTGAACGAGTGTTTCGTTCCACGTTGGATGAGGAGCATCGAGAGGCCGGCCGCGAGTTCTCGGCTCGTCGTCTCGAAGTCAACGTTCCGTTCGGCGTACTCTTCCGAGTATCGAGGGGATTTCCTCGAGCCGTCGCCCTCGATCAGGGTTTCCAGAAACAGCGCTCGATCAGTGTCGGGAAGATGGTACACGAACGAGGGGATGCGCTTACCGCTGGATGTTTCCCCGGCGAACTCGCGGAAAAACACCGCTGCGAGTTCGTTCATCATCTGGAGCGTTCCCGTGTCGGACGTGCCGCTCGCAATGACGCTCGCGGTGGTCTCCTCGAAGAGTCGATGGTAATCTTCCTCGAGAGCTTCGAGCCACTCCGGGCGGGACTCGGCGATGCTCGCACCGAACCTGCTCGATCCCGTCTCCTTCGTCGTGGTGTCCCCCTCGGTCACGTAGGCGGCCAGTAGACGGCACAGCGCCGCACAGTCCTCGGTCCCGGACTCGATGTATCGCTTGACCTTGCTCGTCGATTCGAGTCCATCGTGCTCGTGGCCGACCCAGACGTACTCGTCGTTCGCGTGGACGCGCTTCGTCTTGACTGTGATCCCGCCCGTTCCTCGGCCGTCCTCGTATTCCCGTCCGTAGCCCTTCAATACATCGTACACGTCGATACGACCGATTTCGGTATCGACGGGCATATCCGGGATCCGGAGCGGCTCCTCGACACTGGCCGGTGGTGTTTGACTGACCCCGTCCCCGTCTTCGACGACGTAAGAGTGGTCCTCGGTCGTCGTCGACTCGCCGAACTCGTGCTGTAGGTTGATGACCGGTTTATCCGTCTCGTGGCGAATCACGCGCTCGATCGGTTGCCACTCCACAGTTCCATCGTCCGCGATCGAAAGAGCGTTCCATCCGTCGAGGGCACCGTACTCTTTACCGCCTTCGACACTGGCGACGTGCCCACCGTCGGCGGTAATGAGTGCCTGCTCGTTCGGCCGTGGATCGGAACGGGCGAAGAGCTCTTCGATCGGTACGATGCGAACCCTCCCGTCCGGATCGCGAACCACGATCGGACGGGTTCCAGTAACGCTATCACCGTACGCGACGTCGTATCCGACCTCGTTTGCGGTTTCCTCGGTGTACTCGATGACTTCCCGCCCCGTGGCGGTTACGGCGGCTCCCATCTCCTTGTCGTAGAGCCGGAACCGGTCCCACCCCAGAACGCCGTACAGCGAGTTCATAATCACCTTGACCGCCGCTTGCTGACGGTCGTAGGTGTCGTAGGCGTCGCTCCCCGGATCGTTCTCGTTCCGGAGCTCCTTCTTCCGCTCGCGTTCCTCGAGCAACTCGTCGACCATCGTCCGGATCATCCCGTCCGGCTCCTTCCGGAAGTGAGTCCCGTTGGGTGCGACGTACGTCTCCCCGTCGTATCTGTCGGGATCGACCTTCGTCTCCGGCGACGCGTTGATCGTCACCATACACATGGGGTAGAGGCTCTTCAGGTCCAGTACCGACACCATCTCCTTGACGCCCGTGATCGGATCGAAGACCGCGCCGCCCTCGTACTCCTCGGCGTCGACGGTTCCCTTCGAGGGGAGCGCGAACTCCCCGTGGATCTTGTGGAGGACGTACATGTCGACCGCGTCGCCGGGCGTGGTCGCGTCCTCGATCTTGCAGCCGACGAAGGAGGCGACCTCCTCCCAGAAGGGGATGATGTTCTGCTTTCGGTTCAGTTCGACGCAGAGCTCGACGTCCCGGAGGTTGTACTCCAGCAGGCGCTCGGGATCGCTCTCCCAGAGGTCGCCGATATCGCCGGGGTAGCGCTCCTTGCCGACGCCGAGTTCCTCCTCGCCGACCGCGTCCAGCCGGTAGGAGTCCAGCTCGGAGAACTGGGTTCGCTGGTAGGCGTAGAGCAGGTCGAAGACGACGCGGCCCTTCACGTTCGGACCGCCCCAGCCGGAGTCCCAGACCTCGTTCACGCGGGAGAGCCGATCCGAGTCGAGCCGGTCGTGGCGACTCGCGAGCCGGTCGATCCGGTCGATGAGGTACGGCGCGTCGAAGTCGTCGAAGTTCCACCCGCAGAGGAGATCCGCGTCGGTCTCCTCGACGTAGTCCAGATAGTCGACGAGCATCTCGGCCTCGTCGTCGAATCGCCTGACGTCGACCGAGAGCTCGCCGTCGCCGATCGGCTCGTATCCCTCGATCGTATCGGGTGCGGCAGATCCGCCGGGCGCCTCGTAGAGCCAGACGACGTAGTCGTCGCGCTCGGAGTCGTGGCCGGTGAGACAGATGATCGGCTCCTCGCCGTCCTCGGGGAAGCCGTGTCGATCCTCGACCTCGATGTCGAGGGTGTGAACCCGCGGGCTGACCGAGAGCTCGGTCGGCACCAGCTCGGTGTGGTGAATCTTCAGGCTCCCGTCGTCGAGTTCGCGGCGCGGAACCCTGACGCCGCTGTTGATGTCCTTGTCGATGAGCAGTCGGTTCGGAAAGAGGATGTCCGCCTCGTAGTGATCGAACCGGTCCCGGAGGTTACCGACGTCCCGCGGCGTCCGACCGAACACCTTCACGAGTTTCTCGCCACGGATCGATTCGTAGACGACGAGCTCCCCGCCCCCTCGATCGCCGACGTCGGCCCCGTCCGCCTGCAGGTGTCCGTACGTCTCCATCCCGGTCAACCCGTCCTGCTCGAGTCGCGAATCGATGACGTCACTCTCTACGGGCGGTTCCGACGGCTCCTCGACGCGGTCGAGGTCGGCCAACGGCGTGTAGAAGTACGGCCTGAAACCGTAGACGCGCACGTGTTCGGCGTCTCCGGTTTCGGTCCGTCCGAACACGTGGAGAACGGGCGCTTCGTCGTCACCGCTTCCCTCGATCGTGTAGTCGACCTGCGTCACCGACAGCTCGAGCTCGCCGTCGGCGTCGGGAAAGCGGAGGTCGGAGACGTCGACGACGTCGGCGTGTGCCCCGCCGTTGCCGGCAACGGCCTGCGCCTCGGCGTCCGGACGCCCCTCATCGCCGAACTCCCCGAGTGTGCCCTGCTTCATGCTCAGAACTGATAGTCGGTCCCGGATAAAAACCCCGACGTTCCGATCCGTGGTATAGATTGTCACAGCCACAAGGGATATACATGGACATTTCGTATCCCTGGCTACACCATGCCCGACCCCAACTCGACGGATCGGACGGACGGCGCGGGTGCCGACGAGCACCTCGAACCCGGTGTCTCCGATGCGGTCGCGACGACGGAGGCCTACGAGACCGACGAGGGCGTGGTATTTTACGACGCCGAGAACCCCCTCGCGTGGATACAGGCGACGGAGGCCGTCGCACTGACCGAAGCGGCGTAGCGCTCGCAATCGCGGCTGTTTTCGTGCTTCAGTGCTAGCTTTCGACCGTGAACCCGCTGGAGGAAGAGGAGGATCCGTGGCCCGACGAACCGGAGGAGTTTGATCCGGAGAGCCTCGGGCCCGACCCACCGACGGTCGAACAACCGGACGCCGCCGCGATGGAGGACGTCTCCGAGGACGCCGCACGGCTGTTCTTCGGTGCAGTCGTGATGGCCAACGTCGCGCTGTTCGCGCTGTCGCTCGGTGCGATGTTGGTGTACTTCCGGGGGGACTGGGAGCTCGGCGGTGCGGCACTCGCGGTCGGCGCCGTCGCAACCCTCTTTTTGGGGCGGTTCTACTGGCAGTTCAAGACCCGCGACCCGGAGACGACATGAAGACAGTTGAACACGACGGCGATCGGTATCTGCTCGTGAAGCGGTCCGGCGAGTCGTCGCTGGTTCGCGACCCGGAGACCGGCGCAGAGCGGTATCTGCCGAACGACGAGATCGAGATCACGGGGACGTCCGGCCTCGAGACCGCCGCCGAAGTGATCCCGAATCCCCAGCGGCGACTCCTCACCGCCGTTCGCGACGAGCGAACGCTCGGGCTTCTCGTCGAACTCGAACGCTCGGGGCCGATCTCGGTGCGCGAGCTGCTCGGCCGCTACGATCTCTGTGAGTCAGATCTCCACGGCATCTCCGCGGAACTCCGCGCCGCTGGACTGCTCGAGGAGGCGACGATCGCCGGCGAGCGCGGTTACCGGACGACCGAGCTCGCGAGTCGGGCGCTCGAGGCGCTACGGTAGCGCCTCGACGGTGCCCGAGCGCTCGATATCCGAGCGGTTCGTCGTCGGATCCTTCTGAACGGCGACCAGATCGTCGGCCGCCGCGACCAGCTCCTCGTCGTGGCTGACGACGACGATCTGATCGACGCCGTGGTCGGTCATCGACTCGACGAGTTCGACGAGTTTCGAGACGTGACCCGCATCGAGGAAGACCGTCGGTTCGTCGAGGATCAGCGGCGGCGTCGGCGCCCGCCCCTCGATCCCCTCCGAGAGCAGTCGGTAGATCGCACACCGCAGCGAGAGGTTGAAGAGCGCGCGCTCGCCGCCGGAGAGCTGCTCCGGATCCAGCGGCGCGCCGTCCTTCTGATACACCGTCAGCTCGTAGTCGCCGTCGAGTTCGATCCGTGCGTAGGAGTCGTTCTGGTAGACCAGCTCGAACGTTTCGTTGAGCATCGTCTCGAGACGGTCGACGTTTCGCTGCCGCAGTTCGGCCCGCAGATCGGCGTACATCTCCTGTAGCTCCCGGGTTTCGTCGTAGAGCGCCTCGAGGCGCTCTACGACCGCGGCCACGTCGTCGCGGCGCTCTCGCAGCTCGGAGAGCTCTTCGAGCTCGTTTTCGACCGCCCCGATCGCGCTCTGTAGCTCGTCGCGGTGCTCGCGGCGCTCCTCCAGATACGGCTCGACCCGCTCGAGGTAGTCCTCTGCTCGCTCTTTCTCCTTCCGTGCGGAGTCGAGAGCCGCCTCGTCGAACGACTCCTCGAGCTCCGCCCGTCGCGACCGCTTATCGGCTAGCTGTTCCCGACGGAGCTCGTTCTGCGCTTCCTTGTTGTCGCGGCGCTCCCGGAGCCGTTCGATCTCGCCTTCGTTTTCGGCGATGTCGGCGAGCAGCTCTTCGAGCGTTCGGAGCTGATCCTTCGACTCGTCGAGATCAGCCTTTTCGGCGTTCAGCTCGCCGATCGCTTTCCGGGCTTCGGCGGCCGACGATTCGGCTTCGGCCGCGGCCTTGCGGGCGTCTTCGGCCGCCGTCTCGTGCTCGTCGGCCCGCGTTCGGAGCGTCGATCGACGCTCCGTCTTCTCCTCGAGCGTCGAGTCGGCCTCCTCGAGCAGCGCCTCGGCGTTTTGGCGTGACTCCGTTCGCCGCGTCAGCTCCGCGGCGGTCTCGACGAGCGCCTCGCTCCGCTCGTGTTTCGCCTCGAGCTCCTCGACGTCCCGTTCGGCCTCTTCGAGCGCTTCCTCGAGTGCCGAAACGCGCTCGCGATCCTCGTCGATCGTCTCGACGTGTGGCGAGCCGTCGACGGGCTGGCCGCATTCGGGGCAGCGGCCTTCCTCGAGCAACTGCTCGGCTTCGGCGACGCGTTCGCGGGCGTTTTTCAGCTCGGCTCGTCGCTCGGCGACGCGCTCGCGCGCCGCAGACAGCTCCGCAGCGACCGAGTCGCGGTGGGAACCGACGTCGTCCGGGTCGACCGGGCTCTCCTCCAGCGTTGCCCGCAACGACTCGATCTCGGCGTCGAGTTCTTCGAGCCGCGAGCGGCGTTCGTCGCGCTCAGATCGGAGCCGCTCGAGCTCCGCTTCGAGCGCCTCGGCCTCCTCGCGGGCTTCGGCGGCCCGCCTCTCGAGCTCCTCGGCGCGCTCGGTCTCGGTCTCCGCCTCGCGCGCGTGCTCCTGAGCTTCGAGTCGCTTCGTTTCGATCCGGTCGCGGATCCCCTCGGCGTCGTCCTCGAGCGCTGCGATCGCCGACGCGACGGCGTCGTCGTCGGCCTCCTCGAGATCGGTCTCCTCGAGCAGCGTCTCCCGTTCCGCCCTGAGCGTCTCCGTACTCTCCCGAAGCGACCGGATACGCTCACCGATCGCCTCCCGTTCGCCTTCGGTCTCGGAGATTGCCGACGCCAGCGCGTCGATCTCGTCGTCGAGCTCTTCGAGCTCCCGCCGTCGTGTCTCGTACTCCTCGAGAACGCTCTCGGCCTCCTCGAGCGTACGCCGGGCCTGGTCCCGGTTCTGCTCCTTGTCTTCGATCTCCGTCTTCAGTTCGGCGAGCTGGCCCTGGAGTTCGTTGCGTCGGTCGTGAAGAGCTTTCTGGGATTTCGTCTCGATCTGCTCTTCGAGCTGCGAGAGCGCCCCGCGCTTGTCGTCGCGAACGCGGCCGACGCCGACTCTGGCGTCGCTCGCTCGCTCGCGGTACTCCTCCAGCTTCCCGAGCTGGAGCAGCTCGTCGATCATGTCCTGTCGCTCCGTCGGGGAGGCGTTGATGAGTTTATTCACCTCGCCCTGCCGGACGTACGCGCAGTTGACGAACGCCGCGGCGTCCATGCGGAGGAGTTTCTCGACGTGGGCTTCGACGTCGGTGACCTGCTCGACCGTTCCGTCGGGCGTTTCGAGCAGACAGGTCGTCGTCTGTGCGCCGCCGCTACGCACCGTCACTTCGCGCTCGATCCGGTAGTCCGCGCCGTCGTGGACGAACCACAGCTCGACGGCCATCTCCTCGGCGTCGTTCGCGATCACGTCGTCGAGCGTTCCGTCGACGGCAGCCGACCCGTAGAGCGCGAAGAAGCACGCCTCCAGAAGCGACGACTTCCCGCTTCCGTTGACGCCGTGAATCACCGTCACTCCTGGGCGAAGCGTCAGTTCGGCGTCGGCGAAGCACTTGAAGTTCCGCAGTCGAACGCGCTCGAACTTCACAGGTAATCACCCATCGACGCCTGATCCTCCTCTGCCGTCGCCTCGTCGGCGTCCGCCCCCTGGCTCGGGGGTGCCGACCCGTCCGGTTCGGAGGTCTCGGCGCGCTCCAGTAGCGTTCTCACCTGTCGCTCCGTCTCGTCGGCGACGTTCGAGTCGGCGATCTTGCTCGCCCGAACGGTCTCGTCGATCTCCCGAGCTGCGTCGCTCAGTCCGATCTGGCGGATCCGCTCCCGAACGGCCTCGTCCGGGTCGGCGAAGGAGACCTCGACGTCGGTCTCCTCGCGTAGCTCCCGCCGATCCTTCACTCGCGCCGTCAGCGCGCCCGCCTCTTCGGCGAACGTCTCGATCCGTGCGGGCGGGATAGACTCCCCGTCCCCGTCGAGTTCGACGTGGATCACGGCGTCGGTCAACTCGTGCTCGCGGAGGCGATCCCGGACGCGTTCGAACCCCTCGCCGGCTGCGAGTTCCAGTTCGACGAAGACGAACCGGCGGGTGTCGAGCCCGCGCCGTGTGATTCGAACGTCGCCGTCGAACTCGACGAGGTTGTAACCGCGGGCGTCCCGCTCGCCGGCGCTCGCGCGCTCGGTCGAGCCACAGTACGTGACCCACGTCCCGTCGATCTCGGCTCGGGCGGGCTGGTGTTCGTCGCCGAGCAACATCGCGTCGAACTCGACGTTCGACGCCGCGAGCACCTCGGCGGCGTCCCACTCGACGTTCCCGTAGTCCGGGACGAGCGGTTCGAACAGTCCGTGAGAGACGAGCGCCGCGTGGTCGGCGTCGTGCGGTTCGAACTCGTAGTCGAGTTCGTCACGTTCGGCCCGCGGAACGAAGTCGAGCCCGTAGAGCGCGACCTCGCCGATCGCGACCGGCTCCGGGCCGAGTCGCCGCACCAGTCCCATCTCCGAGAAGAGATCGAGCCACTGGGCGTCCCGCTTGGTCTCGTGGTTCCCCACCACCGCCAGGAACGGAACGTCAGCGGCTTTCAGCTCCCGCAGGACCGCGAGACAGCCGAGCAGATCCGTGAGGTCGGGACGTCGGTCGTGGAAGAGATCGCCGGCGTGAACGACCGCGTCGACGCCGAGTTCGATCGCGTCGTCGGCGACGGTCTCGAAGGCGGCGAGGAAATCCGCCCGCCGCTCCGGGAGGTGGTACTGCCGGTAGCCGAGATGCGTATCACCCGTGTGCAGCACCCGTGTCATCGGGCCGAACGTTCGGCATCGACTCTTAAATGGCTTCCGCGACCGGGGTGAAAGTGGTACTGCTGTCGACCTCGATCCCGTCTGCGGCGGCCCGGTATCGGAGGAACGCGGCCAGTGCTGCGGCACCCCGTTCCCGGCGGCTGCCGCTGGCGGCTGCGACCGCAGCGCCGAGTCTGCCGAGGTCGCGTTCGTCGGCGAACGCCGCAGCGTCGGAGAGATCGTCCGTCGCCGCGTCGGCCAGTTCGATGAGATCCGGTTCGGCGAGATTTCCGATCGCGGCTCGTGTCGAATCGCTCACGGGGCGTGTGGTGCGTTCCGAAAGAAAAGTCCTAGGCGTCTATGGCGAGCGCGTAGACGCGCTTGCGGGCGTCGGTGAACGAAAAGCGGGATTCGACGGCATCGACCTCTTCGAGGCGAGTCAGCGCGTACCGCACCGTCCGCGGCGGGAGCATCGTCTCCTCGGCGATTCCGCTCTGAGTCAGCTGGCCGTTGTACTCCAGTACCTTCGCGACTAGCTTTGCGCTCGGGGGGAGATCGGCGACGGCGTCCCAGCCGACCACCTCCGTTCCCTCCGACGCGAGTTCCGTAGCGCTCATCGTACACCCACATATCTAATGAAGGATAATAATACTTGCTGTTCGAATATATTACTAAAGATAATTAAACGCCGGGATACGATGTCGCTCCGACCCGCTACGTATCGGCGAATCGTCACTGACCCGAAGCCTCTTATGATCTCAGCGGCTATCAGGTGAGTGATGACTGACACTGTTGACGACGTCGACTTTCCTTATAAAGACGACGCGTCACAGCAGGAAAAGGTCGAGGCGCTGGAGGAGCGCCTCGACATTCTGGAACAGCAGAACGAGGAGATGCGGGACAAGCTTCTCGACGCCAACGCCGAGAACAACAAGTACCAGCAGAAGCTCGAGCGACTGACCCACGAGAACAAGAAGCTCAAGCAGTCCCCGCTCTTCATCGCGACCGTCCAGGAGCTCACCGACGAGGGCGCGATCATCAAACAGCACGGTAACAACCAGGAGGCGCTGACCGAGATCACCGACGAGATGCGGACGGAGCTCGAACCCGACGCTCGCGTCGCAGTCAACAACTCCCTCTCGATCGTCAAGCAGCTCGACGCCGAGACCGACGTCCGCGCTCGCGTCATGCAGGTCGAACGGTCGCCCGACGTGAGCTACGGGGACATCGGTGGCATCGACGAGCAGATGGAGGAAGTCCGCGAGACGGTCGAAATGCCCCTCAAGAGTCCCGAAATGTTCGATTCGGTGGGGATCGACCCGCCGTCGGGCGTGCTGTTGTACGGGCCGCCGGGGACGGGCAAGACGATGCTGGCGAAGGCGGTCGCCAACCAGACCGACGCGACGTTCATCAAGATG
>SKTU01000126.1 GCA_007122455.1 Haloarculaceae archaeon | reverse complement strand
TCCCGGCCATCCCGCAGCACTCGACCGTCGAGGTCGACACCTCACAGCCGAGCGATTCGAGCACGGAGACGGTTCGCTCGGAGAAGCCGAGCGAGCGAGCCTGACAGTGACCGTGGTACTGCAGCTTCTCCGGGAGCGGTCCGAGACCGTCGGTGTCGACGTGCGGCAACAGCGCGTCGATGTACTCCATGATCTCGTAGCTGGCCGCGGAGAGTTCCCGGAACCGCTCGTCCTCGAGGAACCGCTCGTAATCGTTGCGGAACATCGAGAGGTCGCTCGGCTCGACGACGACGACGTCCCGTCCGGCCTCGAGGTGTGGCTGGAGGGCGTCGGCGACCGCCTCGGCCTGCCTCGTGGCCGTCCGGATCATCCCCTGCGAGAGCGGCGCTCGGCCGCTCTCGGGGACGGCGGGGACGTGGACGGAGACGCCGAGCGCCTCCAGCGTTCGAACCGCCGCCTTCCCGCGGTCGGGCATGAAGTAGTTAGTGTACAGATCCGGGTAGAGCACGACCTCGCGATCGCCGTCGACGGTGTCCCGATCCGCGGCCCACTCCCGGAGCGTCGTCCTCGCGAACTGCGGCAGCTCGCGGCGGCGGTCGATACCGACGGTTCGCTCCATCACCCGTCGACCGATGCCGGAACCGGCGGCGGCGTTCGCTAGCCGCGGCGTTTTGCTCGCTAGCCCGGCGAGCGTTTCGATGTTGCCGAAGATCCGCTTTTGAATGTCGATGCCGGCCGACTCCTCGTCCGGCGTCAACCCGTCGACGAGCGAGTCGAACGTCCCCGGGTCGGCACCCCGATTGAGTCGATCCCGGACGACCGTGTTGATCCACGGGATGTCGATGTCGACCGGACATTTCGTCGTGCAGCGACCACAGCCGGTGCAGAGATCGTTCATTTGCTTTGCGCCCTCGTCGCCGTGGACGCCGTACTCCCAGCCGGTTCCGATCCCGCCGGTGTAGGTCTCGCCGCCGAAGGCGTGACCACCGAGGCTCTGGAAGTTCGCACAGGTGTTCGCACAGGCACCGCACCGGATACAGTAGAGCGTCTCCCGGAGCTGTTCGTCCTCGCGCATCTCGCTTCGACCGTTGTCGATCAACACGAGGTGGAACTCCCGCTCGCCGTCGGGGTCGAGCGGCTCGTCGGGACGGTCGAAGTCGAACGTCGGCGACTCCGTCGGCGGCGTCATGAGCGAGACGTACGAGGAGATGTCCTGTCCCGTCCCGCTGCGGGCGATCAGCTCGACGAACGGCGCCAGCTCCTCGAGCGAGGGGATGATCTTCTCGATTCCCGTCACCGCGACGTGGGTGTTCGGAACCAGCGCCGACTTCCTGGCGTTTCCCTCGTTGGTGACGATCGCGATCGTTCCCGAGTCGGCGGTGACGAAGTTCGCGCCCGTGATCCCGAGGTCGGCCTCGCGGATCCGCTCGCCGACGAAGTCGCGGGCGAACTCGGTCAGCTCCGCGGGATCGGCCGACAGCGGCTCCTCGACGTCGAGCCGTTCGTTGAACAGGTCGGCGATCTCCTCGGGCGTCCGGTGGAATGCCGGACCAATGAGGTGGGATGGCGACTCATCGGCAACCTGGATGACGAGCTCTCCGAGATCGGTCTCGAACGGCTCGACGCCCGCCTCGATGAGGGCGTCGTTGAGTTCGATCTCCTCGGTCGTCATCGACTTGCTCTTGACCGCGGTCTCCGCACCGATCTCCGTCGCGACGTTCACGATGTAGTCGTTTGCGTCCTCGGCGTCGTCGGCGACGTAAACCGAGCCGCCGTTCTCCTCGACGGCCTCGGTGAGTCGCTCGATCAGTTCCGGGAGGTTCTCGATCGCGTTGGCCTTGATCGCTCGCGCCTCCTGTCGGAGGTCTTCGAACCGCGGGAATGCCTCGATAGCGTCCACCGTCTGGTCGGTGATGCGCTCGGCGGTCGCCCGGACGGTGTCGCCCTCCGACTCGCGGATCTGTGCGAGGTGCTCGGCGGTCTCTCGGCGGCTCATCGGTCGGTCACCACCACGATGTCCACCTCGCCGGGGCCGTGGACCCCGATCTCCAGTTCACCCATGTCGGCTGTGGCGCTCGGTCCGGTCGCGAGAATGTGCGTCGAGGGGCCGTCGCCGGAGACGTCGGCCTCGATCCACGACATCGCCTCCCGCATGTCGGCGGCGATATCGCTCGCTGCGACGACCGCGACGTGGCGGTCCGGAAAGAGGCTCGCGGGTTCGTCTCCAGCGGGGGTCGTCTGAATGGTGATCGTTCCGTACGGCGCGATTCCGAGCCCCGCAACGGTGACGCCCGTCTTGGCGGCTTCCAGGTCCGCGGGCGTCGGATCCAGCTCGATCGGAAGCGATGACAGCGAAACGTCGTCGATCGGTATCGGCGCGCCGACGGCCGGCTCCTCGATCAGATCGGCGATGGTCGACTCGGCGTCGGCCGCTGTCGTCCGGTGAGCGGTGCCGTACTCACCGACCGACGCTTCGAACTCAGCGATACGTGACTGGCTCATGGAGGTAGGTTACACTCCACATTGAAGACAGTTACCGTCCGCTCGCGCGGTTTTCGCGTATATTGCCGGAAAGTCGGGGCGAAAACACCGAACGGTGAAGTCGGGACGGGACGAAAGCCGAGAAGATGACACGTCGTACGAGCGGAACAACTGGCCCATCCGTCTCGTGACCGAAGGCCACGGGGACGAAGTCGGCAGTCTGACTCAGGCGATCTTCTCGTACTGTTCGGCGAGTTTCCCGGCGGCGTCGTCCATCAGTTCGGTCTCGTAGTCGTCGAGGTTCCACTCGACGACCTCCTCGACGCCGTTCGAACCGAGCTTGACCGGAACGCCGAATGCGGTGTCCTCGTAGCCGAACTCGCCATCGAGAACGATCGAACCGGGGAGCACCTCTCCGGTGTCCCGCAGCACCGCTTCGACCATGTGAGCGACGCCGGTCGCCGGACCCCACTGCGTTGCGC
>SKTU01000115.1 GCA_007122455.1 Haloarculaceae archaeon | reverse complement strand
GTGATCGCCCTCGGCGAGACGTTCGATCCGATCGGTCTCGCGATGGTACATCTGCTCAGTATCCCCTACCTGCTGGTCTGTGCCGGAATCGGTCTCGTCCTGTCCGTCTGGATCGACCGGGTCGGAACGGCTCAAGTCGCCGCCCTCGGGCTGGTCTTCATGCTCTGGCTGGTCGACGGCATCTCCCAGATGGAGTCGGATTACGAGTGGATCGGCTACGGGACGCCGAGTCGGTATTACGACCCGACCGAGATTCTCGTTCACGGAGAGTACGCACTCTTCGACGCCAGCCTACTACTCGCGGGGTTTCTCGCCCTGTTCGGCGTCGCGACGATCGTCTTCACGCGGAGGGATATCTGACGTGACACTCACACACGGTGGACGCGACGCCGACACCGCGACGATCCGGACGGAGGGGCGAGGAGTTCGCGGTAGCGGCGTCCGCCCGACGGGAGGAGAGCCGTGACGGCGATCCTCCGCAACGAATCCAGACAGCTGCAGCGGGGATCGCTCGTTTTGATCGGCGTCTTCGCCCTGTTTTCGGTGCTCTACTTCTCGATGTTTCCGGAGTTTTCCGAGGACGCGGACGAGCTCGTCGACGCGTTCCCGGAGGCGATGTTGGAGTTTTTCGGCATCGAGGCACTGCACACGATCGAGGGGTTCATCGCCGCCGAGATCTACTCGTTCTTCTGGGTCGTTCTCGTCGGCGTCTACTTCGCGTACGTCAGTGCCGGCATGATCGCCGGAGACATCGAGAGCCGGAAGATGGACCTGACTCTCTCGACCCCCGTCTCTCGGGAGTCGGTGCTCGCCCAGAAAGTCGCCGCCCTGTGGGTTCCGCTCGTCGTATTAAACGTCGGCGTACCCCTGATCGTCTACGTCGGTGCGAGCCTCATCGGCGAGACGTTCGATCCGATCGGTCTCGCGATGGTACATCTGCTCAGTATCCCCTACCTGCTGGTCTGTGCCGGAATCGGTCTCGTCCTCTCCGTCTGGATCGACCGGGCCAGAACCGCCCAGGGAGCCGCCCTTGGAGTGGTCTTCGTGCTCTGGTTGATCGAAGGAGCGTCCAACCTCGATCCGGATTACGAGTGGATCGGCTACGGGACGCCGAGTCGGTATTACGACGAGACGGCGATCCTCGTCCGAAACGAGTACGCGTTTCTCGACGCCGCGATCCTGCTGGCGACGTTCGCGCTCCTGGTTCTCGTCGCCGTCGGGATCTTCGTCAATCGAGACATCTGAGCGCGGACAGCAGTTGCACCGTCGAGAGTACGGAACGCGACACGTCCAGCCACGTCGATCGATCGAATCACGGTCGGCATCTCGACCGAACTACAATACGTTTTGGAACGTTCTCATCCGGTGGCACTGATCCGAAACCCCATTTGGGTTTGAATGCTACTCGGCACTGATATCGATGGACTGGAACGGAGTAAGTGACGATCTCGATCGGCGATCGATCGTCGATCGCGCAGTCCGAACTCGGTCCGAGAGCGTTTCCGGAACTGGAGCCGTCGATGCGGCGTAGCCTCTTCGTCGCGATCGCGTTCAGTATCCTCCTCGTCGCATTGGCGGCGGGAATCGGGTTCGCCCAGGAGACGGACGACAGCTCCGTACGGGGCGAGCCGAGGATCTCCGTCCACGCACCGGACTCGACACTGACGCCCGGAACCACCGATCAGTTGTCGCTACAGATCGCGAATGACGGCCGGATCTCCTGGGGAGCGACGACTCGTCCCGAACTGGTCACGACGGCGCGGAACGTCAGAGTCGAAGCCAACGACGACCGCGTACCGTTCACCGTCGAAACCGGCCAGCAAGCGATCGGAGCGGTCGGAACCGATCGTCCGGGCGAGGCGCCGATCACCGTTCGTGTGCCTGAGGACGTCGAGCCGGGCGAGTACGAACTCCCCGTCCGCGTCCGCTACTCCCACACGAGCACGTATGCACCGCGGAGCCGCATCGTCCAGGAGCGGACCCGGAGCGTAACCCGGACGGTCGTGGTGACGGTCGACGACCGACCTCGCTTCGAACTCAGCGGCGTCGAAACCGACGTACAGGTCGGTGACTCCGGGACGGTCACTGCCGAGATCCGTAACGTCGGCGCCCAGGAGGCGCGAGCGATCGACGTCGCCGTCGAGTCGACGAGCCCGAACGTCGTTGTCGGCGGGGTTGGCGGGGACGTGGCCCGAATCGACCGTCTCGGCGCGAACGAAACGGCGCGAGTCGTCTACGACGCAGAGATCCGACCGGACGCGACTGCCCGGAACTACTCGCTCGAGGGGAGCGTGCGGTTCACCGATCGAGACGGAGTCCGGGGAACCGCGGAGGGACTCTCCTTCGGCTTCCATCCGACCGAGGAGCAGGCGTTCGATATCGATCTCGAGACGTCGACGCTCCGGGTCGGCGAGACCGGAACGATCGAGGGAACGATCCGAAACGCCGGACCGACCGCAGTCGAGGACGTCGAACTCGCGCTCGGGGAGGGACAGTTCGAGCCGCGGAGTCGGAGCTACTCGATCGGCGACCTCGACGTCGACGAGACCGCCGACTTCCGATTCCGGGCGGTCGTCCCGGAGTCGACCGACCCCACCCCCCAGCGGATTGACGTGACGACACGCTACCGGACGCTCGCCGACAGTGACCGATCGACAAGTGGTTCGATTCGCGTTCCCGTCGAGGAACGCCGCGACGCAGTCGCCGTCGAAGCGATCGATCCGCAGTTCGCCGCCGGTCAGGATGGGACGCTCCGCCTCGACGTCACGAACCAGCGGGACGTCGAGATCCGCGACGTTCGCATCCGGCTCGCCGTCGAGGACCCCCTCGAGAGCGAGTTTCGGACGACGGTGATCTCGTCGCTCCCGGCGGGCGAAGCCGACGAGGTCGCGTTCGATCTCGAGGTCGATAGCGACGCGCCCGTCAGTCGGTATCCGGCGACGGTCGAGATCGAATACATCGATCCCGACGACGAACCCGTCGTCGACCGTCCGAAGACCGTCGCGATCTCGGTGACCGAGGCGAACGGGGAGTATTTCGACACCGTCGAGATCGTGATATTCGGTGCGGTGGCGCTGCTCGTCGTCGCCGTCTTCCTGTGGCTCTACAGACGATAACTAGCGGCAACGGTTTCCACGGAGGGTGGTTTCTTACCGTGGGTCGGAGAACCCGGAAACGGTGACGAACGAGAGGTGAACGTTCTCAGGAGCGTTCGAAACGATATCGCGGTGCTGTGGCGCGGCGGCCGTGGCCCGGTGCTGTTTGCGATCGCCGCAGGCTGGTTCCTCTCGCTCGGCGTCCGGATGATCTACCCGGCGCTTTTACCATCGCTCCGGGAGGCCTACGGCCTCGATCTGGCGACCGGCGGACTGCTCATCACCGTTCTCTGGCTCGCCTACGCCGTCGGACAGCTTCCCGGCGGGTTGCTCACGGACCGAATCGGCGAGCGGGACGTCCTCGCGATCAGTACCGTCGTCTCGGCCGCGCTCCTGCTTTTGGTCGTGATCGCGGACTCCGTGCTCGTCGTCTTCGCCGCGACGGCGCTGTTCGGGCTCGGAACCGCGCTGTACGGCGTCGCTCGGTTCACGGCCGCGAACACGCTGTATCCCGACCACGGTGGCGCCGCGATCGGCGTCACGCTGGCGGCCGGGCAGGTCGGGAACGCGCTGTTGCCCGCCGCCGCCGGGACGATCGCCGCCGTCACGGCGTGGCAACTCGGCTTCGGCTTCACGATCCCGATCTTCGCGGTCGTCGCAGTGCTGCTGTGGCTGTTAGTCCCGCGGAGCATCTCGACGGACGACAGCGCCGTCGACACGATCTCGCTCGAGACGGCCCGCTACGTGCTCTCGGGCGTTCTCGAGCCGGCAGTGATACTGGTGACGGTCGTCCTCACGCTCGGATTCGGGCTGTGGCAGGCGTTTACCGGCTTCTATCCGACGTATCTGATCGAGGTCAAGGGACTCTCCCCGGCGGTGGCGTCGTCGCTCTTCGGGCTCTACTTCGCGCTCGGGATCGTCATCCAGCCGACTGCCGGCGCCGTCTACGATCGGTTCGGGATCCGACGGACGCTGCCGGTGTTCTTCGGGATCGTCTTCTGCGGACTGGTTGCGCTTCCGCTGCTCGAGGGGTTCTGGCCGCTCCTCGGCGTGACGGTCGTGTTGAGCTTCATGCTCGCCAACATCGCCATCCTCCTGCCGTATCTGACGACGCTGCTTCCCGAGGACATGCAGGGAACCGGGCTCGGCTTCCTCCGGACCTCCTACATGACAGTCGCGGCGTCGAGCCCGTTCGTCTTCGGGACGATCGCCGATCGAGGATTCTTCGACGAGGCGTTCTGGATACTCGCCGGCCTGCTCGTGATCAACACGATCATCGTCCTCCAGCTGCCGGAGCTCGACTGATCACGACTCCGGCGAAAGTCCGACCACTTCCCGTCGAATGACGTCCGCGTAGCCCGAGAAGGTGAGCTTCAGCGCGGGAACGCCGGTGAAGGCGAGCGAGGAGATGCCGACGCGGACGTCCGAGCGCTCCGATCCGAACGCGGACCGAACGGCGTTGAGACGGTCGTACCCCTCCGGGGCCGGAACGCTCGCCACGGAACCGCCGATCGGGAGCGGGAACTCCGCGGCCGGAGCGGAATCGTCGACGACGACCCAGCCGCCGCCGATGGCGCTCAGCCGCTCGAGCGCACGCGCGATCGCGGCGTCGTCGCTCCCCACGGCGAGGACAGCCGGAAGCTGCATCGCGGTCGTGGTCGCGACGGCGTCGGCGTCGAGATCGAAGCCGGTGACGAAACCGACGAACGAGGGCTCGTCGGCCTCCCGCTCGAGCACGGCAACCTTCTGGACGTCCCCACCGGGATCGGCGAGGAGTACCCCATCCTCAATCGGTGGCGACAGCGACGTCTCCCGCGTCACCATACCTCCGACGAACTCGATGCCACGAACCCGACCGTCGCGGTCGGCCACGTCGGCCGGAATCCGAAGCGCTCCCGGATCGACGGCGACGTCGACGGTATCTCGAAACCACGCCGGATAGTCGTACGGTCGCGGTTCGACGAGCGACCGACCGCCCCCGACCACCCGCTCGCCCTCGAAGAGAACGGTGTCGACAGCCATCGAGTCGAGCCCCTCGAGCACGACGAGGTCTGCGTGTGCACCCGGTGCGAGCGTCCCGCGCCCCTCGAGGCCGAAGTGCCGCGCCGGATTGAGCGTCGCCATCCGGACGGCGTCCACCGGCTCGATTCCGGCTTCGATCGCCCTCCGAACGACGAGGTTCATGTACTCGCCCTCGAGTAACCGTTCCAGCGGCATTCCGTCGGTGGAGAGCGACAGTTCCTCCGGCCCGAACCGGTCGTAGGCGCCGGCGACCGCCTCGATGTCGTCGCGGGAGCCGTAGCGACCGACGACGTGGAGCCCGTTTTCGATCCGCTCGATCGCCTCTTCGGCGGCGATCGGTTCGTGGTCGTCGTCGACGACCGTCGCGAACGCGGTGAGTTTCTCCCCCGAGCAGCCGGCACCGTGGCCGGTGACCGGCTTTCCGAGAGCGTTCGCTCGCTCGACGAGCGTCGAGACGGGATCGGACCGACCGACGACGTAGATCCAGCTGATCTCGCCGAGCGCGACGACGCGATCGGCTTCGAGTAGCTCGAGTAACCCCGCGACGGTTTCCTCCCCGCCCGACTGCGGCTCGAAGAGATCGTAGCACGCCTGCGGCGAAGCGGCGATCCGGAGATCGATCGGGAGATCGGCGGTCGCCTCGAGCAGCTGTTCGGCCCCCGCGACCGGGAACGAGGAGCCGAAGCCGTTCGATTCGGTGACGACGGTCGTCGTCCCCCCGCGGAGCGCGTACGGGTAGAGCCGCTCGAAGGCGACCCGGATGTCGACGTGGGTGTGTGCGTCGATCAGTCCGGGGATCACGGGGCGACCGTCGGCGTCGACGACGTCGGTATCCGGACCGATCAGCGGCGATCCGTCTTCGGGAAGGGCCGCGATTCGACCCGCCCGGATCGCGACGTCGCGGCGTCGAAACTCGCCGGCCTCGACGAGGCAGACGCGGCCCCCTCGGACGAGCGTGTCGGCGGGTGTCTCCCCCAGCGCGGTCGGTTGCTGTGCGTTCATCGACCACCACTCCCCGGCGTGGGCTTACAAAGCTTCGCCCGACGGCGTACACTTTTGTGCCCCCGGATAGAGATGAACATACCATGGATCTACAGATCGACGGTAATGCGGCACTCGTAACGGCGTCCAGCAGCGGTCTCGGGAAGGCCTCGGCGACCGCTCTCGCCCGCGAGGGCGTCGACGTCGTGGTCAACGGCCGCGACGAGGACCGACTGGCCGAAGCGGTCGCGGAGATCGAGTCCGTCGCCGAGGGGAGCGTCGTCGGCCAGCAGGGGGACCTCACCGTGAAGGACGACGTCGAGTCCCTCGTCGAGCGAACCGTCGACGAGTTCGGCCGTCTCGACCACCTCGTGACGAGCGCGGGCGGACCGACGCCGCTCCGCCCGCTGGAGGCCGACGACGAGGACTGGTACCACGCCTACGATCTGCTCGTGATGAGCGTCGTCCGGGCGGTCCGAGCCGCTGAGCCGCACCTCGTGGCGGACGACGGCGGAACGATCGTCAATATCACCTCCCGCGTCGTCAAGGAGGCGTCGGCGAGCAACGTCCTCTCGAGTGCGGTTCGGATGGGCGTCATCGGCTTCGAGAAGACCCTCTCGAAGGACCTCGGCCCGGAGGTGCGAGCCAACGCGGTGCTCCCGGGCGCCCACGAGACGCCGCGGATCGAGGAGATGGTCGAGGCCGCGGTCGAGCGCGGCGACGCCGAGAGTTACGACGACGCGATGGCCGCACGAACCGGCGACATCCCGGTCGCCCGGTTCGGCGATCCGATGGAGCTGGGCGATCTCGTCGCGTACCTCTCCTCGCCGCGATCCGGCTTCGTCAACGGGCAAGCGGTGACGATCGACGGCGGCTCCGGAAGCTCGACCGTCTGAACCGGGTTACACGATCCGCTCGGACGCGTCGGTGAAGGCGCGAAGCGCGAGGAGCGACGCGAGACCGAGCGCGGCGCCGACTGCCAGCGTCGGGAAGGCCACCGCGTAGCCACCCCAGTCCAGCGCGGCGCCGAAGACGATCGGCGAGACGACGGTCGCCGAAAAGCCGACGAACGACTGAAGGGCGAGGGCGGTTCCGATACGGGAGTCGTCGACGACCTCCGTTACCATCGTCGACGTCGGCGCGCTATCGGCAGTGAGAGCGACCCCGTAGATCGCGAGCGCGATCACGATCACCCAGAGCGGAAAGCCGCCGATCGCGACGAACGAGAGGCTCAACAGGCCGCTCACCGCGAGCGCACCCCCGATCGCCGGCTGGCGCCCGATCCGGTCGCTGAGGGCACCGCCGACCAGGTTTCCGAGCCCTCCGACGGCCATCGTGAGCCCGACGAGCAACCCCGCGAACGCCGGCGACCCGGCAGCCGCCACGGCCGGCACGGTGAGGAGGAACGCGAGCATCCAGTTTCGCATCCCGAACAGTTCCCAGTTGTGCCACGAGTAGATGCTCACCGAGCAGAGATACGCGCGGTTCCGGAGTACGGAGAGATCGAAGCCCGCCGCGTCGCTCTCGACGCGGTCCGGGTGGTCCTCGGTCAATCCGATCACGATCGGACCGACGAGCAGAGCGCCGACGCTCGTGACGACGATCGCCGCGCGCCAGTCGATCGTGTCGGCGACCGCGGTCGCGACGAGGAACGACAGCCCGCTGGAGAGCGAGAAGGAGCCGACGTAGAGCCCCATCGCCGTCCCGCGGTCCTCGGCGGGAAACCAGTCCCCGAGAAACCGCATGCCGGGGACGTAGACGCCCGCCATTCCGATCCCCGCGAGGAAGCGCAGCAGCGTTCCGGAGAGAAAGCCGGCCGCCGCGAGCCCGAAGGCGAGGCTGAACGCGCCGGTGATCGTCGCACCCGCGGCGATGACGTACCGCGGGGAGTGGCGGTCCGCCAGCTGACCCATCGGAACGATCGCGAGCAGGTAGCCGGCCTGAAACGCGCCGAAGACGATGCCCGCTCGCGTCCCGGAGAGTCCCCACTCCGCGACGATCTGTGGCAGCACCGCCGAGTAGTTGAACCAGACGAGAACGGACAGAAGCAGCGAGAGACAGGTGACTGCGAGGATCCGACTCCGCAAACGCATATCGGTTCGCGCTTCAGCACCTCCCGACATAGAGGTTGGTTCTCCGGAAACGGGTTCAAAAATCGGCCGGAAGCGATAACGTATTTCCGTGGGGGACTGTTGGCCGTTGCATGGCACCGACAGTAGCTGTCGTCGGCGGTGCGGGAACGGTCGGCGCAACCGCGGCGTACTCGCTCTCGACCGCCCACGGTATCGACGTTCGTCTCGTCGATATCGACGAGAATCTCTCGAACGCACAGGCGATGGACATCGCACACGCGAACGCTCACGCGACCCACCCCGTCGGCGTCGGACAGCCGTCGGGGAGAGTCGAGGCGGTCTCGCCCGGCGTCGAGGCGCTCGACGGCGTCGACTGTATCGTCGTCACCGCGAGCATCGAGCGACCGAGCACCGACGCCCGGAACATGAGCCGGCGCGCGTTCCTCGAGGGGAACCTCGACGTGATGGACGACGTCGGTGAGTGGATGGGTGAGGCCGAGCCACGCCCGGTCGTGGTGCTCTCGAACCCCGCCGATCAGCTCACCTACCGTCTGTACGAAGCGACCGGCTGGCCGCGGCACCGCTTCGTCGGCTACTCGCTGTCCGAGACTGCGCGGCTGGCAGCGATCGTCGGCGAACGCGAAGGCGTTCCGCCCGAGGCGGTCTCCATCCCGATCTTGGGCGAACACGGCGAGCACATGGTTCCGGCGTTCTCGCGGGCGACCGTCGACGGCGAGCCGTACCGGCCGCCCGCGGACGTTCGCGAGGAGCTGATGCGCGCGACGAAGGACGCGCCGTACGACATCATCGAGCATCGCGGTCACGAGGAGAGCTCCAGATGGGTGAGCGGTCGCGGGCTCGCGCTGTTGACGCGGGCGATCGTCTCCGGCGGTGTCGAGGAACCGATCTGTCTGTCGACGCCGCTCGACGGCGAGTACGGCCACGAGGGCGTGAGTATAAGTGTCCCAGTGACGCTCGACGCGGACGGGATCGCCAAGATCCACGAGTGGGCGCTCTCCGAGGAGGAGCGTTCGGCGCTCACAGCGGCTGCCGAGAGCGTTCGGACGACGGTGTCCGAGTAGTCGGACGGAAGCTATAGGTGACGACCCCGCCACGTCGTGGTCGTGAGACGCGAAAACGCGTTCCGAGAGAAGCTAGCGAACGACGAACCCGTCTTCGGCGCTGCAGCCGGAACATTCTCACCGACGATGGTCGAGACGTTCGGCGCGGTCGGGGTTGATTTCGTCTGGCTCGACTTCGAACACGCCGGCGGGACGCCGGAGGACAGCGCGGTCTTCGAGACGCTGTCGCGAGCGGCCGAGGTCTCCGACACCGAGCTCCTCGTCCGGCTGCCGACCGGGGAGCCACCCCTGATCCGAAAGGTGCTCGACGCCGGCGTCCGAAACCTCCTCGTTCCGCGGGTCGAAACGGCCGAGGAGGTCCGCGAGGCGGTCGAGGCGACGCGGTTCAGCTACGACGGCTCGCCCGGATCTCGCGGGATCGGCGCGGCTCGAACCAGCCGCTGGGGCGTCGACCTCGACGAGGGGTACGCCGACGAGGAGGACGGCGCCGTCTGCGTCGGCGTGATGATCGAGAACCGAACCGCCGTCGAGAACATCGAGGAGATCCTCTCGGTTCCCGACCTCGGCTTCGTCTTCATCGGGCCCGCCGACCTCTCTGTCTCCTTCGACCGACCGATGGAGACCGACAGCCCCGAACTCCGGGAGGCGATCGAAACCGTCGAGGACGCGGCCCGCGACACCGACGTCGATCTGGGGAGTATCCGTGAGACGGTAGCCGACGCCGAAAACGCGATCGAGGACGGCTACCGCGTCATCCGTATCGGGAGCGACCTCGGTGCCGCTCGCACCGTGCTCGGCGAGCGACTCGAAGCGCTCCGTCGGTAACCGACCGGCGAACTTTATAGGCGACCGACGCCGACTGTCGATCCATGCAAACGGCTGACGTGGTTCGCTCGGCGTTTCCCGAGCTCGAAGCGATCGACGACGACGAGCTTCGAGAGCGAGTGGTCGAGATCTGGGTCGACGCCATGGTGGAGAACGGCTACGACGACGTCCACGCGATCACGTGGTGGCCGCCGCTGGAGTCGAAGCTCGACGGCGACAGCGTAACGACGGTCGAACACGTCCGGGACGTGACGAGGATCACGATCTCGCTCCTCGACGCCGTCGAGGCCGACCTCGACCGCGATCTCGCGATCGCCGGCGCGCTGCTGCACGACTGCAGCAAGCTCTACGAGATCGACGACGGCGAAATGAACGAGACGAGCGAGCTCGTTCCGCACCCCCACCTCGCCGTTCACCTGCTCGCGAGGGCGGGCTGTTCGGACGCCCTCCAGAACGTCGTTCTCGCCCACAGCCGCGGCTCGGCAGTCGAGCCGAAGACGCTGGAGGCGCGGATCGTTCAGCAGGCGGACGAACTGGCGGTCGATTCGCTGTTCTGGGAGCGAAACGGGGAGCTGCGACCCTGATCAGCCGACGACGCCGTCCTCGCGGAGCTCGTCGATCTCGGCGTCGTCGTAGCCGAGCCGAGCGAGCAGATCGGCCGTGCTCTCGCCGAGCTCCTCGGGTGCCCGGGCCAGTTCGGTCACGAGCGACGTAAAGTGGATCGGATGGTCGATCACGTCGGCGTCCTCCCGGCCGGGGCGCTCCATCACCTGATGAAGCTCGCGGCGCTGGACGTGTTCGTCCTCCCAGACGGTCTTCGTGTCGTTGATCGGACCCGCGGGCACTCGCTCGGCCTGGAGCCGGTCGATCCACGCGTCGGCGGTGTCGTTCTCGAGGACGGCCTCGATCTCCGCGTCGAGGGCGGCGTAGTTCTCCGCGCGATCCGTCCCGGTCTCGAACCGGTCGTCCTCGAGGAGATCCTCCCGGTCGATGACGCGACAGAGCTCCTCGAAGAGCGAGTCCGTCCCGGCGGCGATGACGATGTTGTCGTCCGAACAGCTGTAGACGCCGAACGGCGAGATCGTCGGGTGCCGCGTTCCGAGCCGGGGGAACGGCTCGTCGAAACCGAACGTGTGGCCGGCCCGGGCCGAGAGCCACGAGATCGCGGCGTCGAGCATCGGCACCTCGATCCACTCGGAGTCGATGACGCCGCGCTCGCGGGCGTAGAGCGCTGCGATGACGCTCTGGTTCGTGTACATCGCCGTGATGAGGTCGCCGCTCGGTAGTCCGGACCAAAGCGGCTGTCCGCCCTCCTCGCCGGTGATACTCATGATCCCGCTCATCGCCTGCACCAACATGTCCCACGCCGGGAGCTCCTCGTACGGGCTGTCCCGGCCGAAGCCGGAGATCGAGCAGTAGATGAGCTCGGGATTCACCTCGCGGAGCTCCTCGTAGGAGAGATTGAACGCCTCCATCCGACCGGGTTTGGCCGACTCGACGAAGACGTCCGCCTCGGCCGTGAGTTTACGGACGATCTCCTGGCCAGCCTCGCTCTTGAGGTTCACCTCGATACTCCGCTTGTTCCGGTTTATCGTGTCGAAATACTCCGGATTCGGCGTAATGCTCCGCGAGCGATCTCCGCGGCCGACCGCTTCGATCTTGATGACCTCGGCACCGAGATCGCCGAGGTTCATCGTCGCGAACGGTCCCGCGACGACCTGCGTGATGTCGATAACGGTGACCCCCGCGAGCGGACGGCCGTCGTTGGCGTCGGTAACTGGCATTGGCCACCATTGGTCGAGGGACGATATAGAACCAATGACATCCGCCGGCGGCGTCGATGGATTGAAGCCGCCGTCACTCCACCCCGAGAGCATGCAGCACGTCTCTTACGATTCGTCGGACGGCTACGCGACGATCACACTCGACCGACCCGACGTCTACAACGCGTTCAACCGGGAGATGATCCTCGAGATCAACGAGGCGCTTCGGGACGCGGTCGACGACGACACCGCCTACGCGGTGATCCTCACGGGCGCAGGCAAGGGGTTCTGCTCCGGTGCGGACGTCAACAGCATGCCCGACTGGAGCGGGATGCAGAAGGAGGAGTACGCCGCCTACCTCTGGGGCGTCCAGAACGTCGTCCGCCAGCTCCGGGAGATGCGCAAGCCGACCGTGGCGGCCGTCAACGGTCCGGCGATCGGCGCAGGCTGCGATTTCGCGCTGGCCTGTGACGTCCGGTACATGAGCGAGTCGGCCGTGCTCCGGGAGGGGTTCGTCAGGGTCGGCCTGATCCCCGGCGACGGCGGCGGATGGCTCCTGCCGCGGCTCATCGGGGAGTCGAAGGCGCGGGAGTATCTGCTCACGGGACGGGACATCACTGCGGAGACTGCCGAGGAACTGGGACTGATCTCCGGCATCGCCGACGATCCACTCGTCGAGGCCGCGGCGCTCGCCGAGGAGGTTCGTGATCTCCCCGCCGAGGCGGTCCGCTACACGAAGCAGCTCATCGACCCCGAACAGACGTTCGAGGATTACTGCGAGCGGGCGATCGAATACCAGTGGGAGTGCGTCAACGACCCGGAGCACGACGAGGCGACAGCCGCGTTCCGGGAGGGTCGCGAACCCGACTACGATCGGGAGTACTAGGCGAGCGGCGGGAGGCCGTTCTTCTTCAGTGCCCGAGCGATCTGGTTCTTCTGAACCTCGTCGGTACCGGCTGCAAGCCGCCGTCCGCGGGCGAGCCGGTAGAGATACTCGAGCGGGTGCCCCTGCTGATAGCCGTTGGCGCCGTGGATCTGTAGCGCCTCGCTCGTGACGCGTTCGACCATCTC
Organism: Haloarculaceae archaeon; assembly: GCA_007122455.1. Taxonomy (GTDB): domain Archaea; phylum Halobacteriota; class Halobacteria; order Halobacteriales; family Haloarculaceae; genus Natronomonas. The sequence continues at coordinate 17,907 of SKTU01000115.1, read as the reverse complement.
CCCGGAGTAGAGCTTCGCCAGCGAGGCGTCGAGTCGGTCGGGAATCCGGCCCTGTCTCTCGGCGTTGAGCGCGGCCCGGTAGGTGAGCGTTCGCGAGGCCTCCAGCTGTTTGAACTGATCGGCGAGTTTCCACTCGATCCCCTGGAAATCGGCGATCGGCTGGTCGAACTGTTCGCGCTGTTGGGCGTAATCGAGCGCCTTCCCGAGAGCACAGCGAGCGATCGAGTTCGCCAGCGTCGCGCTTCCGAGCCGTTCCCAGTTGAGTGCCTGTAGCTGCTTTTTGAATCCCTCCTTTCCCCGAGTGAGTACGTGTTCCTCGGGAATGACCACGTCGTGCATGTAGAACTGCGTCTGCGTGTGACCGGCCATGTTGGTGTAGTGCTGTTGGATCTCGATTTCGTCGTCGTTGCCGTCGAGATCGACGATCACGGAGCCGAGTCCCTCGGGGAACTTCGTCCAGACGACCGCGGCCGACGAGTGAGGGATGTTGCTCACCCAGATCTTCTCGCCGTTCAACACGAGCTCGCCGTCGATCTCTTCGACGTGCGTGTTCATCGAACCGACGTCGCTGCCGGCTTCGGGTTCGGAGATCGCGATCGCGATCGCGTCCTCGCCGGCGGTGACGCCGGGGAGGTATCGCTGCTTGGCCGCCTCGCTTCCGAACATCTCGATCGCGCGGGCTGCGACCATCTGCTGGTTGTAGACGAACTCCGCGGTGTCGGGGCAGACCTGTCCGATGGCCTCGATCGACAGCATCGCCTCGAACTCGCCCATGCCGCCACCGCCGTACTCCTCGGCGATGTTTACCCCGAGGAAGCCGCGGTCGGCGAGCAGTTCGGCGTTCTCCCACGGCGGTTCGCCCTCCCATTCGAAGGCCCGATCGGTGAACTCCGATTCGGCGAGCTCCTCCAGCGACGAGAGGATCATCTCCTGTTCGGCGGATAGTGAGATCATCACACACACCTCGAACCGGTGGCAACTAAAACAGTTCCGTTCCGGCCACTACGCGAGACCGATCCGTTCCTGGTACGGGCCGTGGTGATCCTCGAACACCGCCATGATCTCACCCATCGTCGCGTACGCCTTCACCGCGTCGATGATCGGCGGCATGACGTTGTCGCCCCGTTCGATCGCCGCCGACACCGCCTCGAGCGTCGCCTCGACGGCCTCGTCGTCGCGCTCGTCCTTGACGCGCTCGAGCCGATCCAGTTGCCGTCGCTGAGACCCCTCTTCGATCTGTAACACCTCCGGGGATGTGTCCTCCTCGATCGCGTACCGGTTGACGCCGACGACGACCTCCTCGCCGCGGTCGACGCGTTTTTGATACTCGTAGCTCGCTTCCTGGATCTCCCGGTGGAAGTAACCCTGCTCGATCCCCTCCAGTACGCCGTCCCGAATCGATCCGTCGCCGATCTCCTCGATCTCCTCGAGATACGCCATCACCTCCGCCTCCATTTCGTCGGTGAGCGATTCGATCGCGAAGCTGCCGCCCATCGGGTCGACGATGTCCGCGGCGCCGGATTCCTCGGCGATGATCTGCTGGGTCCGCAGTGCGACCCGGACGGCCTCCTCGCTGGGGAGCGCCAGCGCCTCGTCGTAGCTGTTGGTGTGGAGCGACTGGGTCCCGCCGAGTACCGCCGCGAGCGCCTGGATCGTCGTCCGGACGACGTTGTTCAAAGGCTGTTGAGCCGTCAGCGACTGCCCGGCGGTCTGGGTGTGGAACTTCATCCGCCGCGAGGCGTCTGACTCCGCACCGTATCGCTCGGCGAGGACGTTCGCCCAGATGCGACGCCCGGCGCGGAACTTCGCGACCTCCTCGAAGATCGAGTTGTGCGAATTGAAGAAAAACGAGAAGAGCGGTGCGAACGTCTCGACGTCGAGTCCCCGATCCAGACAGTCCTCGACGTACGCGAAACCGTCCGCGAGCGTGAACGCGAGTTCCTGGGCGGCCGTCGAGCCGGCCTCGCGGATGTGGTAGCCGGAGACGGAGATCGGGTGGAACTTCGGAGTCTGCTCAACGGCGAACTCGATGGTGTCGGTGACGATTGAGAGCGACGGCTCCGGGGGGATCACCCACTCCTTCTGAGCGATGAACTCTTTGAGCATGTCGTTTTGGAGCGTGCCGCGGATCTCAGAGCGGTCGATCTCCTGCTGGTCGGCCAGCGCGACGTACATCGCGTAGATGACCGCCGCGCTCGGGTTGATCGTGAACGACGTCGAGACCTCGCCGATGTCGATCCCCTCGAAGAGGATCTCCATGTCTCGGAGTGTGTCGACGGCGACACCCTCCTTGCCGACCTCGCCGTCACTCATCGGGTGGTCGGAGTCGATCCCCATGAGCGACGGCATGTCGAAGGCCGTCGAGAGACCGGTCTGTCCCTCCTCGGTCAGATACTGAAACCGCTCGTTGGTCTCCTCGGCGGTTCCGAAGCCGGCGAACTGACGCATCGTCCACGTCCGGCCGCGGTACATCGTCGGATACGGACCGCGGGTGAACGGCGGCTCGCCGGGGAAGCCGAGATCCTCCCCGTAGTCGAGATCGGCGACGTCGTCCGGCGTGTAGAGTCGATCGACGTCGTGATTCGACACCGTCGCGAACCGCTCCTTCCGCTCGCCGGTATCGAGATACGGTTCGAGCGTCTCCTCGCTCCAGCGGGCTCTGCCGGCCCGTATCTCGGCGAGGTCGTCCTCATCGAACATTACCGTGAGTATGACTAGCAGGACGCTAAAGGCTTGCCATCGGCTGGTTCGACGATCGAACCAACAGAGCAAATGGCGTCGAACCCTGAACTCGAACGATGGCAACCGACCGTCTCCGACTGGCCGCATTCGCCCTCGCCGTCGTCGTGGCGGCGACACATCTCTACTGGGCGCTGCCACAGATCGTTAGACAGCTCCACTTCGGGATGGTTCACGACCCGCGGCCGGCGGCGTTCCTGCTCGCGGTCTTCGCGATGTCGCTCGGCGTGATGCTCGTGTATCAGGGGTTCGATCCCAGACCGGTTTACCTCGGCGGAATGGCGCTCATGGTCGTCTTCCTCGTCGGCTACGGTGCGTGGCACACCGTCCTCGATCACGGGGCGTTCTGGCCGGGGCGTCACGCACACGGCCACGACGAACCGGCGCTGTGGGTGATCGTCGATCACCTGCTCGCCGATCGACTGGCGCTCGTCTCGAAGCTGACCGAGGTGGCACTGCTCGCCGTGCTGGCGCTTCTCTACGTGGAGGAACGATGATCGGACCGACACCGAAGACGAAAGGTCGTTGTCCGTCGAAGCCGAACGACAACCGAACTCCACTCTGAAATGGTCACCGAAACACTCCTCGGCGCGGACGTGCTGCTGTTCGGTGTGATCGGTCTTCTCGGCGGCGCCCACTGTATCGGTATGTGCGGCCCGCTCGTGACGGTGTACGCCGATCGGATGGACGACAGCAGCCGAGCCGGCCACCTGACGACCTACGAGGTCCGTCAGCATGCCCTCTTCAACGTCGGCCGTGCGGCCTCCTACACCGTCCTCGGTGCGGCGTTCGGCGCACTCGGCGGCGCGATCTTCGTTACGATGGCGTCGCTGACCGCTACAGCCGACCTCCTGCGAGGGACCGTCGGCCTCGTCGTCGGCGGTGTAGTGATCGTCGTCGGCGTGCGGTACGTCCTCGGGCACGTCGGCGGTGGAATCAACGTCCCCGGCGCGGACCGACTCGTCGGGCGGCTGGTCGGGGCCGTCGACCGGTTCGCCTCCGGCCCCGGCATCGTCGGCCTCGGCGCGGTTCACGGACTGCTCCCGTGCCCGATACTCTACCCCGCCTTCCTCTACGCGTTCGCGACGGGATCGGCTGTCTCCGGTGGGATCGCCCTCGCCGCCCTCGGTATCGGAACGATCCCCGCCGTCTTCGCCTACGGGACGGTGATCGGAAACGTCGACGCGGCCCACCGCCGCCGCGTCCACCGCCTGCTCGGCGTCGCCTTCGTGGTCCTCGGCTACGTGCTCTTCGCACACGGGCTGATGAGCCTCGGGATCCACGTCCCCCACCCCGAGCTCCCGTTCTACGATCCACTCGGCGGCCATAGCCACACCCACCACTGACCATGAGTGACGACACCGACACCGGCTGTACGCTGTGCGGACTCCCCGCGGACGGCGTCGACGTTGCGAACGGCGCCGGTGAGTCGTTCTGTTGTACCGGTTGTCGGGACGTCTACACCGCGCTCGACGACGTCGACGACGTCACCGTCGAGGACGTTCGTCGAACGGCGAAACGGGACGCCGAGCGGCCGATTCCGGACGGTCACGAGACGACGTATCTGGAGGTCGAAGGGATGTACTGCTCGAGCTGTGAGGCGTTCATCGAATCCGTCGCCGCCAACGAAGCCGGCGTCAGCAACGCCGCGGCGAGTTACGTCACGGAGACGGTCCGGATCGACCACGATCCCGAGCTCTCGGCCGAGCAGCTCCGAACGTCGATCAGCGGGCTCGGCTACACCGCCTACGAGCGGGACGACGCGTTCAGACGGCGACAGGCCGACAACTGGGCGACCGCGAGACTCGCAGTTGGCGTCCTCGTCGGGATGATGGTGATGCTCCAGTACATCGTCATCATCTATCCGACCTACTTCGGCGGGCTCTACTACGACGAGCGGACGGCGGCGTTTCTGGCCGACGCGCTCGCCAGCCCATCGGCGACGTACTTCTACGCCGTGATCGGCGTGCTGACGACCGTCGTCCTCGCCGTGACCGGGCGACCGATCCTCCGTGGAGCGTACGTGAGCCTCAAGACGCGGTCGCCGAACATGGACCTGCTCGTGGCACTCGCGGCGGGGAGCGCCTACGCCTACAGTACCCTCTCGATGATCGTCGGCGGCGATCACATCTACTACGACGTCACCGTCGCGATCATCGTCATCGTCACGATCGGCACCCAGTACGAGTCGTCGATGAAGCAGCGTGCGACCGAGCAGCTCTCTGATCTGACCGCGATACAGCTCGACGAGGCGACCCGTCTCGACGGGGGCGAGCGCGAGAGGGTCGCCGTCGACGAACTCGAGGCGAACGACCGAGTCCTCGTCCGAGCCGGTGAACGGGTGCCGATCGACGGCACCGTCGTCGACGGCGACGCGGCCGTCGACGAAGCGGTCGTCACGGGCGAATCGCTTCCGAGCCGAAAGACGGCGGGCGATGAGGTCGTCGGTGGCTCGATGGTCGCCGACGGAGCGATAACCGTCCGCGTCGGCGAGGGCGCGACGAGCAGCCTCGACCGAATCGCCGAGCTCACGTGGGATCTCCAGAGCGGGAGCCGTGGCATACAGAAGCTCGCCGACCGCCTGGCGACGATCTTCGTGCCGCTCGTGTTGGTGCTCGCGATCGTCGTGACGGCGATCAACCTCGGTATCGGAGCGACGATCGCCGCGGCGCTGCTCGTGGGGCTGACCGTGCTCATCGTCTCCTGTCCGTGCGCGCTCGGACTCGCGACACCGCTTGCGGTCGCCGCCGGGCTTCGGGACGCATTGGAGCGCTCGATCGTCGTCTTCGACGACACGGTGTTCGAGCGGATTCGCGAGGCCGACACGGTCGTCTTCGACAAAACCGGCACGCTCACGACCGGCGAAATGGCGCTCCTCGAGTCGGACGTCGATGGGGAACTCCTCTCGAAGGCAGCCGAGCTGGAGACGCGGTCGTCGCATCCGGTCGCGACTGCGATCGCCGCCGCGGAACCGCGAACTGACGGGGGAGCGGCGGCCGAGCGGATCGGGTCGTTCGAGAGCCACCGAAACGGCGTTTCCGGGATCGTCGACGGCGAACCACTGCTCGTCGGTCATCCGGAGCTGTTCGCCGAACGCGGCTGGGACGTTCCCGAGCGACTCGCCGATCGGGCCGCCGACGCGAGCGACGCGGGGCAGGTTCCGGTGCTGATCGGCCGCGAGGGTACCGCCGAGGGAATCGCCGTCGTCGGCGACGAGCTCAGGGACGGCTGGGAGTCGACGGTGGCGTCGCTGTCGGCCGACGGCGTCGACGTCGTCGTCCTCACCGGTGACGATTCGGCCGCAGCCGAGCGGTTCCGTGCCCACGACGGCGTCAGCCGCGTCTTCGCCGGCGTCCCGCCCGAGGGGAAAGCCGAAACCGTCAACCGACTCAAGGCGCAGGGTCGAACGGTGATGGTCGGCGACGGCACCAACGACGCGCCGGCGCTTTCCGCCGCCGATCTGGGTATCGCGCTCGGCGGCGGGACGGCGATGGCCGTCGACGCCGCCGACGTCGCGATCGTCGACGACGACCTGGCGTCGGTGGAGACGGTGTTCGAACTCTCGCGGGCCACCGGTCGCCGGATAAAGGGGAACATCGGGTGGGCGTTCTGTTACAACGCGATCGCGATCCCGCTGGCCGCGACCGGCCTGTTGAACCCGCTTTTCGCCGCCGTCGCGATGGGTGCCAGCAGCATCCTCGTCGTGACGAACTCCTCGCGACCGCTGCTGAAGTGAGAGCCGCCCGTCGATCAGAACTGCCGGAAGAGTTACTTCGCCGGATCCACTGGCTCCGGTCGAGATGGGGACAGAATACCCGGCTGCGACCGGCCCCACCGTCCTCCGTGCCGCCGGCGATCGACTCGGGGCCGGAACCGACGCGCTACTCACCGTCGTCGGCGAACTACAGGCGGTTCGGTACGGTCGCCGGCCGGGGCATCTCTCCGACCACGACGGACCGATCCACGACCGCGGTTGACGGTACGTTCTTGGCACTCCCCGGAGATACCCCGTCTATGTCCGAACGAGCGCACTGCGGACGGGGAAAACTATGACGACGGCGACAGTCGCCGGGATCAGCACGCTACCGAACGACACCTACGACGCCGAGGAACGGGACATGGCAGCGACGGTGCTCGGCGACGCACTCGATGACGCGGCCGTCGAACCGGGCGACGTCGACGGGCTCTACATGCCGAAGCCACGACCGTGGACGTCCCAGAAATTCTTCTCGACGTTTCTGACACGGTGGCTCGGTCTCGATCTCGACCGATCGCTCGAGGTGTACACCGGTGGAACCAGCGGTGGAACGGCGTTCCGGAGCGCAGTCGCGGACGTCCGATCCGGTGCGGTCGACACCGCCGCGGTGTTGGCCGTCGAGCGCAACTCGACGGTCGAGACCGACGACTACTTCGAGTACATCCTCGGCATCTTCGACCGGCAGTTCCAGTCGCCGATGGGACCGTCGATCCCGGCGGTGTACGCCCAGAGCCTCCAGCGGTACTGCTACGAGCACGACGTCGACCGAGAGACGATCGCCACGGTCGTCGAGAAGAACCGCCGCAACGCCGAGAGCAACCCGGACGCGCTCTTTTACGAGTCGGCCGCTCCGACGCCCGCGGAGATTCTCGACTCCCGGCCGATCTCCGATCCGCTGCGGCTGTACGAATGTCCGGCGCCGACCGACGGCGCAGCGGCGCTGATACTCACGAGCGACGGGAGCGACGACGTCGACGTCGAAGTGACCGGTATCGGCTACGATCACCCACCGAGTCACCTGATCGGCGTCCGCGGAGAGTCGATGTCGCGACTGCCGGCCGCAGCCGGCGGGACCGAAGCGGCACTCGACGACGCCGGCCTCGACGCCGAGGATCTGGACGTGCTCGAACCGTACGCACCGTTCCCGCACGTCGAGGCGATCATCACCGAGGAGATGGGGCTGTTCGAGCGGGGAGAGGGTGCCCGCGCGGCCGCGGACGGACGGACGGCAACCGACGGGGAGATCCCGGTTAGTCCCTCGGGCGGCTGTATCGGTCGGGGACATCCCGCGATGGTAACGCCCCTCATAAACCACGCCGAAGCGGTCCGACAGCTTCGGGGGACGGCCGCGAATCAGATCGACGGGGCGCGATCGGTGCTGACGACGAGCGAGCACGGCCACGTCGACGGGATGAACGCCGCGGTGTTCGAGGTGAAACGATGACCGAAATCGAGGACTTCGCCGGACCGTTCTGGGAGGGCCTAAATCGGAACGAGTTCCGGGTGCCGAGCTGTGACGACTGTGGGACCGTCGTCTTCCCGCCGGGACCGATCTGTCCGGAGTGCGGAAGCGACGAACTCACGTGGGGCGAGATCGATCCGGTCGGCACGCTACACTCGGTCACTCAGCAACACCGGACCCCACCGGGGTTCGACTCCCCGATCGTGCTCGGGATGATCGATCTCGACGCCGGACCGCGACTGCTCTCGCCGATCGACGCCGAATACGAGCAGCTGTCGATCGGCGACCGGGTTCGGATCGAAGCGGTCGACTACGACTTCGCCTTCGATCGCGGTCCGCGAGCTGACGACCCGTTCTTCACCGCCGTGGTGGTCGACGACGTTTAGCGTAGCAGCCGCTCTTCAGTTTCGTCCTCGACGGCGGTTTCGAGCTGTCGAATGTGGTCCTGCAGCCGTCGGAGCGTGGCGTCGGCGTTTGCGTAGCCGGATTCGTGCTCGCTGTACGCTCGATCGGCCTTCCGGAGGAACTCCCGGATCGCCGCGTCGGTACCGTCCGTTTTCATGTTAGACAGTAACACACGAAGGGATAAAAGTTCGGCGACTCGACACCCCCTTGAGGGTGACACCGGTGAACCGCGCTACTGAAAGCCGCGGATCGGCTGCGCCTCGCTGCTCTCGTCGCCCGCGTCCTGGAGCCGCTTTGCGAGCTCCTCGCGAGCCGTCTGGATCTCGCCGGCCTGCTCTACGAGCGTACTCGCGTCGATCGACACGTCGACGATGGGTTCGATCCCGTTCTTCAGAAGGACGCGCGCGGCTTCCGGATCGGGGAACTTCGGGTCGGTCTGGACGATCAGCCCGACCGAATCGAGACCCACTTCGCTGGCCCGATAGAGCAGCGCGCCGGTCGGTCCGGTGACGAGTCCGCTCTCTCGGGGCGGGACGATACCGACGTCGTCGAGAACCGACTCGGCGTCCCCCGTGGCGACCCCGTACAGCTCCGGAACGTCACCCTTCTCCTCGGCGATCCCGCTGAGATAGAGCGGCAGTGCGTCGTTGGATTCGACCCACCCGGTGATACACGTCGCGAAGTCGCTCGCCGTCGTCGGCGAGACCGGAACGTCACTCTGCAGTACGAGCAGATCCCGCCCCTCGTCGGCGTAGATTCGAACCGGTGGCCGAACGTCGGAGTGCTCGCCCCGGTACATCGCGACCTTCGGGAGTCCATCGCAGTGCACCGCTCCGTAATACTGCATGTCGAACTCCGTGACGAGGTGATCGGCCGCGATCTTCCCGACGAGGCCGACACCGGGCAGTCCCTCGACGAGCGTCGGTTCGTCGAGTTCGATCTCGTCCGTCTGAATCTGGATGCTCGCCATAGTCGGACGGAGGGCGGCAGATCCCTTAAAATCGGCCCACGAACCGACACCGACAAAGCCACAGATCTCTCGAGGGTACGTATGGATCCCCTCTCGCGGTACGAGCCGCTGCTCGACGACCCGGCGGCGTTTCGCGCGGCCTGCGAACGGCCGCTCCCTTCGGTCGTCCGGGTCAACCGGATCAAGGCCACGCCCGAGCGGGTTCGGCGGGCGTTCGACGAACGGGACGTCGGCTACGAAGCCGTCGAGTGGCACGACGGCCTCTTCCGACTCGACGACGACGTCTCACCCGGAAACACGTGGCCGTACGTCCACGGCTGGGTGTACGGACAGGAGGAGGTCTCCGCCGTCCCGGCACTCGCAGTCGCCCCCGAGCCCGGCGAGCGCGTCTACGACGCCTGTGCCGCCCCCGGAAGCAAGACGACACAGCTGGCGGCGCTGATGGAAGACCGTGGCCTGCTCGTCGGTAACGACAACAACCTCGGTCGGCTATCGGCGCTCCGAGCGAACGCCGAACGCTGTGGGGTGACGAATCTCGTCGTCACCAGACAGGACGGTCGGAACTTCTCGCTGAAACCGTTCGGCGGCGAGAGGTTCGACCGCGCACTCGCCGACGTACCCTGCTCCTGCGAGGGGACGGTTCGCAAGAACCCGGACGCACTCGAGGACTGGTCGCTCGAGCACATCGGTGCCATCGCCGACACCCAGCGAGCGATCCTCGATCGAGCCATCTCGATCACGCGCGAGGGGGGAACGGTCGTCTATTCGACCTGTACGTTCGCCCCCGAGGAGAACGAGGCGATCGTCCAGCACGCTCTCGAGGAACACGACTGTCGACTCGTCGAGTTCGATCTCGAACTGGAACACCTTCCCGGACTCGCCGAGTGGAACGGCGACACCTACAGCGAGTCGATGCGACGCGCGAAGCGGATCTACCCACACCACAACGACACCGGCGGGTTCTTCTGCGCGAAACTGGAGGTGGGCGCGTGAGCGGAAACGACGGCCAGCGGTTCGACCGGTTACCCGAAACCGACAGCGAACGTGATCTGGACGGACGGGCGACCCGCGAGGAGGTCGTCGGCTGGTGGATCGATCGGTTTGGGCTCGATCCCGAGACGTTCGACGGCCACAGCTTCTGGGAGAAGGGCGCGGGGAAGATCTGGGCGTTCGCCGACGAGTTGCAGTCGCCGGCCGACGTCGAAGGTCTCGGCATGACGTTCCTCCGAACGCGCCAGGAGCACTGGAAACCGACGACGGACGCCGTCCAGCGATTCGGGCGCGAGGCGACCCGGAACGTGATCGTTTTAGACGACGACGAAGCGGTCCGGTTCCTCCGGGGGGACGACCAGGAACTCGAGTGGGACGGCGACTGGGGGTATCTGATCGCAGCGCACGAGATCGCGGGCGACGTCGAACCGATCGGCGTCGGGCTGTATCTGTACGGCGAACTTCGTTCGCAGATGCCGAAGGGACGCCAGCGGGAGCGTTGATTTATAAGTGATACCGAGAGAAACCGTCGTGTGTCGTGACGAGTTGCCGGCGATCCGCCGAGACCGTGGTGCGGTGCACGGATCGTCGAGCCGAAGCACCGCCTGTTCGCTACGTCTCGCGTAAGCTGCCGCCGCCGAGCCCCTCCCACTCGACGCGGTAGCCGAGCCGCGAGAGCACCGCACTCGCGTCCTCGAGACCGAACTCCTCGAAAGCGACCTCGGCCTCGGAGAGCGTCATCCCGGCGTCGATCCGGTCGGCAACCGACTCGAGTACCGCGGGCCTCACGAGCATCCGCCCGACGCGCTCGTGGTCGGGGAACGTCACGTCCTCGACGACCGACTCCGGTGCATCGTGCGCCGCGGCGACCGCCGCGAGCGTCGTCACGTCGGCGTCCGGAGCGAGCTCGTCGGGAAGCGACGCTGCCCGCTCGGCACCGAGGCGGTTCTCGTACGGCCGGAGCGCACCCCTGACGTCTTTCAGTCGGACCGATCCCCGGTAGGGGAACGCCCGGTGACCCTCGCGCTCGATCGCCTCGCCGACGCCGAGGGATTCGTCGTAGGCCACGAGAAACGCGACGTCCTCGAGTTCGGAGAATCGTGAGAGCTTCTTCTCGACGTAGTCGGGCGTCCAAAAACCCATGATTTCGAAGTAGACCCTGAAGTCACCGTGCCGGTAGTCGAACGCGAAGTCGGGGATGACGACGTGTTCGCCAGCCGCGAGGGGTTCGGGCTCCCGGACGAGTGTCCAGTCGAGGTCCAGCGATTCGAACCGACTGTAAAAGTCCGCCTCGACACCGCTGTCGAACGTCGGCTCCACGACTGGATCGGCGGAGGGAACGTCGAGGTCGGCGTCGGTGAGCTCGAGCGTCCGTTCGGTGCCTCGGTCGTCGATGCGTGCCGTTACTCGCCACTCGGGAGTTCCGGCGACCGTTCGAAGGAGTCTCCCAAACCGCGTCCCGTACCGTCGCGATCGGCTAAAGAGCGCGTCCGGGCCGGTGACGACGAACTCCCGGCCGTCGTCCGTCCGGCGAATCTCGTACATCAGCCGGAGCCGCTTGATCGCCGAAACGACCGCCTTCGGATCCGACGACCGGATCCGCATCTCGACGGCGTCGAAAAGTGCAGTCTGAGCCACGGAGAGGTCGTACTGCGCGCAGAGTTGGGCGGGGGTCCATCGCACGTCCAGATCGACGAGCAGCTCCTCGCGGTCGCGATCCGCGAACAGCGACGCCTCGACCTCGTTCGGGGTCGCACCGAGACGCTCTGCGGCCGCAGCTATCGCCGAAGCGCGCTCGACACCGGATCGCTCGGCGGCTTCGAAAGCGGCCGTGCGAGCACGGACCGGCTCGATCGGTGACCGACACTCGAAGGCGGCCTCCCGATCGAGCAGCTTCGCGAATCCACGGACGAGTTTGAAATCGTCGACGTCGCGCTCCAGGTCGACGAGCGCCTCGTCCAAGACGGCGCGGCGTTCGCCCACGTGTCCCTGGTAGATCCCGATGACGCTGGCTGCGAGCGCCTCGTCGTCGGGGTCGGTAAAGCGTGGCTGGTAGCCGCCGCCGGCTCTCGACACCCGAAGGAGGTCCTTCGTGAGCACAACCTATCTCAGCGGCCGCGGAATAAAAGAGCTCTCGCCCGATCAGACGGTGTCGGCCTCCGGGGCATCGCTCGGATCGACGACCTCGCCTGTTTCGGGATAGACGCCGATCTGTGCACAGCGGTCGGCGAGCGGACAGGCCTCGGGATCGTCGAGGCAAGCCGGCTTCCGTGCCGTGCAGTACTCCCGACCGAACTGAATCATCGCGGTGTGTCCGAAGCCGCACTTCTCGGCGGGAACCGTCGCCTCGAGCCGTTCGCGGACCAGTTCGTGGTCGGCGTCGGCTGGTGCCAGACCCATCCGTCGGGCGATCCGGTGGACGTGAGTATCGACGGGGAAGACGCCGTCTCGTCCGCCGGCGAAGAGTAGCACGCAGTCGGCGGTCTTCGGTCCGACGCCCTTCATTTCGAGGAGCGCGTCCCGAACGTCGTCGGGCGACTCCCGCGTGACGAACTCCTCGAAGCCGTCCTCGCCCCCGTACTCCTCGACGATTCGATCGGCGAGTCGGACGAGCGTCTTCGACTTTTGGTTGTAGAGCCCGGCCGAGGAGATCGTCTCGGCGAGTTCGTCCTGGGAGGCGCTGGCGAGAGCGACCGCCAGATCGCCCGACCCGTCGCCATAGCGCGCCATCAGGGCGTCGTGTGCCGGCTGGCTCGCCTTGTCGGAGGTGTTCTGCGAGAGGATCGTCCGGACGAGACACTCGAAAGCGTCCCGCCCGCCGTACCGCTTCTGCCAGTAGAGATCACCGAGCCGATCGACGATCAGTTCGGCGTCCTCGCCGGTCGTTCCGGAGTCGAAACGCTCGAAAGCGCCGCCACCGGTGTCACCACCGGAGATATTCTCGGCGGGTTCGTCGTCCATACCGATCGAACGCCCGCGAGCGACAAATCACTCCCGGAGGAAGAGGACGTTTCGCGCGGTCAACGCCGCTGCGCCGAGGCCGACGGCGAGCCACAGGAGCTGACCGTCCAGCAGATAGATCAACAGACCGTACACCGCAACGCCGACGCCGAAGGCGATCTGTACGCGCGGTTCGTCCAACACGCCGCGAAACACCCCGTAGGCGAGCACGATGCTGATGTAGAGAAAGATCAGCCCTTCGAGCAGCGAGACGGAGATCCCGCCGTCCAGATACAGCCCGACGGTCGTCACGACCGCGAGCGCGACGAGCACGACCGCGAACGCCCGCACTGCGCGCGAACGGGCTAACTCGGATAGCATACGGTTGAGCGCAGCCGCGGAGCGGAAAACCTTACCGCTCGACGGAGAGCACGCAGGTGAGTTCGGCACCGCCAGAGAGCGCGTCGACCAGCGTCCGGTCGACGTCAGCGGCGGCCGCGTCGGCTCCGACCAACACCGTCCGGTCGTCGACGTAGTCGCTCGTCCGCCCGACCAGGCTCCTGTCGTCGTCGAACGTGAGGTCGGGGTGGCCGCGGCCGGAGATGCGCGTTTCGTATCCCCCGGCCGAGAGTGTCGCCTCGATCGTCGCGTCGGTGCACTGGCACGCTCGAACGAACTCGGGGTCGAAGTCGGCGGGGGTTCGATCGGCTTCGATGCCGAGGATACAGTCGCCCGCGGGCGTCAACCAATCGTCACTCGTCAGTTCGAAGGTACTCCCGTGGGCCGCGGAGACGTGCTCGTGCCCGACGGCACGGATAACCTCTTCCATGCACCGCGTTCGTCCGGCGACGTACTTGAGGCCGTCCGTTCGGATTCACGAAACGTTAATAATTCGTAATCCCGCTCGACGAGCGTCTACTCGTCCGTGTGAATCGTTTCCACTGTTCATCCGCCTGCAGAAGTTTTAAATATTCGAGCGTGGTATCTACGGTTACCAGAACGCCTCCGGCGTTCGGCGAACCGCAAGCCGACCAGAATGAGAAGGGATCCTGCTTATACGGCGATCGCGTCCCGTTTAGCGGTCGGTGTGCGCCGGAGCGGTAATGGACAGCACGGTAACTAACCATGGCAGCGTCAATCGACGAATCAAAGAACGTAGAACTGACCGAAGACGACCTCGAAAACAATTCTAAGGGCCAACTCATAAAACGCGCCGGCCAGCTTCGCGACCGGCGAAACGACCTCAATCAGATGGCCTCCGAGCGCGCATCCAAGCGCGACGAGCTCAACGCCAAGACCCGAGAGAAGGTCGACGAGGCTCAATCCCACCGAGAGAAGCGCGACGAGCTCAACGAACAGGTCCAGGAACACAAGGAGAAGCGAAACGAGCTCAACGCGAAAGCCAACGAGCTGTTCGACGAAGTCGACCAGCTGAAGGACGATCTCGAACTCAACGAGGGCAAGAGCGTCGATCAGCTGAAAGAGGAGATCGAACAGCTGGAGTTCAAACAGCAGACCGAGGTGCTCTCCAGCGAGGACGAGCGAGAGCTCATCGAGAAGATCGAGGAGAAGCGCGAGAAGCTCTCCGAGCGGAAGACCAAACTCGGCCAGAGCGACGAGCTCGAGGAGCTCAAGGAGGAGGCCCAGGAGGTCCGCGCCGAAGCCTCGAAGCACCACCAGAAGGTGACCGAACTGGCTGACAAGGCTCAGGAACACCACAACCAGATGATCGAGGCCTACCGCGAGGCCGACGACATACGCGACGAGGCCGACGAATGGCACGACAAGTTCGTCGCGGCCCAGGAGGCGGCCGACCGCCACCACGAAGACTTCGTCCGCGTGCAGAAGCGACTCCGCGAACTCGACAAGGAAGAGGAGGAAAAGCGCGAGGACCGCCGCAGCGAAAAGCGGGAGGCTGCCAAGGAAGAGGCCGAGGAGATCTACCAGAAGTTCAAGGAGGGCGAGACGCTCGACACCGAGGACCTGATGAAGCTCCAGAAGACGGGACTACTGTAAACGGGCTGTTTCGACGCGATTCTCTCTGCGACAGCGGGCGAAAAGCGGCGGCTCAGTCGTCGGCCGACGCGGCGTCCGACTCTGCGCCAGTGTCCGCCGAGGCGGCTTCGATGCTCGGGGGATACTTTCCGCGGTCGAGCCGGAGATCCGACAGCGGCCGCGCCATGCAGGTGAGTGCGTACCGCTCTCGCTCGGACTCGGTCAACCCACGGGCTGCCGGCTGGGTCACTTCCCCGTCGATGATTTCGGCGGAGCAGGCGAGACACATTCCGACCCGACAGGAGTACTCCTGTGCGATCCCCTCTTCGAGACACCGCGACAGGATGGTTTCTTTCTCGGAGACGGTGATCGTCTCGCCCGTCCCGACGAACTCCACGGTGTGATCGGTCATACAGTGCAGTATATCCAGCCGCGACAAAACTCTTTACCACGACTGGTCTCGGTGAAATCCACAGTATCTGATAGAAACTGTGTGCAAAATATAGAGGGGGAAAATTCATCAGACGCTGGTTCCCGGAAGGGGTGTGAAGGCTCGGCCGCCTTCGGAAGTGAGCGTCTGGTACAACGTTCGAGATACCGAATCTCCGTCAGTACTCCTCGATAAGATATGGCGACTGAATCTCTCGTGTGACTCCAACGTATCCGTGACATTTAGCCAGGGGATCCCACCCTCCAAAGTAATTGCTGACGTATCGTTCCGGGTCGAAAAAACGAACTGCTCTTTCGAGACGACGTATCTGTATTCCAGTTGTATTTATTTGAACGTATATGGGGAGTGGTGTCTGGCTACTCCACAGTCGAGTCAGAAGCATCACCTCCGGGGCCACCCGGATTACCTCCGGTATCGCCACGCTGGCCAAGTTCCTGATCAATCATCAGCAGACCAGTACCATCGTCACCGACGTGTTTGAGTTTGTCGAGGATATGCTGGGCAGTCGCCT
Source organism: Haloarculaceae archaeon (assembly GCA_007122455.1). GTDB lineage: Archaea > Halobacteriota > Halobacteria > Halobacteriales > Haloarculaceae > Natronomonas. The sequence goes on along the minus strand of SKTU01000115.1, from coordinate 1,687 downwards.
CTTCCTCAACCTGTTCGGCGACGAACCATTGAAGCATATTCTCGGTCGCGTTGTCGTTTTCATCACGCGCAAGGGCGACGAGATCATCGATCATTTCGGTTATTTCGACCTCGTGCTCGTACGCTTCTTTGAAGGCATCAGTCGGAGTCGACCACTCCGTTGGCGGACTGTCAATACTGGTCAAAGTAACCCGCCCGTCTCGTTCGATCACGAAGTCGTAGATGCGCATCGCGTGAGCGTGTTCCTCGTCTGCCTGAGCACGCATCCACGACGCGAACCCAGGCAAGCCTTCCTCCTCATAAAAGGCGGACATCGAGAGGTAGACGTACTCGGAGTAGAGCTCGGCGTTGATCTGTTCGTTCAGTGCTTCCTCAACCGGCTCTTTGAGCATAGCTTCTACTCCTACTCTCAGGTATGACATTACTATTGGGGTATCACAGCACCTCACAGCCTGCTTAACCGAAGGTTTCCGAACGACCGTGGGGTATTCGCCTCGACCGCTGATGAATAACGGCCTTCCAGTTGGAATTCGGAATGCGTCGATGTCGTCGTGGTCGGCGTCCCCGGCGTGGCAAGCGCTTCTGGCAGAGGTCTCTCCGAACTCTAAGGAGTGAAGTAACGAACTCATAGGGATTCTCGTAGCCAACCGAGGAGTCCGACGCCCATTCTTCGGCGGCGGCTCTCGTTTCCTCGCTGGAACTCTATGAACGCCTACGATAATCCCTATCAGTCCATTTAATCCTCATCCGTCTGGATATACGTATCGTATTTTCGGTGTAATGACGTCCAATCTACACATCATAACTGATTGAATATGCATTGATTTGTTAGATACTACACCGCTTACTTCCGAACGCAACAGATCAGTTAGTCCGCGATGATACGCATACATAATACATAGCGTTCTAAAGAAGACAGCGAGAGTTCCACGGGTCACCCGACCCGTGGTTGTTTACTTAGCTAAGGTAGTGACTGATAGATACAGGAGATCCTGTGTTCGGAGACGATGTGGTACGTGCTATTCTCGCTCCGTGAGGTTCACTCCCGGAGAGCCAGTTCGGGTGCTATTGTCGGACGTTCGTCGAGTTCTTTTTCAACTACATTAAGTAGCGGTCGTACGTCGTCGAATTTGGGCCCTTTCGTGACAACAGAGTCGTCGTGATCCCACTTGACGTAGCTGTACTGAACCAGTTTAGGCAGGTCGACGTGATGGGTGCGGATAGCGGCTTTGTCTGCGTTTTCGATCTCCTGTGATCCAGATAGATACTCCCAGAGAAATGCCTCGTGGGCCTGCAACATTTCCTGAGACACGCTGGATAATTTCGGGACCGCTTGCGGATCGGTGTGGAGCAAGTTGGCTAACAGCTGACGACGCCGAAGATCCGCCATCGCGTCAAACGCCTCGTCGTTGGTGAGCATGGATTTCGTCTCCTTCCGTGTATCAACGTGTCTTAAGATGTTAAACCGACCACAATTTCATTCGGCTCCGCTGTACCGATAACATGAGTAACAAAAGTATCGCGAGCAGTTGCAGGGTGGGTATTGGGGTGATCAAGGTGTAAATACGAGAAACAAACGGTGTTTCGTGCTGCGTACACCCTCTGTATCTGGCATGCCGTTCTTGGCAGGTATCGAGTAATTCAACGTACCGATCGATATGTGAGTTCTGTATCGACCGATTCGATCT
>SKTU01000117.1 GCA_007122455.1 Haloarculaceae archaeon | reverse complement strand
CGCTGGACGTTACAGGGGTTCATCGAGACGGTGTGACACCCCTCGACCTCCGCACAGCGCCGAATCGAACGCTCCATGTCTGACACGGCGTCGGGCTCGGAGAGGAAGGGCGGCTTCATGAGGAGATACGCCTTCACGCCGGCGCCGGCGGCCGCGGCTTCGGCGCAGGCGTCCTCGAACGCCGCGAAATCGAAGTACTTGTTCACGCAGTCGTGCCGGACGCGATCGGTCGCGGTCTCCAGGCCGATCGCGACGTCGGCTTCGATTCCGCGGTCGGTGAACTGCTCGAGTTTCGCCCGGTCGACGAAGTCGGGAAGCGACTCGACGACGATTCGGTCGCGGTCGGCGAACGTTTCGGCGATGGCCTTTCGGGTTTCGGCGGGGACCTCCCGCTCGTCGAGGAACGAGCCGGAGGTGTAGATCTTGACGAGTCCCGACAGCTCCTCGGTGTGTTCGGCCTCGTGTTCGAGACAGTGGTCGATCTGCCGACGGAGGTTCTCGTGACCGACGGATCCCCCGTCGACTGACTCGGCGACGTAGCCACACATCGTACAGCCGCCAGCGCGAGCCCACCGACAACCGCCGGTGTTGAGGATGATGGTCAGCGATTGGTACACCCCGTCGGGGGTGTTGTCCTCGTCGATCCACACCCGCGTCGGTTCGGTCGGGTCGTACGTCTCGTCGTTCCGGGCGCGGATCTCCCGCATCACCTCGTTGTGGGCGTCCATTCCCCGGCCCCGCTCGTACCGTTCCGGGCTCGGTTGACTCATTACCGGCCGTAGCGGGTCCGATCGGATAGCGGTGTCGCTCGACGGATCTGACGCCTTTCTCTGCGCGCCGATCGACACCGATTCGGATGACACCTGAGCGTCATCCGGACCGGGAGACGGCCGCGGACGTGGCGGTTCGGGTTTGGCTACGTAACCGAATTAGGTTACACGGTTGCACCAACAATTACCACGTATCGGGTCGTATGATTACTGGCATCCATTACCATGACTGATTTAGGCGGATTCCACGACCACGTCGCCCGCGTCGACCTGTCGGCGGGCGACGTACAGTACGAGAGTGTAGACGACGAAGACGCGAAGAAATACATCGGGGCTCGCGGCCTCGGTGTGAAGTACGTCTTCGATCAGGGGCCGGACGTCGATCCGCTCGGTCCGGAGAACCTCCTCGCGTTCATGAACGGTCCGCTAACCGGAACGCAGGTGACGATGAGCGGCCGCATAGCCGTCTGTACGAAATCCCCCCTCACCGGCACCGTCACCGACAGCCACCACGGTGGCTGGTCGGGTGCCCGACTCAAGTGGGCTGGTTTCGACGGGCTGCTATTCGAGGGTCACGCCGAGAAGCCGGTGTACGCCTACGTCGAGGACGGCGAGGTCGAACTCAGGGACGCCTCCCACCTGTGGGGGATGGGCGTCCACGACACGCGCGACATGATCGAGGACGAGGTCGACAACGGCAGCTACGGGAAGAACCTCTCGATCATGACGATCGGTCCCGGCGGCGAGAACCAGGTCCGGTACGCCTGCATCATGAACGAGGACGACCGCGCCTCGGGTCGGGGCGGTACCGGCTGCGTGATGGGATCGAAGAACCTGAAGGCGGTCGTCATCAAGTCGACGACGAAGATGCAGAAGCCCGCCGATCCCGAGACGTTCAAGCAAGGACACAAGCAGGCGATGGAGGTCATCCGCGAGTCCGAAGTGACCGCACCGAACGAGGGCGGCCTGTCGGTGTACGGCACGAACGTCCTGATGAACGTCACCGAGGAGATGGACGGGCTTCCGACGCGGAACGGGCGATACACGTCGACGGCGAGCGAGTCACGGGCAGCCCCCGACGAGCCGAACATCGATTCCGAGCGAGTCTCCGGCGAGAACGTTCGGGAGAACATCCTCGTCGACGAGCCGACCTGTCACTCCTGTCCGGTCGCCTGCAAGAAGGAGGTCGAGGTCAACGTGATGCACAAGGGCGAGGAGATGAACGTCCGGATGGAGTCCTTCGAGTACGAGTCGGCGTGGGCGCTCGGGCCGAACTCGATGAACGACGACCGCGACAAGGTCGCGGTGATGATCGACCGGTGTAACGACATCGGCCTCGACACCATCGAAGCGGGCAACATGCTCGCGATGGCGATGGAGATGACCGAGGAGGGGAAACTCGAGGAACTCGACGACGGCCTCGAGTGGGGCGACGCCGACGAGATGATCGAGATGCTCGAACGGATCGGCAACCGCGAGGACGACCTCGCGGATCTTCTCGCCGAGGGCGCAGAGCGCATCGCGGATCGACGCGACGCACACGAGAACAAACTCTCCGTGAAGGGGCAGACGATCCCCGCCTACGACCCCCGCTGCATGAAGGGAATGGGGATCGCGTTCGCCACGTCCAATCGCGGCGCGTGTCACCTCCGCGGCTACACGCCGTCGGCGGAGATCCTCGGTATCCCCGAGAAGGTCGATCCGGTCGAGTGGGAGGGGAAGGGCGAACTCACGGCCACCTTCCAGGATATGCACGCGATCTCCGACTCCTTCGACATCTGCAAGTTCAACGCCTTCGCCGAGGGGATCGAGGAGTACGTGCTCCAGTACAACGGCATGACCGGGCTCGACGTCTCCGAAGAGGAGCTCATGGAGTCCGGTGAGCGAGTGTGGAACCTCGAGCGGTACTACAACAACCTCGCCGGCTTCGACGGTGCCGACGACACGCTGCCGAACCGGTTCGTCGAGGGTGCCGACGGTGCGATCCCCGGACAGGGCGGCGTCGAGGGGAGCCTCGTCGAACTCGACGAGATGAAGGAGGAGTACTACGAGGTTCGCGGCTGGGTCGACGGCGTCGTCACCGACGAGAAACTCGACGAGCTCGACATCGACGTCGGCCCCGGAACCGGCGTCTCGGCCGGCGATTCGGCCGCGCCAGCCGACGACTGAACGGGTTCGAACGTCCAACGCCTTTTTTGTGTGTCTGTCCGTCGACCGTCAGGTAGCGGTCACTTCGAGCTCACTGCTCCGACGAGACGGCTCCGTCGAGTCGGTAGAGGCCGACACCGACTCCGACGGCGAACCCGGCTATCGCCCAGACGACCCCGACGCTGGCGACGACGAACGAGACCATCCAGATCGGGGCGTCACCGATCGCCGCGGGGTCGAAAATCCCGATGCCGCTCGCGAGGTGGAAGCCGAAGAGCGGCGTGATGCCGGAAACGATCGCAGCCGGGGCGCCGCAGCGACCGTAGCCACAGATACCGCCCGCTATCGCGGGGACCGCGCTGAACGCGCCCAGCAGGGCGACGTCGACTCCGCTCGGAAACGCCACGGAGATTGCTCCGAGCACGACGAGGACGCCGAACGGGGTCCCCACGGCGACGGCTGCACCGAGTCGTTCGCGTTCGCCGATCAGATACGGACGGAGTCGGGTCACGGGTGGACTGACGCTCCCGCGACCCTTGAAACTGTACGGCATCGGTCCGGCTTTCCGGAGCTTTTAAACGACTTCGCGGCCCAATTTTACTCAATGGCTTTTGAGGACCTGCTGAACGACCCCGTGATCCAGAAGTACCTCCACGAGCTGGTGGGACCGACGGGGATGCCCGTTGCGGCGGCGCCGCCCGACGGGGAAGTAACCGACGAGGAGCTGGCCGAGGAGCTCGGCCTGGAGCTCAACGACGTTCGCCGGGCGCTTTTCATCCTCTACGAGAACGATCTGGCGACCTACCGGCGACTTCGCGATGAGGACTCCGGTTGGCTCACCTACCTGTGGACGTTCGAGTACGAGAACATCCCCGAACAGCTCGAGGAGGAGATGTATCGGCTCCTCGAGGCGCTCGAGGAGCGCCGAACGTACGAGCGGGAGAACGAGTTCTACCTCTGTGGCGAATGCCAGATCCGATTCGAGTTCGGCGAAGCCATGGAGTTCGGCTTCGAGTGCCCCCAGTGCGGGAGCCCCCTCGAGACGATGGACAACGATCGGCTGGTCGACTCGATGGATCGACGCATCGCCGAACTCAGCGACGAACTCCACGTCGACACCGAAGCCTGATGGTCGTTCTCGCCACCAAGATCTACGTCCGCGGTGAGGCTCGAAGTCGGACGCTGGATTCGCTGACGTCGCTCGTCGACAACGACCTCGGTGAACTCGACGTCGAGTACACGGTCGGTCTGCGTGACGACGGCTTCCCGTCGGTCACGATCAGCGGCGACGACGCCCCCGCGGCGAGAGCACTGCTCACGGCGGAGTGGGGCGCCATTACGCCACATCGGAGCGACGGCGAGGTGTACGTCGGCACCCTCGAATCGTGGGACGACGATGGGTTCGTCCTCGACGCCGGCGAACAGGTTCGGATTTCCGCCGACGAGTTCGGGCTCGGCCCCGGCGATCCCGCACAGATTCGAACGCGGTTCGGTCTCGTCCAGCACGTCCCGCTCCGATTCGTCGCCGGTGAGACGCCGCGGCTGGCCGACACCGAGCGGGACCGACTCTACGGGTGGCGCCGGGGGCCGGACCGGGTGAACGTCAACAGCGCCACGCGAGCCGAGGTTCGTGCGACGGTGAACCGGGCCGGTCACGCCGACGACATCGTCACCGTCGAGCGGCTCGGGCTGCTCGAACAGAGCATCGTCTGCCGGGACGAAACCGACGCACCGGGGCTGTTGGCGTCGATCGGTCCGTACCTCCCCTCGGAGCTCCTCGCCGTCGTCTGACATGGATCGTCGCCTCCTCGCCGCCGTCGCGGTCGTCGTGATGTTCGCGTTGGCGGGCTGTACGACGTTCTTCGGACCGGATCCGGCCGACCCCGAACAGCTGTCGGCCGACGCGGAGTACGATTACGACGTCGACAGGGACGCGTACATCGTGCTGAACCGGAACAACTACACCGCGGTGTACAACGTGTCGGCGAAGGTGACCGGCGACGAGGGGACGATCCAGTTCCACCGGACGGACGAGATAACGATCGAGCGGGCCCTGGAGTTGCGGGCGCTCCAGTTTCGCCACACCGACGGCACGATCGATCGGTACGTCGACGGTGAGCCGACGCGCGTCCATCCGAACGGAACCACCGAGCCGATAGCGACGCTCTCGGTGGAGACGACTCGACACCGAACGATCGTCGAACTCCCCGACGACGAGGGTCAGCTCGCCTTCACGACGCCGCGCCACGGCAAACAGCAGACGTTCGAGACCGCTGTCCACGGCAGCTACGAGATCGCGCTGCCGCCGAATACGGACGCCGCGATCCCGCTTCTGTCCAGAGTGACCCCGTCGAACGACGATCGCCGGGAGGTCGGTGACCGCGTCCACCTCCAGTGGGACGAGGTCGACTCCTCGATTGTCATCGTTCGGTGGTATCTCGATCGGGATCTCTGGCTCTTCGGCGGGCTCGCTCTCGTGTTGACGATTGCCGGTCTCGTCGGTTCGCTCCACTACTATCGGGGGATCGAGCGGGCACGGAAGCGACGCGAGGAGGTCGGACTCGACGTCGACTACGAGGACGACGATCGGGACGAACCGCCCCCGGGGATGCGCTGACTTTTAGGTTCGACGGCCATACGGACGGTATGAACGTAGCGCTGGTGACCGTCGGCGACGAGATTCTCGCCGGCGACACCGTCAACACGAACGCGTCGTGGATCGGCCAGCGACTCGCCGACCGCGGCGTCTCCGTCGAGCGCGTGACGGTCGTCCCGGATCGAACCGCCGACATCGCGAGAGTCGTCAACGAGTACGCTGCCGACTACGACGCAGTGGTCGTCACCGGCGGTCTCGGACCGACTCACGACGACGTGACGATGGCGGGCGTCGCCGCAGCGGTCGGTCGCTCCCTCGAGCGGAACGAGACTGCGCTCGAGTGGCTCTCGGGGGATGGTGGGTACAGTAGCGAGGAACACGCCGTCGGAACCGCGGAGATCCCCGAGAACGCGCGTCCGCTCCGCAACACCGTCGGGGTCGCGCCGGGCTGTGTCGTCGGGAGCATCTACGTCCTTCCCGGCGTCCCCTCCGAGATGAAGGCCATGTTCGAGACCGTCGAGTCGGAGTTCACCGGCGAATCGCGCCACGTCGGCACGGTGATCGTCGACGAGCCCGAGAGCGCGCTCGTCACACGGCTCGCGGAGCTACAGGAAGAGTTCGGCGTGAAGGTCGGAAGCTATCCCGGCAAGTACGTTCGCGTGAAAGTCGAGCATGCGGACGCCGACGTCGTCGAGGAGGCGCTCGAGTGGCTCCGAGAGCGCGCGGAGACGGTTCAGCGGTAGAGATACCAGAGCCAACCGACGGTGATCGCGAGGCTCGCGACCAAGACGAGCCAGCCGGAGGCGTCGATCAGCGCTGGGCTGTCCTCTAGAGCCTGCAGGGGGAGTGTCATGACCGATCGTTGCGCTCCGCCCCTCTTAATGGGTTCCCTTTCGGGGTGGCCGGTTTCCCCCCGGAGTGACCGGTTTCCTTTTGAGAGCCGCGACCCGCGTTCGAGTATGCGACGAATCGGTGTCGTCGTCAACCCGATCGCCGGCATGGGCGGCCGTGTCGGGCTGAAAGGGACCGACGGCAAGCTTTCGGAGGCCCGACGCCGCGGCGCCGAACCGCGAGCGCCCGGGCGCGCCCGCCGCGCCCTCGAGGCATTGGGATCGTTCGAAGACGTCGAACTGTACACCTACGGCGATCCGATGGGGGAGTCAATCGCCCGCGACGTCGGCTTCGAGCCGACAGTCGTCGGTACGCCGAACGCTTCGGAGACGTCCGCCGCCGACACACGCGATGCGACCCGTGCGCTGATCGACGCCGGGGTCGACCTGCTGCTGTTCGTCGGGGGCGATGGCACAGCGGTCGACGTTGCCGGCGCGATCGACGCCGCCGACTCGACGGTGCCGATGCTCGGCGTCCCGGCCGGGGTGAAGGTCTACTCGTCGGTGTTCGGCGTCGATCCCGAGGCTGCGGGTCGACTCGCCGGCTCCTTCGACCGGACTGAACGGCGGGAGGTCAACGACATCGACGAGGACGCCTACCGCGGTGGAGACGTCGAGACGACGCTACGGGCTGTCGTCGAGACGCCGGTCGGCGAGGAGCTACAGTCGTCCAAGCAGATCGGCGGCGGCAACGTCGACGCGCTCGCAGAGGCCGTCGCCGAGGAGATCCGGAACTCCGGAGCGACGTACGTCCTCGGTCCCGGATCGACCGTCGGTGCGATAGCGGACGAACTGGGCGTCGACGGAACGCCACTGGGCGTCGACGTCTATCGTGACGGGGAGTTGATCGTCCGCGACGCGAGCGAATCGCAACTCCTCGAGGCGCTCGGGGAGCGAAACGTGATCGTCGTCTCGCCGATCGGCGGGCAGGGGTTCGTCTTCGGTCGGGGAAACGATCAGATCTCGCCGGCGGTGATCCGACGGTGCGAAATTGAGATCGTCGCGTCACCCCAAAAGCTCGCCGACATCAGCGCGCTCCGCGTCGATACGGGAGATCCCGATCTCGACGAATCGCTCCGGGGGTGGCAGCGCGTTCGCGTCGGTCGCTACGAGCGGCAACTCCTGAAAATCGTCTGACCGTACCGAACGAGAGTCGTTCGACTGCGAGCCGGCACGCGTGGTGCGATGGGCTGTGGTAGGTAATTAAGGATATCGACGTCTATAACTCGATGTCAATTCGATATTAATATTCGTGAGATATTGGTTGTCATATAGTGAATATTAAGGTCGCTGGGGGCGAGAGTGTCGATATGGAAACCCGAAAGGTCCAGCGGCTCGGACCGTCCACGCTCGCGATGACGCTCCCCGCCAAGTGGGCGCAGGAACAGGACGTCGAAAAGGGGGACGAGGTGTCGCTACGGATCGGGTCGAAGGGCACCCTGACCGTGATGCCGGAGTCGGTCCAGCAGGAGGAGAGCGAGGCGATCATCCACGCACAGAACCTCGACGCCGACGCCGTCGAACGGGCGATCGTCGCCCAGTACGTGCTCGGCCGGCGTATCATCCACGTCGAAGTCGAGGAGGGAGGAACGCTCGGCTCGTCGCAGATCAACGCGGTCTACAACGCCGAAACGCAGTTGATGGGGCTCGGCGTCATCGAGGAGACGCCGGAACGGATCGCGATCCGCTGTTCGGTCGATCCGGAGGATTTCACGCTGGATAACCTCCTTGAGCGCCTCGAATCGACCGGGAGCACGATGCGAAACGAGGCGATCAAGGCTCTCGCGCACGGGAACCCGGATCTCGCACAGCGGGCGCTCAACCGCGAGCGGCAGGCGAACAAGATCTTCGTTCTCCTGCTACGGCTGATCTTCACCGCCTATCAGAACCCGAACCTCGCACGAGCCGTCGGTCTGGAGTCGGGGTTCCCGCTCATCGGCTACCGCTCGATCGCGAAGAATCTCGAACTCACTGCGGACAACGCCGAGGACATCGCCGAGATCGTCCTCGAGACCGACGGACACAGCCTCAACGTCGACGGCGCGACGATGCGTCGGATCCGGGAGTTCACCGACAACGTCAACGAGATCACCGAACAGGCCGTCCGCGCCGCCGTCGAGCGGGATTACGATCTCGCGATCAAGACGCGCAAGCAGTTCGCCGAGATCCAGGACAACGAACGGGAAGTTCTCAGCGACCTCGACGAGATGCCGAACGAGGAACTGCTCCGCGTTCGCGAGGTTCTCGTCAGCCTCGGGCAAACTGCCCAGTACGCGGTGCGGAACGCCGAAATCGCGACGAACCTGGCGCTCAACGAGGAGAGCGAACACGTCACGATCCAGTAGGTCGTCCCGCACTCACCGGTCCCGTGTCGTCACTTCGCAGCCGTCCTCGGTGACGATGACCGTGTGTTCCTTCTGGCTGACGAGACAGCCCTCCTCCTCCTGGAGGACGGGATAACCGTGAACGATTTCCTGTTGTTCGAGCCGTCGCAGCGCCATCTTCGCTCTGGACGTCTCGAGCCACCGACGGGCGAAGGGGAGTGTCTTGAACTCCTCGACGATCTGTTCGAGGGCCTCCCTCGCCTGCCGGTTCCTGACGCTTCCCTCCCGGTCGAGCGCGTAGATCTCCACGTCGGCACCCTCGCTGACCTTCCCTCCACCGTCGGTCGCGAACGGCTCGATAGCGACAGTGTCGCCGACCTCGAGTTCGACGCCCTGGGAGACGGCCCGATTCGGAATGTTCGGAGCGGTGTGCTGCTCCCAGTGGCCCAGTCCGTGGCCGGTGAGGTTGACGACCGGGTTGAAGCCGTAGCCGTCGATCACTGACTCGATCTCGGCGCCGATCTCGCCGGTCTCGATCCCCGGTTCGATCACGTCGATCGCCGCCTCGAGGGCTTCGCCGGGCGCTTCGGCCAGTTCCGGGTTCCCGGAGAGATCGACCGTGATCGCGGTGTCTGCCAGCCAACCGTCGATGTGGACGCCGATGTCGAGGTTGATCATCTCCTCGCCGAACGTCGACTCGTCGTTCGGTGCCGGCGTCGCGTGGGCCGCCTCGTGGTCGATGCTGATGTTGACCGGGAACGCGGGTTCGCCGCCGAGTTCGCGAATCCGATCCTCGGCGAACTCGGCGACCTCGAGGTGGCTCACGCCGACGTCGACGCGGTCGGCGGTTTCCTGGCGAACCTGTGCGAGGATTTCGCCGGCCTGGCGGTGTTTCTCGTACTTTTCGGCGGAGAGATCGACACTCATGTGGGCGGCTTCGGTGCGTCCGATAAAAAGGGATTCCGTTCGACCACAACGCTTTCCATCCACGGCGACGGGATCTCTGTCGTGCCGCTGCTCCCGACCGACTTCGGCCTGCCGCCGCTGCCGTACGCTCTCGCTCTCGCCGCGTTCGCCGCGGCAACCGCCGCCGTCTGGTATCGCCGACGCCCGCCCGTGACCGAGGCGACCGTCGCCGCGCTCGCACCGTGGATGGCCGCCGGCGGCGGACTGTACGCACTCTACCAGATCACCGCCTATCCCGGCGCGATCGCGCCACTTTTCGGCTCGCCCGCGGTGTACGTCACGGTCGGCATCCTCGTGGGGCTGGTGTGGGCCGGCGTCGCCGACCGACCGGCCGAGGGGTGGTCGCTCACAACCGCCCCCGGCGTTCTCGTTGCGTGCGGTTCCGTACTGCTCGCGTCGGTGCTCGTCGCCGCCGCTTCGGTCGGAGTCGGTCGCGGCTCGGTGACGCTGCTTTGGTCCGGTGTATCGATCGTCGGCGCCGTGGTGCTGACGGGAGCCGTCTGGGCCGGCGTTCGACGGACTGACGCCGGGACGACCGGACTGGTCGGCGTCGTGGTCGTTTTCGCCCACGCGCTCGACGGCGTCTCGACCGCGATCGGCTACGATCTCGTCGGAGTCGGCGAACAGACGCCGCTCTCGCGGATCATCCTCGAGATCGGCGGAAGCCTCCCGACGGCGGAGCTTATCGGAGCCGGATGGCTGTTCGCGCTGGTCAAACTCGCGCTCGCCGCGGGTATCGTCTACTTCTTCGCCGATTACGTGCGGGAGGCTCCCGCGGAGGGGTATCTCCTGCTCGGGGTGATCGCGGCAGTCGGGCTCGGTCCCGGCGCCCACAACGTCGTCCTGTTCGCGCTGCTCTGAGCTTTATAAGCTCGCCGACCGAACCGCCGGTATGCGAGTCGTCTGCGTCGGACACGTCAACTGGGACATCAGTCTCTTCGTCGATCGGCTCCCGGAGCCCGACGGCGAGTCCTCGGTCACGGACCGACTGGAGGGCGGCGGCGGGAGCGCGGCGAACGTCGCCACCGGCGTTTCGGCGCTCGGTCTCGACGCTCGACTCGTGGGAAGCGTCGGCGACGACGACGCCGGCGCGCGAGCGATATCGGACCTCCAGTCGGCCGACGTCGACTGTCGGATCGTCACGGCGAACGGCGTGGAGACGACGAGAAAGTACGTCCTCGTCGACCGACGCGGCGAGGTCGCCGTTCTCGGAACGGCGGGCGCGAACGAGGCGCTCGCGCCGGAGGACGTCGATCCCACACTCCTCGATGACGCGGACGCGCTTCACCTCACCGGACAGCGCCCCGACACGGCCGCGGCGCTAGCGGCCGCGGCCGACGAGCGGGAGCTTCCGGTCAGCTTCGATCCGGGGCGACGGCTCCCTGACCGCGACTACGGCGACGTTCTCGACCGAGTCGACCTGCTGTTCGTCACCGATCGGGAGGCGGCAGCCGTCGACGTCGAGGTGCCGTGGTGCGTGCGAAAGCACGGCGACGACGGAGCGACGCTCGTCTGTCCGGCGGGAACGTTCTCCCACGACGGATACGAGTTGGCGTCGACCGACTCGACGGGCGCCGGCGACGCCTTCGCCGCCGGGT
>SKTU01000112.1 GCA_007122455.1 Haloarculaceae archaeon | reverse complement strand
TTCGACCCCGACTGGATGACGACCGAGGTCGCCGAGCAAGTCCAAGAGACCGTCAGCGAAAAGGTCGAAAAGACGGTCGGCGACACCGTCAGCAAGGAAGTCGAAAAGACCGTCGGCGATACCGTCAGCAAAGAGGTCCAAAAGACCGTCGACAGCACGGTAAGCAAAGAGGTCGACAGCGTGGCCGAGAAGGTCGGCGATACCGTCAGCAAGGAAGTCGAGAAGGTCGAGGAGACCGTGGCCGAGGAGGTCTCCGAAAAGGTCGAAGAGACCGTCAGCAAGGAAGTCTCCGAAAAGGTCGAGGAAACCGTCAGCGAAGAGGTCGACGAAGTGATCAAGAAGGTCGACGAGCTCAGCGAGCAGACGAAGCGATCCGAATCGGTCGAGAGCGAATCGGGAACCTGAGAGGGATCGTTACCGACGGCGATCGCTCGCCCCGAACTGAACTCAGTCGGGCAACCAGTAGTGTGCTTCCGCGACGGCGCGGGCGTCGTCGTCGGTGAGGCCGTTCGCCTCGAACGTCGGACGGGCGTCCTCGACGATGGCGTCGACGCCGTCGGAGGCCGCTAATCGGAAGTAGTCGCGGTTCTTGTCGCGGTAGTCGAAGCCGAGTCGCTCGGCCAGGAACGTCGCGTAGTTCGTCGTTCGTACCGGAAACTCCGCCTCGTATCGAAGCAGGCTCCGGTGGCAGCCGTGCCAGATGTTGATCAACTCGTCGGCGCCGGCCGCCTCCGCCTCGCGGTAGATCTGACGGTTGATGTCGTCGTAGGGGTGCGCCTCGGGATCGACCGTGAGGTCACACGGGAGCCGCTCGGAGCGACTGTGTTCCATCTCGACGACGTCGACGCCGGGTAACGACGAGAACAGCTCCCGGATGGTTTCGTCGTGGCCCTCGGGCATCCACCCCCGTGAATCGAAGTGATCGTGGAACGCGACGGTGACCGGATCGGTCAGCTCGACTGCCTCGAGGAACCGCTCGCGGTGTTCGTTGAGAAACTCCGGGAAGAACGGGAACTCGAACGACGGCTCTCGGTAGCCGAGCGACGCCGTGTGGGTGATCGCGTGACAGGAGGAACACTCAGTAACGGCGTAGTCGGGCTCGAACGCCTCGATGTTCCGGAACCGGTTGTCGTCGATCCGCTCTGCGGTTTCGATGTCACCGCGCTTCATGTCCTCGATGCCACAGCAGTTGCTGTAGCCGCCGAGCGCGACCGCGCCGAAATCGAGCGCCTCCAGGACGTCCATGATCGAGTCGACGATCACCGGCGTTTTGACGCTGTGACAGCCCATGTGGACGACGACCTCGACGTCTTCGGCCGGGATCGACGCCTCCGCGGGATGCTGGACGAACCGCTGTTCGTCGGGGCGCCGCAATAGCGCGCCGATCGAGAGAACCGTTCGCGCCGACTCGCCCTTCGTCGTCTCGGGAGCGGTGATGTCGACGGTGTCGAGCCACTCCGGAACGTCCCGCTGGAGTTGCTCGCGCAGCGTCGCTGGCTCTTCAGTCATCGTGGACACCGTTGACAGTGTACGCGGTTAACCTTTCGCCTCTTTCGTTCCAGATTCGAGAGTCGCCGCGAGCTCGTCGATCGCCTCCCGACCCTCGTCGATTTGCTCGTAGAGGCTCACGAAGCCGTGAATCTGGGAGCCGTAGTGAAGGTGGTCGACGTCGACGCCCGCGTCGGTAAGCCGCTCGACGTAGGCGGCTCCCTCGTCGACGAGCGGATCGAATCCGGCCGTCAGCACCGTCGCGGGAGGGAGCTCGGAGAAATTCCGAGCGCGGATCGGGAAGGCGTACTGGTTACCGACGTCGCTCTCGCGGGGGAGATACTGCTCGAGATACCACTCGATGCTCTCCATCTCGAGGAAGTAACCGGTGCCGTTCTCCTCGTAGGAGTCGAACCACCGGACCGACGGCGGATTGACCGCCGGATAGATCAACAGCTGACGAGCGAGCTGTGGACCGTTCCGGTCGCGCGCGGCGAGGGTGACGGCCGCCGCGAGGTTCCCACCGGCGCTGTCGCCGCCGACGGCCACGCGGTCGGGGCGACCGCCGAGGTCGGCGGCGTGGGTGGCGGTCCACTCGGTCGCGCGATAGCAGTCCTCCAACCCCGCAGGGAACGGCGCCTCCGGGGCGCGACGGTAGTCGACCGAGACGACGAGACGACCGGCACGGTTCGCCAGGCGACGACAGAGCCCGTCGTACGCCTCCAGTGAACCGCGAACCCAGCCGCCACCGTGTAGATATACCAGGACGGGAAGGGGCCCTTCGCCGTCGGGGACGTAGATCCGGAGCGGGATCGGCCCGTTCGGCCCCTGGATCTCGAGGTCGGTCACGCCGTCGACCGGCTCCGGGTCGTCGACGGTGAACAGTTCGTCGAGCAGTCGGCGGCCGGTGGCCACCGATAGCGTCGAGGAGGGTGGCGAAACGCCGGCTTGCAGCCCCTCGATGAGCGCCGCGGCCTGAGGATCGAGTTCGTCGTCGGACATCTGACGTCCTCTTGTGAGGGTCTCCCAAAGAACGTTCGGCCGAGCTTTATCTGCATGGCGACGACACCCCTGACATGGAGAAGACGACACTCCACCCGGTCGACGGCCGCGGCTTCGCCCGTGCCGTCTCGATCAGCGAACCGACCCACGAACGCGTCTTCGTCTCGGGAGCGATCGCCGCGGACGAGGAGTACAACCTGATCGGCGAGGACGACATGGAGGCCCAGACGCGGTACGTCTACGGTCAGCTCGAGTCGTATCTGGACGAACTCGGCGGGAGCATGGACGACGTCGTCCGCATCAGGGTGTACGTGACGACGATGGACGAGACGGCGATGGCCGGCTACCGAGAGGGACGGGCGGAGTTCTACGACGCGCCCGAACATTACCCCTCGAGCACGCTCGTCGAAGTCGAAAGCCTCGTCCTCGAGGGGGCGATGGTCGAGGTCGACGCCGAGGCGATCATCCCGAACGACGGCTGGGAGGCGACGACCGCACCGTAGGGAGCACTCGAACTTTTAAGGAAGTTCGACCGGCAGAGGACACGGTGAAGGAGATCGTCGAAGCGGCACTCGAAGCGAATAGACGGGAGGCGGCCGGCGAATCCACCGAGGAGTTCGAGATCCCTCGGCTGCTCTGCGT
Source organism: Haloarculaceae archaeon (assembly GCA_007122455.1). Taxonomy (GTDB): domain Archaea; phylum Halobacteriota; class Halobacteria; order Halobacteriales; family Haloarculaceae; genus Natronomonas. The sequence continues at coordinate 8,402 of SKTU01000112.1, read as the reverse complement.
CGGCGACGAAACGACGCGAGGCTGGCTCGCCGATCCGATCGGCACCATCGCGACCCCCGACGTCGTCCGGCACGGCGCGGCGGGCTGTGCGGAGGAGTTCGACGCGAAGACCGAACGGACCGATCTCTGTGTCTTCGCCGGCCGTCCGACTGCTCACACCGCGGATCTGCTCGCGACGGTGGAGCACCCGGTGGTGGCGCTCTACCCGGACGGCGAGGGCGAGAACCGGCTCTGCGAGGCAGTCGATATCGCGATTCCGTTGCCGGCGAACGGCTCCGGCGACCGCCTCGAGCTGTTGCGCCGAACCGCGACAGCCGTCTACGGGCCGACCACGCTCGCCGTCGACGGAGTCGACGTCGTCGCCTACTGGGAGCTGCTTCGCGCCGGCGGTCGCTGCGGGCTCTTCGTCGGCGACGGAGTCGTCACGGCCCCCGACTCGGTCGGTTTCGAGCACGTTTCGACGGAACGGCCCGATCGAGTGCGGCGGACGTTCACGGCGTTCCGGCTCGGCAGGGAGACGACGCTCACGGAGTACGAGACGCTCCGGGAACGGGTACCGGGGACGGTTGCGGACGCTGCCGGCCGCCACCTCGACGCCTACCGGATCGACGAGACGCTCGAGCCGACCGCGTTCCGGTTTCTCTCGATCGGCGCGCCGTAGGCTATCGGGCCGCCTCGAGCGCCTCGAGCGAGTCGGGGTTTTCGATCGAGGAGAGATCACCGAGCTCCTCGCCGGTGTAGGTGGCCTGGATCGCCCGTCGGATGATCTTCCCCGACTGGGTCTTCGGGAACTCCTCGACGAACAGTATTTCCCGCGGCGTGAACGGCTTGCCGAGTTCGGCGCCGACCTGCGCACGGAGCTCCTCGCCCAATGCGTCCGTCTGCTCGACGCCGTCCTCCAGCACGACGTACGCGACGACGGCCGTCCCCTTTGTGTCGTCGGGAACCCCGACTGCCGCGGCCTGGTTGACCGCGTCGTGGTCGATGAGCGCTCCCTCGACTTCCGCGGGGCCGACCTTCCGACCGGCGACGTTGAGCACGTCGTCCGAGCGGCCGTGGAGGAACCAGAAGCCGTCCTCGTCCTTCTGTGCCCAGTCGCCGTGGTCCCACATCCCCTCGAAGCGCGACCAGTACTCCTCGAGGTAGCGTTCGTCGCCGGACCACAGCGATTTCGTCATCGACGGGCAGGAGCTCCTGGCGACGAGATAGCCCCGCTCGTGGTCGTCGGCGATCGACTGTCCGCGGGCGTCGACGATGTCGATGTCCATTCCCAGCCCCGGGCCACCGAGGGTGCACGGCTTCAGCGGCTGATCCGGCATCGGCATCAGGAAACAGCCGCAGATCTCGGTGCCGCCGGAGATGTTGATGATCGGCGTCTCGCCGGCGCCGACTTCCTCGTAGAACCAGAGCCACGACTCGGGATCCCACGGTTCGCCGGTCGAGCCGAGCAGCCGCAGCGAGGAGAGATCGTAACCGTCGACCCACTCGTCACCCTGCTTGCGGAGCGCCCGGATCGCGGTCGGCGAGATGCCGAACTGCGTAATCGAGTGTCGGTCGATCATCTCCCAGAACCGGTCGGGCTGTGGATGGTCCGGCGCTCCCTCGTACATCACGACCGTTCCGCCGAAGGTGTGCGTGCCGATGAGCGTCCACGGCCCCATCATCCAGCCGATGTCAGAGACCCAGAAGAACCGATCGGCGGGCTTGAGATCGAAGCCGAAGTGGAGCTCCTTTGCGCATTGCAGTTGGACGCCAGCGTGGGTGTGGACGATCCCCTTCGGCTCGCCCGTCGTTCCCGAGGAGTACAGAAGCATCGACTCGGCGTCCGAGGGGAGCGATCTCGTCTCGAAGTCGTCGTCGCGGGAGCCGATCGCCTCGGTCCACCAGCTGTCTCGTTGTTCCGTCCAGGCGACATCCGCGCCGAGGCGGTCGTAGACGACGACGTCGGTGACCGCCGTCGAAATCGACTCGATCGCCTCGTCGAGGCTCTCCTTCAGTCGTATCTCGTCGCCGCGGCGGTAGAACCCGTCGCCGGTGAAGACGACCGAGCAGTCCGCGTCGTCGATCCGCGTCGCGGTGGCGTCGACGCCGAACCCCGAGAAGATCGGGACCGCGATCGCACCGACCTTGAAGCAGCCGTAGAGGATCGCGATCACTTCCGGCACCATCGGCATGTAGAGCCCGACGGTGTCGCCCCGTTCGATGCCCTGCCCCTCGAGGTAGTTGGCAACCTGGTTCGAGCTGCGGGCAAGTTCGTGGTAGGTGAGCTCCCGCGTCTCGCCGGATTCGCCCTCCCAGATGCAGGCGACCTTGTTCCGTCTCTCGTTGTCGCGTGCGGCGTGACGGTCGACGACGTTGTGGGCGACGTTGAGCTCACCGCCGACGTACCAGTCGGTGAACTGCGGCCCGTTCGTCTCGTCGCGGACGGCGTCGTACGGTTCGTAGAACTCGATGTCGAGGTAATCGACGAGTTCGTCCCAGAACCAGTCGAGATCGCCACAGCTCCGTTCGATCAACGACTCGTAATCCTCGATGCCGTACTCGTCCATAAACGCCCGAACGTTCGTTTCGGCGGCGAACGCCGGATCCGGTTCGTGGACGATCCGGTCTATGTCCTCGAGCGACTCCATGTGCGTTCGTCTGTCACCGTGGAAGGTAATGGTTCGGTTCCGCGGGAATGCTTTTACCGTCGGCAGCCAAAGACGAGAGCATGTACGTCCGGGATGCGAGAAACCGCGATGAGGCCTGGCTTTTGGACCACATCGAAGCGATGGGTCTCGACGAAACCGCGTTCCGGTCGCGGGATTACGTCATCGCGGTCGACGAAGAGTCGAACGCTCGCGCGGGGTTCGGCCGCATTCGGCTCCACACGGGCGAGCCGGAGCTCTGTGAACTGACCAGCATCGGCGTCTTGGACGGCTGGCGCGGCCGCGGCGTCGGCGCCCACGTCGTCGAACGACTCGTCGACAGCGCCGAGACGAAGGGGTTCGATCGCGTCTACGCGCTGACGAGCTCCCACGCGTATCTCGCCCAGTTCGGTTTCGAACCGGTTCCCGTCGAGGAGCTCCCCGAGCGGTTACGGACGCGGCTCGAGGAGAAGCGCGAGTCCCTCGACCCCGACGCGGTTCCGGTCGCCATCGACACCGACACCTTCGAGATGCCGGCGCGACACCGCGAGCGCTTCAAGCGCGCCGTCGAGGAGACGGAGACCGAACCGGAGCCGGAAACGACGCCGGAGGACTTCGGTATCGACCCCGACGCCACGTACAAATACGACACCAGCCGGTGAGCAGCGTTCGGGAGTATCGACAGTTCACTCACCTGATACGTAGGGGTCGAAATAAGCGGATGCGCCACCACGGAGTATCATGAACGTTCTCATCACCGGCGCGGCCGGAATCGTCGGAACCGCGATCACCGACTCGCTCTCCGGGGCCCACGAGTTCACGCTACTCGACGTCGTCGAGTCGGACGGCCCGGGCGAGACCGTCGTCGCCGACGTTCGAGAGTACGATTCGATCCGTCCGAGCTTCGACGGGCAGGACGCCGTGGTCCACCTCGCACTGATCCGCGACGGCGACGGCTTCGGCGCTGACTCCCGAGCGGTCGGCTGGTCGGCGGACCTGCAGGCCAATCTCGAGGGGATCAACAACGTCTACGAGGCCGCGATCGACGCCGGCGTCGAGACGATCGTCTTCGCCTCCTCGAACCACGCCGTCGGGATGGTCGAGGTCCGAAACGCGCCGGCCGTCTACCACGACGAGGGAATTCGCGCCGGCCACGACGAGCCGCACCGACCGGACTCTCGCTACGGGCTCTCGAAGAGCTACGGGGAGGACCTCGGTCGACTCGCCGCTGAGGCACACGGCATCCGGTTCTACGGGCTTCGGATCGGCGCGGTTCGCGAGCCCCGGTACGATCACCCGTACGGCGACGCCGAGCGCGGCGTCGAAGAGGGAGCGTGGGAGCGCGGCAGCGACGCCTACGAGGAGCAGGTCGCACGGATGAAGGGACTCTGGCAATCCCGCCGGGATCTGGCACAGCTCGTCGACTGCTGTCTCCGGGACGACACCGTCGAGTGGGACCACTTCTACGGCGTCAGCGCCAACGATCGCCGCTGGCTCGACGATCTGGCGTACGCCCGAGAGACGATCGGCTACGAACCCAGGGACAACGGCGAGGAGTGGACCGAGCCGCCGGACATCTCCGACGGGGCGTGAGCACCCTCGGAGGTCAGTACCAGGCCGCGCCGGAGTCGACGTTGCTGTCCTGGGCGGTGACGTGCCGTCCGGCGTCGTTCGCGAGCGACACGATCATCTCCGGCGTCTTAAGAGACGCTACGGCCCCGTATCGTGGTCGTCGGGACGATAGACGTACCGCACGTCGTCGACGACCACGTAAAAGGCGCCGTCGGCGTCGATCACCCGCCGGTTGCAGTCGATGGCGACGTCGACGAGCTCCGCGAGCGAGGCGATCCGAAGCGTCTCGCGACCATCGGCCGACGGCGGCTCGCCGCGGCTGATCCACTCCTCGAACTCCTCACGCTCGTCGGTCTCGACGTCGAAATACCCCTCACGGCGGCCGTAGTAGAGTCCGGCAGTACCGCCCGCGCCGACGAGGAGGAGAAGAACCGACGAGATCGCGAGCCACAGCGGCGGTTCCGTGGAGATCTCGACGGGTTCGGTGAGCCGCTCGGTTCGCGTTCCCTCCGTGGCGGTCGACAGCTCGTAGGTGCCGTCCCCGAGATCGAACGCCAGTGCCTCCTCGCGCCGCTCGTCGTGGGGATCGCCCTCCATCGTCGTCTCGGCGTGGGTGACGGCGACGAGCCGGACCTCGGAACGTCCGGGGGTCGCACCGAGGTCGTCTTCGATCGCCGCCAGGCGCTCGGCGAGCGCCGTACTGTTGACGGTGAACTCGGTTCGGTGCCGCTCGCCGGGGGCGACGGTCGAGTCGCTGCGCTCGATCGGTTCGGTGACGCGCCAGTGTTCCCGCTCGCCGCCGTCGCTCACCGACCGCCACTCGAGCCGGAGTCCGGTGACGACGATCGCCTCGCCCGCGTCGCCTCCGTGTTCGTAGACGTACGCCCCTTCGAGAGTCGGCGTCAGTTCGCTGAAGTAGAGCGTTCGGTTCTCGAGTCGCTCGCCGCGGTCGAACGCCTCCGACTCCCGCTGGACGGTGCCTGCGTGGTGGAACTCGCTGTCAGTCTCCCACGTCGCGACCGTCCGTTGTTCCTCGCGAAGTTCCTCGCCGGCGTGAATCGAATACGCCGAGGCACCGCCCAACAGGAGGAGCGCGACGAATATCGTCATCAGGAGCGCGTACCGCCGTCCGACGGCGTGAGTCAGTTTCGACGTCACGTCAGAAGAACGGGGCCGCGTACTCCCGGTTCGCGGCGACGGCCTCGGGACGTCCGGCGACCGAAAACGTCCACTCGGTGGCCAGGTCGTCGTCGACCTTGTGCAGTTCGTCGCCGTCGCCGCCGACGTACACCGCGTCGTCGGTAGCGGTGACGGACAAAAGTGCCGTCGTCTCGGCGATCTCGGCCGTCTCTACGGTCCCGTCGACGGCATCGAACTCGTGAAGCTCGCCGGCGTCGTCGACGGCGTAGACGTTCGCCGAGCCGTCGGCGACGGCACCGTCGACGGCGATCCCGGTGACGATCGTCCCGACGGTTGCCGACCACACCTGTTCGAGATCCCCGTCAAACCTCGCGACGTTGCCGTCGTGGTCACCGACGTACACCTCGTCGTTCTCGTCGGCGGCGACCGCGTCGGTCCGTACCAGCGCGGTGCCGTCGTCGAGCTGGCTCACGCTGGCCGACGTTTCGATCCCGTCGTCGCCGTCTTCGAACCGGTAGAGCTCGCCACCCTCGGTGCTCGCGTACGTTTTCGATCCGCCGACGGAAAGCCCAGTGATCGGGCTATCCGAAAGCGAATCGTCGGCCCACTCCGTCGTCCCGTCGCTCGCGTCGATCCGCCAGACAGAGTCGTCGTCGTTGCCGAGATAGAGCCCGTCGTCCGAATCGGCCGCGAGCGCGTTGATCGGGGGAAGCTCGTCGTCGAAGATCCACGCCCGATCGCCGGACGTTCGGTCGAGGGCCCGGAGGTTCACCCCGTCGTCGCTCACGTACAGCCGCTCGGGATCGACGGCGACGTCAGTCACGGCGTACGCGAGGTCGACCCGCCAGACGTCCTCGGCGCCGTCGGAGTCCGAGATCCCACGTGCCTCGCTCTCGGTATCGGTGCCGGCGTACACGTCGGCAGTCAAAACCGAGACGGTGCGCGTCAGTTCGATCGTCTTCGCGGGCGCGTCCGCGTTCGGGATTTCACCGGTCGCGTCGATCTCACCGCTGTCGTTTCCGTCGAGAGTGACCGTCTCCGCCTCGTTGTCGTCGTCGAGGGTGAACCGCTCCGGGTCGACGTCGAAGTCGCTCGACTCGACGGCCACGTCGATGGAGTCGTCGCCGTTCCGAACGAACCGGAGTTCGTCGGAGCTGTCGTCGTCGAGGTTCTCGATCCCGAGAAGCGCGTCCGGATCGTCGGCGACCGCGACGTCGGTGCTCCGCGGCGCTGAGAGCTGGGTGACCCCGAGCGTTTCGGTGACGACGAGGGCGGCACCCGCACCCATGAGGCCGACCGCGGCTCGCCGCGTCGTTCGATCGTTCATACAGCCATCTCCGGGGGACGCTCGTCTCCGCCGAGCCCGCTTCGTCGACTCCGGTAGACGTGTCCGAGCGCCGACGTGGCCAGTACGGCGACGATCACAGTGGTCCACGAGAGCCCCGAGAGGGAGAAACCGGCCCACGCGGCCGTGAGGACGACCGTGACGACGGCGGAGAGTCCGAGATAGTACGCGTCCCACGGAGGCTCCGGGTCGACGTCCATGTAGATCTCGAGCGTCTCGGCCCGCTCGGTGAGCGAGACGTTCCGTCCATCGAACTCCACCACACCCGCCTCGACCATCGTGGGCAGGTGCGTCTGCTGCATCGAGGTGTAGACGCGATGGCGTTCGTCGGAGGTGAGTTCCGACACCTCCTTTCGCTGCTCCCACGCGGCGATCTGCTCGGCGAGATCCGAGACGTCGATTGCGTCGTCGGTTCGCTTGCAGGCGTGCAACGCGTACCGACGTCGCCGGTTACTCAACAGACTGAACACCTCGTCGCGCGGGAGCGCCGAGCCGCCGCTCGTCCCGTAGATCCCTTCCGACACGGACGGCCGTTGAACACCATGCACACAAAAGTATTGTTGAATCTTCACGTTCGCGACCGTGATAGAGTCGAACACGTCGGCGGGAAAGCAGCAAACGCGTCCGATTAACGGCGAGGGTGAATCGGCTAACGGTGGGCTTTCGAGACGGGATACGGGATTCAAGCCGAGAGTGAGAAATCGCAAGCGGCTCAATATAAAGGGGGTCCCGGATCACGGCCCGGACACCCCGCGTCGAATGCGGGCCTCGAAAGCAACCATGACATCTCGACGCAACGTACTGATCGGATTCGGTGCAACGGCTGCAGGGAGCGGCGTACTGATGGGCACGGGGGCGTTCACGCAGGTCCGGGCGGATCGCGACCTGAGTGTCCACGTGGCCGACGACGACGAGGGTGTGATCGAGCTCACGGAAGGCGACGTCGAGTCCGCGACCGTCGACGGCAGCGGGTCAGCGATCTCGTTCGATCTCGAAGACGGCGAGCTCGGCGACGCCAGCGGCGTCAACGCCGACGCCGAAATCAGCATCGGCGAGATCGACGGAGCGATCGACGAGACGGACGGCATCACGAGTTCGGCATTCGACATTCGTGTCGATAATGATAACAATGAGATTAGTAACCAACTCAATTTAATAATTGAAGTTGAAAATCAAAGCACACATGACATCTATCTCCATTTAGACGATGGTTCAGATCAAGATGTAGTCGAAGATAATGGGTCAAATATGTATGAGGTTAGTGATAACGAAGAGCTAGACCTAGGCGCCGCCTTCGGCATCAAAACCGACGACAGCGACGAAGACATCGACACCGACGTCACACTGGCGCTCGAGCGCGAGAACCCGACGGGCACGTAACCCCGTTCGTCGCAGTCGTCACTCAATTAAATATGCGGGGAAGGGGAGACGAATGAGGGAGCTTCCACTCGCGGCAGCCGTGCTACTGATCGGGCTCGCAGCGGCAACGGGCACGGGAGCGATCACCGGTGCCGACGAGATAGGCGAGGGGACGTACGTCGCGCCGGCCGATACCGAAAACGGCGATCGGTACGTCGAACTCGACGAGCGCGATCGAATCGAGATGACCGTCGACGGTATCAACGTCCGCTCGACCGCGACGGTGAACGACGTACTCGAGATCGGGCACACGGCCGACAGTCAGCTCTGGGTCTACGTCGAACACGACGCCGAGCAGG
>SKTU01000148.1 GCA_007122455.1 Haloarculaceae archaeon | reverse complement strand
TATCACCGAGAAAAGCCAGTCAAGAATTCGTATGATTGGTTCTACAATAGTGAGAGAAGTTCAAAACTGGTTTCTCGGAGAGGCTCTTAAGTCAATGCCTCGTGACCGACTTTCAACTCTTTCATGAACTCCATTTAAATAGCAGTGTTTAAGATAGTTATCCCATCAATTGTCCTACGATGAAGGGGGATGCAGCGCCTGTGGGAGGGCGCAAGCAACAGCTTAAGTCGAACAGTCAACTCACCGAGAACGATCTCTTCGAACTGCTCTCGAATCAGCGACGCCGGTACATCCTACACACACTCATGCGTGATTGGTGTGCGGTGACCGTAGGGGATCTCTCACAGGAGATCGCGGCCTGGGAGGACGACGTAGACTACGAGGCCGTAACGAGCAGCGATCGCAAACGCGTCTACACCGCGCTTCGGCAGGCACACCTACCAAAGATGGACAAGGCTGGTGTCCTCAGTTTCGACAAGGACCGAGGAATAGTTGAGCCGACGCCGGCCCTTGAGGACATCGAGATCTACATGGACGTCGTTCACGGTCAAGGGATACCTTGGAGCGACTACTACCTAGTTCTGACGGGCATCTCAGGTGCCTTATTCGCCGCAGCGGTGCTCCAAGCACCGCTCTTCGGCGACCTCACCATGGTTTCCTGGGGCGCCTTTGTCATCGTAGTGTTCGCAGTATCGTCTCTTGCCCACCGGTACTATTCACAGAAAAACCGTCTCGGAATCCAAGAAACACCACCTGAATACAACACCGACGGCCGCGACCACCAAGGGAGACGCCGATCGGTTGTTGGCCTAATCACCCAGGGGTGCTCCAATGAGTAAAACACGCCGAGGAGCGCTCATCCTGATGGCCAGCTCGTCCGCCGCGCTCGTTACAGGTACTTTTGGATTTTCAAGTGCGGAAATCGACCGCGAGATGAACGTCGACACTGCCGAGGACGGGAAGGCGTTGCTGACGTTGACCGAAGACGGACTCAAAGAGGACACAGTTGTCTTGTTTGACAATGACGAACCCCGAGATCCACCCGCGGTTTTCGACGTGAAGAACGCATTCAAAAACACAATCCACGTCCGCATCAATATCGACGAACTCGTGATCACGTCCGTTGAAGACGGTGTTGACTTCGAGGAGCAAGCTATCGAAGTCGACGAGCTTGACCCGGGGACTGCTATCAAAGGAATCACCCTCGACATCCCCGAAGACGCAACACCTGGGGACGAAGTGACTGGCTCGATTGAAATTTATGTCGACGAAAGCAACGGTCTTCGGGGGCATGTAATGCGTAACGTCAGCCTCGTTGCTGAGGAGGCTGCTAAAGACTTAGTACGATTCACCGGTGAGGCGGGCAATGTGAAAATTCCGGTCGAAGAAGGTGTCGAGACGGTAAAACTCACATATTGGGGGGTTGATAACGGCGAACTCTCCAAGCAAGAAGTGAAGATCACCGATATCGAGGGCTCAGAGATCCAGCTTCAGGCAGAGGTTGGTGGAAATGCTCGGTTCGCAGCAGTATACGTAACCAACTATGATAGAACGTACTTCCACCAGAACCTCGAGCTAGACGACAGCGGGTGGATGATCGATGGTGGCCAGGGATCGAACGAAGAGACACCCCGAATCTGTGACGGATACATCGACCCGGCGAAGAACGGAGACGAGTGCTGAGAGCTGTAACTGAGTCACCCCATAACTTCGGTGTGGCATCCAACGTATTTTCGAGAGGTCTATCAACTTGGTTGTCATTCCGACACTCTATCTACGGACGTGAGTTGTGTCGGTATTGACACGGGGGGTCTCGAAACAATATTCAGAATTTTACTCACTATTTGCTCCGACGGACACCGCGCTTTGAGGCAACACTTCGTATCGACCGCCTCGTTAGATGTTCCGTCGTGCGTATCGACCGAGTGCTTGAGTAAGTTGCTCCCACGTCTCCGGCGCCGCCTCCTGAAGAGCGACACGAAACGCGAGCCGAACAATAGTGCTCCTGTCGAATTCGTCGTCCAAATCACGACCCAGCGACTCCTGTAGCGACTGCCCGAGATTGACCAGCTCGTCTCCGTCACTCTCATCGAGCGCGATCAGTAGCGCCTTGATCCGTCCATCGCGAACGGCAATCGTTTTCTGGACGGATCCGTCTTCGATGTCCTCAAGACCGGCTACAATCTCGTCGACGAAGTCCTTCGAAACGCCCTCTCCAATCCGGACGTCGTCAACCTCATTTCCCGTCTCGTCAAGGGTGGCGTCAGTCTCACGCTCGGCTTCGGACTCAAAGCCAACCTCGGCGACGTCTTCTGAGAAGGGATCGTCACCGGCACCGCTCTTCATGCAGCGACCACCCCCGCTTCCACCTCAATCGAGTGGGCGAGTTCGTCGATATCGGCTAACGTCTTCATCTCGTGATTCCGTTGTCGGTCTCGGTAGTGATCGACGTAATACTGGGGCGTACACCGCTCTGCCCAACAGCCTTCGAACAACGAAGCTCGCTCACCGACCGCAATTGGTGCCGGATACCCGCGATCGCGGATAGCTTCAAGATAAGTCTGCTGATCCGTAGTTTGTCCGACGCCGTTCGGAATGGCTGCGAAGACGCCAATCTCGGTATCGAGTCTTCGTTCAAGCCCGTCAACAAGATCCTCGAGGCCGATTACCGCTTGCTCGCCTTTGCCGGTCGGCTCGACAGGAATAACGAGCGAGCGTGTGGCACTCACAGCGTTGTACAGATGCGGGCCCGCAGTCGCTGGTGGATCGACGACCAGGACATCGTAGTGTTCGTGAATGCGTGCCTCCAAGAGGACACGGCGCAGCTGGTCGACAGGTTCGAACTCCTCGTCAAGATCATCGGCCATCCGATCCGCGCGATTGAGGAGATCTTCGAGTCGCTCAAGCATATTATGGGAGGGAATCACGTCGATCCCGAATTTGCTCTTGCGGATGAGCTCCTCGAAGTCGCCTTTCGGTCGTCCGATCATATGCCGGACGATATTATCCGCTTGTCCATCATCACGAGGAGCATCGACGCCTAGCAGATACGTGAGGGATCCAGCTTGGGGATCCATGTCGACGGCCAAAACGTCGAGACCATGATCAGCGTGCGATTCCATCAGCGTCGCGCCCAGAGTGGTCTTTCCGACGCCACCAGCTTCCGAATATGTTGTATACGTTAACATTGGAATTCTTCACATCCATTTTCGAAAACGTATCCGATTTCGCATACGGACCGTTTGCGGAAACGTTTACGGAACCAATTACGAATATGTTATTGTATAACATAAATCTTTGTCAGACGCCTACAACCTGAAACCAACACAGAGTGCTTGGTGGTGATTTTTTATATTATCTCCAGAGGCAGGATTCACAACAAAAAGGTCTCAAGATCGATTAGCAGGTTGAAGCATGAGGTTCGTGGATCATTCGGCCTTTCTTAAGTGAGTGGACCCTAAAAGGTCCTACGTGGCCGTGTGATTGGTTTGACAAACACCCGAGTCAGCCCTTCATGCTTATCCCCCAAATCATTCCCACCCGCCATTAGAGCACTAACACAACAAAACGGTAGGTATCCACGACCACATCGAATTTATTTAATTATTACACCCTAATAGTCTAAATATTATATAATTAATCATATAGTAAGTTATCACTGCGAATATGTTACATTATGGTGATGTGTCATGGGTGGGAGGTGTCAGTGCAAATTCTTCGCCCGGCTCACGCGCCACGTATTCACTAAGGTGAATTCGTCTAAATGGGTGATGTCACTTCGATTAGCTTTTACGACACGACTGTAGTCGGAGCCCTGAAGCAACGCTACATCACCGTGGCCTCAAGTAACCATGATTAAAAATCTTCGCCAGTGTTCTCGCAGTATTTTCATTTAGGCAACCAATAGCATCACTCATACGATCCAGCCCCTAATTCAGAAAAGCCGGCGAAGAAGTATCAACTGTAAATTGGGTGCCTCCCCCCCCCACTCAAAGTGATCGGTGCGAGGAAATCACACACGGTGTTGTTTACAACTGTCACCAATGACAGATGCTGTGCCCCCTTCCTCGCAATAACGATTTTCTCCCATAACTACTATATTCTTACGGCCCATTTGGCGCAATTATTGTCTGTGGTGATAACCGGAGTATGTTTTTGGTGGTGTTCCGATAATGCTCGAAACTATACGCGGCGCGCTTGAGGATGGTGAGAGCCTGATCCCCAATATCATATAGGTCTCGACTGCACCGGGATGTGATCGTGAGGCGACACATCGTTCGCCGATGAGAGTGTCGTCAACGACAAGCGAACTTCAACGCGCCAATGGCGTCACGCGTACGTCTGACTGGTAGTAAAGAGGCAGCCCCTCGAGGTATGTCACACTAGCAGGTGAAGGTCCGAGTTTGTACGGAACCCGGACGTTCGCCGGCCGATCAACGACAATGAGCTATATACCCATGCCCACGACACCGACCGATTCCACAAATACGGACGTTCACCGTTTTGACGCCGGAACCGACACCGATGGTCGAGCACGTACCTGGTTGAAGCCCGAACAGGTCGAGCAGCTCCGCGACGAGTGTCTTACCGACACCTGTCCCACCTACCTCCAAGATCGCGACGAGACGATTATCACGCTGGCCTACGATGCCGGCCTTCGCGCCGGAGAACTCGTCGCGCTCGACGTCGACCACGTCGATCTTGACGCCGGGACGGTCTACCTCCCGAGCCGTATTCAGAAGGGGAACCCGCCGCCGGCGACGCTCGAACTCAAGCGCGAAACCGTTCGGTTGCTCCGGCGCTATCTTCGCGATCGGTGGAAGGACACCGACGCACTCTTCCCGTCTCGCTCGAGCAAGCGACTCACCACGCGATCGTTGCGCCGACTCGTCGAGAAGCTCGCGATCGCAGCCGATGTCGAACCCCAGCTCGCGACCGGCGGGACTGGGAGCCCCAGCGACGTCACACCTCACACGCTCCGGCATTCGGTCGCCTACCGGATCATCCAGGTCGACGGCGGCCGGCTCGAGGACGTCCAACTACGGTTGCGCCACAGAAACCGGCAGACCACCGATCAAATTTACAGCCACCTGGTCCCCCGGTGAGAGGATCGTGCGCTCGCAAGCGAAGTTGCATTTTGACCCCTCGAACCGATAGACTGCGTCGGGAGCCCTATACAACCACTCTAAAATCTGATAGTCGTAACCACCGACGGCGGGCCGGTCTTATGTAACTCTCGACCTTCCCGACCGGCAGATCATTACATAAGACAGCTACGCCTTCCCGACGTACTCGGATGTGAGCGAACCCACTTCGCGGTAGTACCGATACAGGTACGGCCCATGACCCCGGCCGTCGTTACACGTACAGTCGGCGCCACACTTCACGCGTTCTTTGACGAGCGTTCCCTTCCCGCCGGTGTCGCCGTCGACGGATTCGGCGTCGTCGGGGAGCTCGTCGACGTCGACCGGCCGACGCTGGTACTCGAGCAGCTCGTCGACGTAGTCGCGAACGTCCTCGAGTGTCTCGACGTCTTGTTTCGGAAGCCCGTCGGCAAGGTACTTCGGGAGTGACTCGGGCGGGGTCGGCACGTCGATCGCGTCGGTCATGACCTTATGTAACAGATACGCCCTCACCACTTAGATGTTTACATAAGGTCGCGAGAGTCGCGTCGGCGATCGGCCCGCCCGCTCCCTCGAGCACAGAGTTACGTCGGAAACCGTTACTGACGGTGTTAGTAACGGTGGGGTGTTACTCGAAAACCACAAGACGGCGTCGGGGGATTTCTCGAGTAACGGTGTAACGGTTTTCTGTAGGGGTGTGTCTTGCTCAGCTACGAGCGCGCGCCGCTCGCACATACACACCCCTCTGGAAAAACCGTTACACCGTTACTAAGGGTGTGAATAGAGAATGAAATCGCAAGATGGCGTCGAGTAACACCGAGTAACGGTTTTTCAGAATCGGCCGTTACTCACCGTTACTCGGCGTTACCGGGTGTTACTGAGGGGTGAGACGTCCGAATCACCTGTGACGACCCTGTCGCGCCGATCGCCACGTTCGCGACCGGTGAGGTCACGCGCTCCCGCGCTCGCGTAGGCCGCCGCTCGCGGCTACCCCGGGGGTTCGGCGGCCGAGACGGCGTCTCGCGGCCGGATACGCCACGCTCGAGGGTCTGACGGGTGGTCTTACCGGCGGCTTGTCGACGGGTTAGAAACGGTGGCGCGATCGCGTCAAGGAGAGAAGTCGAGCTCCTCGGCGAGCTCGGCGACGTGTGACTCTACTATGTCGTCGAGGTCGAACTCGGTCATCAACTCGCCCGCTTCGGCGATCCCGGCGTCCTCCAACTCGTCGAACCCGTCGGGCGGCCCTTCGACGAGCACCTCACCGACTTTCTGTTGGGTTTCCTCGTAGGCGTCGAGATAGAGTTGCATCCGCTCGAGGATGTCCCGACACTTCTCCTCGGTGAGCCACCCCGGCCCTGTCCGCTCGTCGAACGGGAGCCTCTCGGCTTGCGACGCCTGGAGGAACTCGTCGAACGAAAGGCCGAGGTGTTCCTCGGCGAGACGTCGGTAGGTGTGAAACGCTTTGTAGAACTCGGCGACGGTGTCGATAAGGTTCGTTTCCGCCCGCGCCGTAGCGGACGGCTGGAAGTTCTCGGTCAATTCAGTTCGGTAGCTGAGTAGCCCGTCGGCCGCGAGCTCGGCGAAGTACGGGCGCGATCGGTCCTCGGTATCAAACGCTAACTCGAGGTCGTTGCGCTCCCACAACTCCCGGTACTTTCCGGCGAGCCGCGACTCGTCGGGGTCGTACTGTGGCCCGTAGTCGTGAGGCCATGAGGCCGGCGTCTCGGCGTTTCCGTATTCGTCGACGGTGAAATGGTCCTGCGATAGTTGCTCGAGCGCCTCGTTCAGTAAGACGACGGCGACGTGCATATTCCGGGCGGTTTCATACATCATCATCGCCGTATAGAGCCGTTCCAGCTCCCCGTTCGCCATGCTCGAGAGGGTGTACGCCTCGATCGCCCCGTGGGTGAACTCGAGGTCACGGGTCCGGTACTCGTACTTCGGCGCCGAGTCCCGGAGCATCTCTATCCGGTCGTCTTGTCCTTCGGCGGCCGCTTTCAGGAACGCTCGTATCCGCTTCTCGGCCGGGAGGGCGCCGAGCTTTTTGTCTCGTAGACTGTTGACGTCGTGCTGAAGTTCGTTGATTCGTTTCATGACTGATTCACTTCTAAATATTGTTCGATACCAGCCTCACCTATCGCCTGAGCGAACGCCTCGGCGCGCTCGTCGAGGTCGAGGGGCGGGTCGGGACGTTCGATCCCCACCCGGTCGGCGTACTCCTCCCGGATGGCCCGATGCGCCTCGAGGTAATCCTCGTTGAGCGCCAAGATGTTCTCACAGAGTCGCTCGTCGCTCGCCGGTACTGAGGGGGCCGGGGCGAGAATCATGTCGGTGTCCTCCGGTGGTTTTGTGAGGCTCAGGAACTCGTCAAGAGTGACGTCGAGGTACTCCTCGGCGAAGATACGCCACCCGTGAAAGTGTACGTACAACTTGACGAGCGTCTTCGTGAGAGTCATTTCAGCCTTCGCCAGGGCCGAGGGGATACGGTCTATCTCCAGGTCGTCGAATCCCGAATAGTCCTCGGCATACGCCGTAAGGCCGAGTGCCGCGAGGTGAGTAAACGCCTCGGTCGTCCCACTCCGGTCACCCTCCTCGAGGAGGAGGTCGGCCGGGACGTCCTCCCATAGCTCGCGGTATTTCGTCGCGAGCTTCGACTGTTCGCCGTCGTATTTGTGCCCGTAGTCGTCGGGCCACGAATCCGGTATTTCGGCGTTTCCGTATTCGTCGACGGTGAAATGGCCCTGCGATAGTTGCTCGAGCGCCTCGTTCAACAGCATGAGCGCCATGTACCCGTCGCGGTCGGCTTCGCGTTCGGTGACGCCTTGGTAAAGCGTTTGAAGTTCGTACCTCGCCGCGAGGGAGAGGAAACTGTACTTCTTTATCCCGTCGGTGTACTCCATGTCGGTCGCCGTGTACTGGTACGTCGGCGTCGTCTCGGTGAGCCACTCGAGCCGATCCTCTCGGTCTTCGGCGGCTTCTTTCACGAAGTACCGTAGTCGTTCCTCGGTCGAGAGGTTGCTGAGCTGTTTGTCGCCTACACTTCGAACGTCGTGCTTGAGGTCGTCTATTGAGGTCATGTGTCGTGTACTTCTTTGAGAAACTCGAGCTGCTCGCGAATCTCCTCGAGGTCGGTTCGGCCGGTCACCCACTCGTCGTAGTCTTTCGCCGTCCGAGCGGCCTTCCGGTACTCACCTTCCTCGAGCAGCCCCCGAATCGACCGTTGAAAGACGGCGTCGATCGACAGCTCATGTCGGGCGCCGAGGTTCTCCTCGACGTACTCGGCGATCCGGTCGAGGTCCTTGCTGATTTGCTGTTGACTGACGCCGTACCGTTCGGCGGCTTCCCCCTGGTGGATCATCGACGGGTGGCCGAGGTCGTGAACCTGTTGTAGCAACTCGGCCCGTCGTTCGACGTGATTGTACTCCGTCGGCGGTTTTGACGGGATTTCGATGGCCGCGTAGTTCGGCTGATTACTACTCTCTACAACCGAGGACCGGCCAGTCTGTCGGGGAGAGCTCATAGCGGGGTGTTACCCTCCCCGTTCGTCCTCCCGAACGGTAGGCGTGTCGGCGTTGCGACTGTTGAAGCCCGCTACGCCGGCGGGCGAAACCGACTCGGTACTCTCGAGTTGTGAACGGGTCATGTGTGCAGTCTGACGGCGTCGCCGTCGTCGACGATCACACGGCCTTTCGTCGCGAGCGATTCGACCGCGCTCCGCACCTGCTCGGGCGACGCCTCACCGTTCGCGATCGCGCCGGCGAGCTGTGGGATCGACACCTCGCCACCGTTCTGCCGAAGTGTGTCCATCACGGTCGCCTGGATACCTTCGAACTCTCCCGACGGTGGTTCGACGTCGTCGCCGTCACCGTTCCCGTCACCGGGGTCGCGGTCGTCGTCGTCGTGGTTGAGCCCGGTCTGTCGAGTCACCGGCTTGACGTCGGTTGCACCGGGCCGAATCTCGAGCAGTGTCACGCCGTTCTCGTCGGTCGTCACACGGGCGTTCTCGAATAGAAGGCGATCGCCTTCGTCGAGTACCGGAACGTCGTCAGAACGGCCGTCGACGTCCCGAATGACGTAGTCGACGAGCCCGGACCGATCGCGAAGCGTCCCCTCACCCTGAAGCCACGGCTTCGGCTCGAGGACCGTCTCGACGGTCGCCTCGAGGGTCACGTATCCCGGCTCGAGGTCGGCGATAGCTGGGGTGTCGGGACCGTCGTCACCGGCGACGTCCTCGAGCTCACCGGCGTCGACGTCGTCGACGAACATCCCGAGTTCGAACTCGTCGATCGTTTCGGCGGCGATCGCGACGTCGACCCCGATACACCGGGTCACGGTCGAACCGTCGAGCTTGGTCGCGATCGACGTCGTCGTAACGTAGCCGTCGTCACTCTCGGCGTTATCGCGAAGCCGCGCCCGATAGTCGTTCACACTGTCGAGCAGGTCCTCGCCCTGTACGTCGTGGTCGCGAGCGTACCGACGAACTTGGTCGAACGCCGTCGGGAGCTTCACCCGGAGTTCGCGGGTGTCGTTCACGCCGGCGTCGACAACGGTGTAGTGCTCACCCGGCTCGAGGTAGCCGGCCGACGCCGCCCGGCTGAGCAGGCCGACGAATCGGTCGAGGTGTGAGACGTGGTCGGCGCCGCCACCTTCGCCGGCGACGTACACGATCGCGTCGTTGACGGTGTCGGGGGTGACGGACGTCGCGTCGGGGTCGACCCCGTGGTCGGCCGCGAACGCTCGGTAGATCGTACAGCCAAATCGCACGGTCTGGAAGCCTTGTACGACCATGTCGTCGAGCACGTCGGCGTCGAACTCCCGGCCGTCGAGGAGGTCGATCACACGCTCGCGAGACTCACGCCACAGGGCGCGAAGCTCGTCGGTATCCTGCTCGAGAAGCCACCCGTAGAAGGCGAGGGCGTGGTCCTCGAGCGGGAGGCCATCGTGGTACTCGTCGCCGGCTTTCCCTCCGACGAGCCGGGCGAACGCACGACTCTGTGGGGTGTCACCGACGACGACCGCCCGGGTGAACGTCGTCATGATCGCCCGGCGTTCCTCGGCCGGCCCCTGAATCGGCTGCTCGCCGGCGAGACACACCGGCGCGTTCAGGTGGTAGTTGTCGGTGGTCCGGTCGGCGTTCCCCTTCGATTCGATTCCGCCTTTCGTCGACGTCCGAAGGTAGCGGTGAAGCTTGTCCTTCCGGTTCGGGTTCATGTCGGCCGGCTTGTACTCGTCGAATACGACCGGGAGCGCGTTCGTCGACGCGAGCGCGGTGAGCATCGTGAACGGCGTCGATTCGGCGGTGAGCAGCTCGCCGTCCATCCCGAACAGCTCCCACATGGCTTCGAGGGTGGCGGTCTTTCCGGCGCCGGTGTCACCGAGGACGTTCAACAGGTTGAACTCGCCTTCCCACTCCTGAATCAGCGGTCGGAGCGGTGCAGCGTAGAACCACCCGAGTACCGGGAGGAACCGCTCGGGGTCGCGGGTTTCCGGGAGGAGCTCGAGTATCTTCGTGACGGCGTCGCGATCGACGTCGTCGGGGTCGGCCGTCTCGGGCGAGAGCTGCCACAGGGGGATCAACTGTGAACTGTCATCGGTGTAGACGACGTCCGGCTCGTCGGCCCATCCGTCGGCCGTGAGCGAACCCTCGGGCGTCACGAACTCGTCACCGTGAAGGCCGATCTGTTTCGTCCCGCGTCGGATCGGGGCGTCTTGGCCGGCGACGAACTCTTTCAGGTGGTTGAGTTCTTTCTGACCGCCGTCGAAGGTCACAGACCACCCTTCGAGGACGTCCCGGCGGAAGGTCCGAAGCTCGTTGAACGACGAGGGTTCGACGTCGACGACGTAGGGCTCGTCGTCGGCCGGGTGAACGCGAAGGTGGAACTCCCGGCGGCCGTCGTCGTGCACGAGTCGCGACAGTACCTCGAGCTGGAAGTTCGTCACGCGCTCGTAGTAGCCGTCACCGTCGTCGTCGCGCGGCGGGTGGAACTTCCAGTACCCACCGCGTCGGACGTCGAACGCACCCGGCGCCGGGAGGTCGAGCTCGTCGTCGCCGTCGTCGGTCACGGTCGGCGATCGGCCCGAACCGGGTTCGTAGAAGTCGGTCCGGCCCTTGAGCGCCTTGTCGATCGTACGCTCGCGGTAGTCGTCGCGGTCCCACTTCTCGCGATAGAGGCCCGACTGTCGAAAGAGTCGGTCGATCCGGCTGCGATCGCCGCCGGTCCAAAACGCGAGCAGTCCGGCGAGGGCGAGGTCCGCCTCACTGTGACTCTCGTAGCCGGCGGTGTCCCCACGCCACAGGCGATCGAACTTGTTGCCGTTATCGGCTGCCCGGGCGCGCTCGAGTAACTCGTCGTCGGTGAGCGACCCCGTTTCCCGGCCGTCACCCCCAGGGTTCGACCCCGGAGAACGGCCTTCTACACCGCCGTAATCGTCCGTTTTCGCCGAGTTCCGATCTGGTTCGTCGTCGGCGATATACTGAGCGTGAACGTCGGCGATCGCGTCGTTCACCTGCTCGACATCGTC
>SKTU01000046.1 GCA_007122455.1 Haloarculaceae archaeon | reverse complement strand
TGTCGCCACGCCACCGAAGCGTCGCGTCGTCGAGGATCGGAACGCCGTCGTACCCGCGCTCGAGACCCAGGTCGGTCGCGACGGCGTCGACGAACGGCCGTTTCCACGCGGGGTCGAAGCCCGTCGCACAGACCGCTCGGTCGGCCTCGAGCGTCCGCCCGTCGTCGAGGCGCAGTACCACGCCGTCGCCGGCCGAGAGCGCCGATGTCACGACGCCGTGTTCGACAGCGGTGTCACTCTCGACGAGCGCGTCGCGAAGACCGGGGAGCATCGAGGCGTCGTGTCGCTCCGCTCGAACCGTCTCGAGACGGGCTCGCGACCCCGGCGGATGGCAATGGAGTCGTTTCGCGATGTGTGGCCAGTTGACCCACGGCGGATCTGCCTCCGTGACGGCAGTGCAAAGCGGATGGCGAGTCAACAGCGCCGTCGCACCGACGGCGAGTGCGACCTGTGCGGCAGTAATTCCGCCGCCGATGACGAGGCATGTCTCGTCGCTGACCCCACCATCGGTCAGGCGTATCGGCCGTTCGGGGGCCGATTCGAGAGCGTCGCCCCAGACGTGCTCGACGCCGTCGCAGGCCCACGCGGGAAGCGAGGGACAGCCCGGGCCGACAGCGAGTGCGACGTTTCGAGTTCGGAGCGTCCCGTCGGTCGTTTCGACGGCCAGCCCTCGACCGGTCGATCGAACCCGTCTCGCATGAGCGCGAACGTGAAGGTCATCGATCGAACGCCGCTCGATGACGTGACCAGCGTGGTCACAGAACAGGTCGAGCGCCGGTCGAGCGGGGTAGTTCGGTGTCGGTCGTAGCTCGTCGACGCGGCCGGAACCTTCGGCGAACGTCTCGAGATCGAACGGGTCGCGACCGAGGTGGTGGACGAACGGCGACCGAAGCTCGGTCATTCCGCAGGCGCGAGCGCGGCGTTCGAACGCCGCAACGAGCCGAGAGTTCGGGTCGACGATGGCGAGCGCCTCGGGTGCGTGGTGATCGAGCAACCGATTCGTGAGATACGTCCCGTGGATTCCGCCGCCAACGACCACGAACTCCTTCATCAGTTATTGATAAATGTAACATAGATATTAATAATTTCGAGAGCGGGGTAAACGAGGGGGTATGTTGTTCGATGCCGGTAGGTTTAACATCGAACTGGGACAGTTTGGGGCATGAACTTTCGGGAGGGGTTCTGGTCGATCTACCGTGAATCGCTTCCCATTCTGTTGGTCGCACTCGGTGGCGGACTGTTCGCCGGACTCGTGCTGGAAGAAATCCTCGAAAGCGTCGAGCGGTTCCCCGGGCTGCTCGTGATGATACCCGTCTTTCTCGCGACCCGCGGGAACGTGTACGGAGCGCTCGGTGGTCGGATCTCGAGCGGCCTTCACCAGGGGCTGATCGAACCGCGATTCGAGTGGAACGAGCGACTCGTCAACGCCGTCGTTGCCTCGTTTATCAACGGGATCGGTATCTCGATCGTCATCGGCTTCATCTCGTGGGCTGCGCTTCGGGTACTCGGCCGCGATTCCGCGCTGCTTGTCGAACTCGTCGGCATCATGCTGATCGCCGGCGTGTTGACGTCGGGAATCATGATCTTTGGCCTCCTGCTTTTGATCTTCACCGGCTACAAGATCGGCTACGACCCGGACAACCTCGTCGGACCGATCGTCACCACGCTCGGTGACATCTTCGGGATGCTGTTCTTGCTGTTCGCGGTCGGCGCCGTGGAGGTGCTCGCCTGATGGTCGTCCCGCAGGGTTCGCTCGGAACCTGGGACTGGAAGAGCATCGTCGGGAATATGTTCCCGCTGTTGATCGTCCTCACGATCATTGTCCTGTGGGCGGGAATCACCCTCGAGGAAGCCGAAGAGCTCCTCGAAGAGTACGGCATCCTGGCGGTGATGGTGCCGACCATGGTGGACATGGGTGGCAATCTTGGGGCCATCTTGAGCTCTCGGCTCTCGACGCGGTTCCACCTGGGGACGACCGAATTCGACCCCCGAGACCGGGTGCTCTGGAGTAACGTCCTCGCGATCCTCGCGCTGGCGGCGACCATCTTCACGGCGCTCGCCCTCGGCGCCTGGTTGCTGGGGGGAGTACTCGGTATCGGGTTGCCCCTGGCGACGCTGCTCGTCATCTCACTCGTGAGTGGGATGTCGGTCGCAGTGATCGCGATCGTCTTTAGCTTCCTCGCGACGTACGGCTCCTACCGACTGGGTATCGATCCCGACGACACGACGATCCCAATCGTGACGAACGTCGTGGACGTCTTCGGCATGGTGATCTTCATCGGCGTCTCGGCGCTGGTACTCGGCTTCTGACCACCTGGCGAAGGCTGAACGCGGATTGCAACGAGAGTGTGTCACGGAGAGCGTTCACGAAGAGAGGATACCGCTGAGGACGCTTTTAGTTCGCCGACAACGCCTGGAACGCCTGCTCGGCCGTCCGCGTCCCCTTGGCGATCAGAACGTCGCCGCCCCGAAGCTCCACGTCGTCGTCGGCGATCAACAGCCACCCCTCGTCGGGTCGTCTGATGGCGATCGCGTTCATGCTCGCGTCCGCATCCGGGCGTCCCTCGACGATTCGCGTTCCGTCGAGTTCGCTCCCGGCGGCGATCTCGATGCGAGTGATCACTTCGTCGCTTTCCTGGACGGCGAGCTGGACGACCGGGTGAACCTCGATGTCGCGGAATATTCCTTCGCTGATGTCGATCGCGGCGTCGCTGATCATCTCCGTACTCGTCGCGAGGATAATCAATCCGCGGAGCCGTACCGGGTCGTCGGCGTCGGCGGCCGCTTTCAGCGTCCAGGCCATAAAGCGCGACTGGAGGGCGTCGACTTCGACTTCTAGATTTCTGACCTCTTCTGCGAGGTTCTCGCTGTCGAAGAGAACACTACTGTAGGCGAGATCGACCGCCAGCTCACTGAGATTCTTCATGTGGACGATCGAGTCAATCGCGCGCTCGAGGTCCGGAATGTCTGGCGGTTCTGCCTCTGGAATCTCGTACGCCTCGCCCGTCATCGCCTCCACGACCTCACCCATCGCCGGTTCGCTCCCCCGCAACAGCGCGACGTCACCGCGCTCGATGTTCGTCCCGGGTCCGGGATTGAGGATCCACTCCTGGCCACGTCGCAGTGCGATCACTCTCACCCCGGTTTCGGACTCGAGATCGATCTCTTTGAGCGTCCG
>SKTU01000058.1 GCA_007122455.1 Haloarculaceae archaeon | reverse complement strand
CGAGCGGAGTACGGGTTCGATCCCGACGTCGAGGAGTTCCCCGAGGGAACGAAGACGGCCGCCGACGCGGCCGACGCCGTGGGCTGTGACGTCGCTCAGATCGCCAGTTCGCTCGCGTTCGTCGTCGGCGGCGAGCTCGTCGTCGTCGTGACCAGCGGCGCCAACCGCGTGAGCGAGGCGGCCCTCGGGACGCACTTCGACGTTCCTGCCAGCGCCGTCGGGATGGCCGACGCAGACCGGATCAAGGAGACCCTCGGCTGGTCGATCGGCGGCGTTCCCCCGTTCGCTCACGCGACCGGCGTGCCCGTCGTGATGGACGAGACGCTGCTCACCCACGAGACGGTCTGGGCGGCCGCGGGGACGCCGACGGCAGTGTTCCCCATCGAGCCCGAGACGCTGTGTGAACTCGCCGACGCCGAGCCGATCCCGGTGACCGACTAACCTCGGGAGAGCGAGGAAAACTCGCCTCCGCTCGCCGACCGGCGCCAAAGCACTTAAACAACGGGACGATCGTCTCAGCTGCATAGATAATAAAATCCCACAGTCATGTTTTCACAATTGTATTAACACAAGTAATATAAAATAACGTTCGACATCGCCCACATTTCCCGTCTATTGTCCCGGGAAACCGTGCTGGACGAAACGTTTGGGATATTCGTCGGACTATTAATCCATGCCGAGAATATAAACAATTACCAATGGCGTGGTTTTGACAGTTCGGAGACGGTCCTGCTTCGCTCCTTTAGAAAGATTTATAATGTCTTTGCGTCACCTACCAGATGGTATGGAAAGACGTACCTTCCTAAAATCAGCAGGGGTTGCGAGTGCACTGGGTATCGCCGGGTTCGCCGGCTGTCTCGGAGACGACGACGGCAACGGAAACGGCAACGGAAACGGTAACGGGAACGGAAACGGGAACGGCAACGGCAATGGTGATCCGGATCCGGACTTCCCATCGGATGAGCTAACGTGGATGATTCCGTGGTCCGAGGGCGGCGGGACGGACACGTACGCCCGCCAGGTCCAGCCGGGTGCGGCCGACCACATCGGCGAGGCGATCGACATCGACAACCGGCCCGGTGCCGGGAGCATGGTCGGCTCCGAATGGCTCGCCACTCAGGACGCCGACGGCTACACGTTCGGGACGATCAACTCCGTCGGCGCACACTTCACCTGGGCCGCCCAGAACGCGGACGTCGGACTCGACTTCCACATCGAGGACGACTTCGATGTCATCAGCTCGATTGGGACGTTCGGCTACACGCTCATCGTCAACCGCGACATCGGCGAGGAACACGGCATCGAAGATTACAGCGCGCTCCGGGACGCCTACCAGGACGGCGACATCTCCGGCTTCGGTTACCAGGGTGCCGGCAGCGACAGCCACCTGACCACCCTGGTGCTCCGTGAGGATTACGGTCTCGAGTACGACAACGCCGTTCCGTACGACGGCGGTGGCCCAACGGCCGAGGCCGTCCAGTCCGGCGAGGTGGCCGCTGGCTTCGCCACGAACACCTCCGCGATGAACGCAGAGCAGGGTGGCGAGGCGTACACCGTCGTCAACCTGATGGACGTCGACCTCACCGACACGTGGCCGGACATCGACAACATCTCCAACTACGGTGACAGCCTGGGCTGGATCACGGAGTTCCAGCAGACGCAGGTCGCGCCCGCGGGAACGCCGGAAGCGGAGCGCCAGGCGATCGCCGAGGCCATGGAGGCAGGCGTCAACTCGGACGACGCCCAAGAGTGGGCCGAAGAGACGGGCAACATCCTCGAGTTCAGTGACATGGATACGGCCACCGACGCGTGGACGGGCATCGTCGAACAGCAGGAGTCGCAGGTTGAAGCGGTCGTCGGCGGCTTCGAAGAGTTCCTGGAGATGGCCGACGAGTAAGGGGAGTCGATAGTTCCTCGTAACACCTTTCGCCGTTCAACGACAGGAGTGAACGAGGGACAAGATGGCATCGATACCAGTGGAGGGAGATCGTTCGTGGTATTCCTTTGGGCGACGGGACGGTATTCGAGTGTCGTCGGAGGATCGTAATGATTTCAAACGCCTGTCTAACGAGATTGGAGTACAATGGCACAAGATGAATCGACCGTAGACGTCGCACAGAGCAGGGTCCGGCCCGCGTTCGAAGCCGCCCTCGACGTCGGAGAGCGGGTACTGCGCGAGCGGCCGACGATGGAACACGTGCTGTTGTTGTTGTTCTTCGTCACCGGGGTGTATATGTACTGGGGAGCTCGCGAGTTCTCGGAAACCGCGGCCGAATTTCCACAGTTGATGGCCGGAGCGACGGCGATCCTGTCGTTTCTGATTCTCGCCAGGAACTACCTGCGGCTCGTCGCGCCGATCCTCCTCGCAGGGCTGGGAGTCTACGCTCTTTACACCGGTGGGACTGCGTTCGTGGACGACGGCGGCGGGCTGTTCCGGATCGTCGTCGGCGTCCTGCTGTTCGTCGGCGGTGTCGCCTTCCGTGAGCGGGTCGGTGAATCGGCCGAGTCGTTCGTCGCCGAGCCGATGCAGGTCCTCGGCGAACAGGACCTCGACGTGCCTGGAGGGGACGAGACCGATGAGGAGGCCGATTCGGGAGCGATGTACGTCTACGAAATCGACGACCCGAAGGGGCCGGTCGTTACTGGCGTTCTCTGTATCGGCTACATGCTGTTGACGTTCACGATCGGAATGCTCTACGCGACGCCGATCTTCGTCGCAGCCTGGGCTCTGTGGGTCCGGATGGACGTGATCAGAGCAACCGTGCTCGTGGTGTTGAGTCTCCTGATCGCGTACCTGTTCTACGACATCATCCAGAGCGACATCTCGGAAGGATGGTGGACCGGGTGGCAACCGACCCCCCCGGATGAACTCATCGGCCTCTCCGTGTACGTGGTCGACGCGCTCAGCCTGGGGGTGATCGGCTGATGGCCTTCGAGACGTTCGTCGACGCGACGTTCGCACTCTTCACCTTCGAGACGATGATCTGGCTGCTCGCCGGCGTCATCGTCGGCATCATCGTCGGCGGCCTGCCTGGGCTCGGCCCACCGCTCGGGATGGCGATCATCCTGCCGATGACGCTCCCGCTCGAGGCAGCGGACGCGCTTATCTTGCTCGTCGGCGTCTACAGCGGTTCGATGTACGGTGGCTCGATCGCCGCGATCCTGATCAACACGCCGGGGGTGTCCTCCT
>SKTU01000034.1 GCA_007122455.1 Haloarculaceae archaeon | reverse complement strand
GAGTGGCTCGACCAGTGGCGACCGAAGCTCACGTCCGACGAGACGCCGATCAATCCCTACCGGGTCATCCACGAGCTCACTCGCGTCACCGACCCCGAGGAGACGATCATCACGCACGACGCGGGCAACCCTCGCGACTTCCTCGCCCCGTTCTGGGAGTCGACGGAGCCGCTCTCGTACATCGGTTGGGGGAAGACGACCCAGCTCGGCTACGGGCTCGGCCTCATCATGGGTGCCAAGCTGCTTCACCCGGAGAAGCTCTGCATCAACCTCTGGGGCGACGGCGCCATCGGCATGACCGGTCTCGACTTCGAAACCGCGGTGCGCGAGGACCTCCCGATCCTCTCGATCCACCTCAACAACTACGAGATGGCGTCCTACGAGACGCCGTTCTCCGGCGACTTCGCGACGGTTGCCGAGGGGCTCGGCGGCTACGGCGAGCGCGTCGAGGACCCCGACGAGGTCGCCCCGGCGATCGAGCGCGGGATCGAACAGACCGAACAGGGTACGGCGGCGCTGCTGGAGATCATCACGTCGAAAGAGACTGAGCTCTCGCGTCCCGACCTTGAGGAGTAACCCCTCCCGGCGATTCGGCGTAGGGTGACTTTATCTGTTGTCTGTGTGAACTGGACACAAAACGGAACTCATGGCTACTGATAATCCATCTTCGGATCCGACTGCGGACGGACGTGCCGAGTACGACTACCGGAACGACGCGGTCGATCGTCCCGGGCTGGTCGACGATCTGACCGAGCGTGTCGACGGCGACGTTCGATTCGACGAGTACTCGAAGGAGCTGTACGCGACGGACGCGAGCGCATACGAGGTGACGCCGATCGGCGTCGTCTACCCCACCTCAACGGCGGACGTGGCCGCGGTCGTCTCCTACTGTGCGGAGCGGGAGATCCCGGTACTCCCCCGTGGCGGGGGGACGAGCCTCGCGGGGCAGGCGGTCAACGAGGCGGTCGTGCTCGACTTCACCCGGTACATGAACGAGGTGCGCTCAATCGACCCCGACGACCGACGTGCACGGGCGCAAACGGGTGTGACGCTGGGCGAACTGAACCGGTCCCTCGAGCCGCACGGGCTGAAGTTCGCACCCGATCCGTCGACGGCCGATCGGAGTGCACTCGGCGGAGCGATCGGTAACAACACCACCGGTGCACACTCGCTCCTCTACGGCAAGACGGACGCGTACGTCGAGGAGGTCGAAGCCGTTCTCGCGGACGGGTCGGTGACGACGTTCGGCGAGATCGACGTCGAGACGCTTCGCGAGCGCGCGGACGTCGACGGCGGTCTCGAGGCGCGCATCTACGCCGAAGTCGTTCGGATCATCGACGAGGAGGCCGACGAGATCGACGAGCGGTATCCCGACATGAAGCGGAACGTGTCGGGGTACAATCTGGACGTGCTTATCGACGAGGCCGAGACCGGCACGGTCAACCTCGCCAAACTGCTCGTCGGGAGCGAGGGGACGCTCGCATTGGTGACGGAAGCCGAGGTCTCGCTGGTGGATATCCCGGAGACGAAGTCGGTCGCATTGCTCACCTACCACAGCCTGCTGGACGCCATGGAGGACGTCGAGCCGATCCTCGAACACGATCCCGCCGCCGTCGAGGTGCTCGATGGGGTGTTGCTCGATCTGGCTCGCGGGCTCGAGGAGTTCAAGGACGTCGTCGGTATCCTCCCCGAGGAGACGGACACGTTCCTGCTCGTCGAGTTCTACGCCGACACCGACGCCGAGCGCCGCGAACTCGTCGAGGCGCTGCTCGAGGACCGCGTCGGCGAGATCGCATTCGACGGGCTCGAAGCGTACGACGCCGATCAACAACAGGCGTTCTGGAAGATGCGGAAGGCCTCGACGCCGATCCTGCTCTCCCGGACCGGCGACGAGAAGCACATCGCGTTCGTCGAGGACGTCGCCATCCCGGTCGAACATCTCCCGGAGTACACCGCCGAGTTCCAGCAGGTGTTCGAGGACCACGACACGTTCGCCAGCTTCTACGCCCACGCGGGCCCCGGCTGTATGCACGTCCGACCCCTCATCAACGTCAAGACTCAGGAGGGGGTCGACACGATGGTGTCGCTCGGCGACGCGGCCTCCGACCTCGCCGTGAAGTACGGCGGGAGCGTCTCCGGCGAACACGGCGACGGTCGGGCGCGAACCCAGTGGAACCGCAAACTCTACGGCGACCGTCTCTGGGAAGTGTTTCGGGATCTGAAGTCGGCGTTCGATCCGGACTGGCTGCTGAATCCGGGATCGGTCTGCGGTGATTTCGACATGAGCGAAAACCTCCGGTTCGGTCCGGAGTACGAGTTCGACTCCGGTTTCGACGCCGAACTGAACTGGGAGAACGAGAACGGCTTCCAGGGCATGGTCGAGCTCTGTCACGGCTGCGGCGGTTGCCGGACGAGCCAGGACGGCACCGGTGGGGTGATGTGCCCGACCTACCGGGCGTCTCACGAGGAGATCCAGAGCACACGGGGGCGGGCGAACATGCTCAGACAGGCGATGAGCGGGGGGCTCCCGGAGGAGGAGATGTTCGAAGAGGAGTTCGTCACGGAGGTGCTCGACCTCTGTGTCGGCTGTAAGGGATGTGCCACCGACTGCCCGAGTGAAGTCGACATGGCGAAGATGAAGGCGGAGCTCGAACACGCCTACCACGAGCGGAACGGCGCGTCGATCCGCGACCGGATGTTCGCGAACATCGACACCCTCTCGAAGATCGGTAGCGCAACCGCGCCGCTCTCGAATCTCGCTACGAAGCTTCCGGGATCGCGGTTCCTGATGGAGAAGACGGTCGGGATCGCCCGCGAGCGATCGCTCCCGACGTTCCACCGGGAGACGTTCGTCGACTGGTTCGAGGCTCGCGGCGGCTCGACGATCGATCCGTCCGAGGCGTCGCGGCAGGTGCTGTTCTTCCCGGACACCTACACGAACTACAACAACCCTTCCGCCGGGAAGGCGGCGGTTCGCGTGCTGGAGGCCGCCGATGTTCACGTGGAACTCCCCGACGGTGTGACTGCGAGCGGTCGACCGGCGTTCTCGAAGGGGTTCCTCGAAAAGGCGCGCGAGCAGGCCGAACAGAACGTCGCCGCGCTGGCTCCCCGGATCCGCGACGGACGCGACGTCGTGGTGTGTGAACCCTCCGACGCTGTCATGTTCCAGCACGATTATCTCGACCTCTGCTCCGGCGAGGACGTCGAAGCGGTCGCGGCGAACAGCTACGGCATCAACGAGTACATCGATCGGTACCGCCTCGACGAATCGCTCGAGTTCGGGAGTACCGACGAGCGTCTGAGCTACCACGGCCACTGCCACCAGAAGGCGACGAAGAAGGATCACCACGCCGTCGGCGTTCTCAGGCGGGCAGGATACGAAGTCACGCCGCTCAACAGTAGCTGTTGCGGCATGGCGGGTAGTTTCGGGTACGAGGCCGAACACTACTCGATGAGTCAGGCCGTCGGCGAGATGCTCTTCGAGCGGATCGACGACGACAGCGGCGATTCGGTCGTCGCTCCAGGGGCGTCCTGCCGGACGCAGATCGGCGACGAGTACGACGAGAAACCGCCGCACCCGATCGAGAAGGTGGCCGAGGCGCTCGGATCGTCGTGATCGATGCGGGCACCGATACAGCGAGTAACGGACGTCGACGAGCCCCGGATCGTCGGACCGATCACCGCTAGCCACGGCATCAACGAGTTCTTCTCGATCGTCATCCCGCCGGTGATCCCGCTGTTGATCACGGATCTCGGCATCACGTACGGTCAGGCCGGCTTCCTGCTCACCATCTTCTTTCTCATGTACTCGGTCTTCCAGCTCCCCGCCGGCGTCGTCGCCGACTGGGTCGGAAAGACGCGGCTCATGATCGTCGGTCTCGTCGGAATGACCGGCGGCATCCTGCTGGCGGGCATGGCACCGAACTACGAGGCGCTGCTCGTCGCCCAGACCATCACTGGCATCAGCGGGAGTACGTTCCACCCGACGGGCATGTCGATCATCAGCGACGTCGAATCCGGTGCCACCGAAGGGAAGGCGATGGGCGTCTTCGGCTTCGGCGGAACTGTCGGCACCATGGCTGCACCGCTCGTCGTGGGCGGATTGGCCGCGGTGGCGGGCTGGCGCGTGGCGCTCGTCGGCGCTGCAGTGCTCGGCGGCGGGCTGACGCTTTTCGTCGTCTACGCCATGCTCTCGGCCAACTCGACGACGCCGTCGATCCGAGCCGACGGCGGTTCGACGGTTCGGCGTCGGCTCCGGAACATCAGGAACGTGGCGGGCGTTCTGATGACACGGGAGATCGGACTGCTCTGTCTCATCACGCTGTTTCTGTCGCTGCAACACCGTGCGATCCAGACGTTCACCACCTCGTACATCGCCGCCGAAACCGGTGCGTCGGTGTCGATCAGCAACCTCGCGTTCTTTACGCTGCTAGCCGGTGGGAGCGTGGCGTCCCTCTGGGCGGGGGAGCTCGCCGACCGCGTGGACCGCCGGTACATCGGTATCGGGACCGCTATCGCAACCGCGATCCTCGTCGGGGCGACGATCGCCGTCACGCGGCTCGCGTCGGGTGTTCCGTCCAGTATCCTGATCGCCGGATTGGCGATCTGGTTCGCGGCGATCGGATTCGCGATGTACGCGAGCTACCCCGTGAAGAACGCGCTGATCTCTCGGGAGGCGGACAGTGCCTACAGCGGGAGTCTGTTCGGAGTCGTCCAGACCGGGTCGGCGCTCGGCAGTGCGAGCGGTCCCGCCGTCTTCGGCGTTCTCGCGACGGAGTGGGGCGTCGTTGCCGCCTTTCCCGCCATCGCCGGCGTGAGTCTCGTTTTGGCGCTACTGTTCGGCGTTCTGGTACTGCTCGACTGAGCGGAAGCGTTTCGCGATCGACGATCTGCGCCCGTTCGGTGCTGTTCACTGCGTCCGAATCGGATGGGGCTGAAGAGATCGACGCTATCAGAGAGGCCTACTCTGTTCGCGAGCCCAGTTCACTAACGAACGTCAACACGGTGTCGACGAAGAGCTCCGGCGCGGTATTTATCGCGACGTGTTCCTGCCCCTCCAGGACGACGATCCGGCTGTCCGGGAGCGCGTCGTTGACTGATTCTACTGCATCCCTGAACCACTGTGGACTCTCCCCTCCCGCCAACAGTAGCGTCGGCGTCGTCATCCGGTCGAATCGGGCGGGCTCGAACTGGTAGCTGTCGGGTGCCTGCGTCTCACGGTAGGCAGTGTGGGCGGCATCTACACGAGCCTGCCAGTTCGGGGCCGATCGAAGCGTTTCGATCTGTGCCGCCGGAATGTCGGCGATCTCGCTCAGGAAAACGACGAGCGCCTGCTCGTCGTCACCCTCTTCGAGTAACGATTTCATCTCTGCGAGCTCGTCCTCCTGATAAACTTCGTGATCGTCGACCGGAATCGGCGGCTCGTACAGGACGAGCGCCCGGAGGTTGTCGGTCAGTAGAGCCGCCTCCAGGGAACAGAGTGCCCCGTAGGAGTGACCGAGCAGGATTACGGGTTCGTCGACCGAATCGACGACCGCAGCCACGTCTTCGAACTCCCGTTCCAGTTCGTACTCGTCGGCGTCACCGCTCTCACCCCGGCCACGACGATCGATCGCGTAGACGGTGAACTGCTCTTCGAGTGTGGGGAGAACTGGCGCCCACCGGGTGTGGTCCGCGGTCGTTCCGTGGACGAGCACGAGCGGCGGCCCGCTACCCGATCGTTCGAACGCGATCGGCGTGTTATCGGCTGAACTGATCGTTTGCATTCCTCTTCAGTTCACAGCTACGTTCGCGAGGTATGTGACAGTTTCTCACGCTCACGGGTACGTTTGATCGCGATCTCGTCGTTCTTCGTCCTAATCGACAACCACCGACAGGGGCCACCGATCGCCCGTCCTCGCCGATCGATGTGGTCCGGAGTTGACGTTCACTTTTCAGGACAAAATTGTAACAACCGTAACCTCTAGATGGGATTTATAACTGATGGTTGGAATACTCTTACCTGTATGTCACTCGACGACGTGATACGTGAGAACTGGGCGACCCGATTCGGGTTCATCCTAGCCGCGGTTGGAAGCGCCGTCGGGCTAGGGAACATCTGGCGGTTCCCCTTCCAGGTGGGCCAGGAGGGAGGGGCGGCCTTCCTTCTGATCTACCTGCTCTTCATCCTGATCATTGGGTTACCGGCCATGCTCGTGGAGTTCAGCATCGGCCGTCGGACCGAACTCAGTCCGGTCGGCGCCCTCCGCGAGTTCGGTGGTGACGCCTGGAAGTACATCGGCGGGCTGTTCATGCTGATCGCGTTCCTCATCATGTCCTACTACAGCGTGGTCGCTGGGTGGGTCGTTCGGTACTTCGTCGGGAGCCTCACCGGCGGCTACGCGGAGGACCCGGAGGCGTACTTCCTCACCGTCGCCGCTGGCACCGACGCGCTGCTGTTCCACGCGATCTTCATGGCTGCCACCATCGCCATCGTCGCGCTTGGCGTCCAGCGCGGGATCGAGTTGGCGGCGAAGGCCATGGTCCCGGCGCTCGTCGTCCTGATGGTCGCGGTCGCCGTCTACGCCGCGACGCTCCCGGGCGCTGGCGAGGCCTACGCCTACTACCTTTCGCCCGACTTTGGCGTCATCGCCGACGACTGGCAGTCGATCATCCCCTCGGCGGCCGGACAGGCGTTCTTCACCCTCTCGCTCGGGATGGGGATCATGATAACCTACGCGTCGTATCTCGCCGAGGACCGCAACCTCGCCGAGGACAGCGCGATCATCATCGGCCTCGACACCGGCATCGCGTTTCTCGCAGGGCTCGTCGTCTTCCCCATCCTCTTCGCCGCCACCATTGGGCCGGCCGACCCCGGCGCCGGCGCCATCTTCGTCGCGCTGGCGGGCGCGTTCGCCGAGATCCGCTTCGGTCTGGTTCTCGGTGCAGTCTTCTTCTTCGCATTCGCACTGGGGGCGCTCACCTCCGCGATCAGCCTCATGGAGGTCGTCGTCTCGACCGTCATCGACGAGTTCGGGGTCGACCGAATCCCCGCCACCCTCGCCATCGGCGGTGGGATGTTCGTCCTCGGCGCGCCGGTGGCTCTCGATGGCGACCTCGTATTGATCGATCTCTACGACCAGCTCGCCGCGGAGATCCTCCTCGTGACGGGCAGCATCCTGCTGATGGTTCTCGTCGCCTGGATCGCCCACGACAGGGCGCTCGACGAGATCCAGCGGGGCGTCGGCGACATCGGCTCGCTGGGGCAGATCTGGATCTGGCTGGTTCGCGTGCCGGTGCTGTTGGCGCTGATTGCCACGCTCGTGCTGGCGATCATGGGCTACTACGAGTTCCTCACCGGGCCATTCGCCGAATGGCTCGCCGGCTGACGGTCGGCGCCTTCGGTTGACTGCGCTCTCGACTGCCGTCCTCACGATCCGTCTCCTGTCTCACGTCGGAGTCAGCGAACCAGACGTCCCGTAACCCTGGGTGCCATTCGGGACCAACTCGGCCGGTGCGGTTAGTCGACGCGAATACCCCTTTTGCGAATCAACTAGATTCTCGTGGTATCGGCGCGTCGTGCACGTAGCACATCCGTAAAAGATGATTATCGGTTGATTCTTTCAACGAAGTCTCCGTTCCGAACTGTCCCGGTCAGTCGGCGGCCGTGACGTCGCCGCCGGCGTCGGTCGGTCGCGAGCGGACGTATCCCTGCACGTACGCGCCGACGAACATCCCCGCGACGCCCCAGAGGATCGGCCAGTTTCCGATCCCGAGACTGGCGTAGGCGGCACCGGGGCAGATCCCAGAGAGCCCCCATCCCACGCCGAAGATCGCGCCGCCGTAGACGACGTTGTTGTCCATCGTCTTCAGCCGCCGGGCGTACGCGCGGCCGGTCAGCGGCGCTCGCCGATCAGTGCGCGGAAGGATCGCGAAGAGCATCCCGGTCACCGCTGCTGCGCCGCCCATCACGAAGAGCAATCCGAGGTCCGAGAGCTGCAGAAACGAGAGGACGACCTCCGGGCGAGCCATCTCGCTGATCGCGAGTCCGAAGCCGAAGATCAGGCCGCCGACGCCGACGAGTGGCATGAAAAGCGGGTGGCGATCGTCGCTCATGGCGTCACCCCGATGGCCAGGAGGAGCTGGGCGACGCCGATCGCGACGGCCATGAATATCGCGACGTTGAGGATCGAGGTTCCCGAGCGGGAGCCGACGCCGCAGACGCCGTGACCCGACGTACACCCCTTCCCGAGCCGCGTGCCGATCCCGATGAGCACGCCGCCTGCGAAGAGCCGCCACGGCTGTACTTCGGTGATCCACGCACCGCCCTGAAAGGCGATCGCGTAGACGGCTGCCCCGACGACGATGCCGACGGTGAAGACGATTCGCCAGTCCCGCGAGGCGAGGAAGCGCTGTTGAGCGAACCGCTCTCGCGTCGAGACGTACGACAGCGTCGATTCGAGGAACGTACTCGCGCCGGGGCTGATCCCGGTCCCGAGATAGATGACGGCGACGCCGACCCCGATGAGTACGCCCCCGACCGCGTAGTGGGCGATCCCGTTGGGGAACAGCTCCGCGACGACTGTAGCGAGCGCTGACATGCGTTGGCCTCGGCCGCCAGCGTACGTAAGCCTCACTCCATGGGAGAAGACGGCCGGTGGCTACGACGCGGCGTCGTCGAGCCGATCAGTCGTCGTCGGCGACGGCCGGTTCGGTGATCAGTTCCTCGTCGAAGCGGAGCAGGTGTTCGAGTTCCTCCTCCTTGACCTCCTCGAAGGCGTAGCGGGCGATCGAGCGCCGGTGGACCTCGTCGGCCCCGTCGACGATGCGGAACGGCCGAACGCTCTCGTAGAAGTACGCGATCGGCAGATCTTTGCCGATCCCGTTGCCGCCGCAGCATTGGACTGCGAGATCCATGATGTCGTTGGTGACCTGTGCGGTGTACACCTTCGCCATCGCGACCTCGATTCGGGCTTCGCTCTGATCCAGTTCACGAGCGGCGTGTCGAACCATCGTTCGCGCCGCGTGGAGCCGCATCTCCGCGTCGGCGATCTCGTGGCGAAGCGCCTGCTTATCCGACAGCGTCGAGCCGAACGCCTCGCGCTCGTTGATGTACGCCTTCGCGATGTCGAGGGACCGCTCGGCCATCCCCGAGTAGCGCATACAGTGGGTCAATCGGCCGCCACCGAGACGCATCTGTGCGACCTTGAAGCCGCCACCCTCCGGACCGACGGTGTTTTCGACGGGGACGCGGACGTTCTCGTATTTGATCTCGGCGTGGCCGCCCGTTCGCTCGGTGATGGTGTGACCGCCCAGGTGGTCGATGTTCCGGACGATGTTCACGCCGTCCGTCTCCGTGGGGACCAGAATGATCGACGTTCCCTCGTAGGGATGGGCGTCCATGTCCGTTCGGGCCATCACCAGCAGGAAGTCGGCGTCCATCCCGTCGGAGGTCCACCACTTGTGGCCGTTGATCACCCACTCGTCGCCGTCCTTCACCGCGGTCGTCTTCAGCATCTTCGGGTCGGAACCGCCGCCCTGAAGCGGTTCGGTCATCGAGAACGCCGAGGAGATCTCCCCCTGTACGAGCGGGCGGAGCCACTCCTCCTTCTGCTCTTCCGTGCCAACGAGTTCGAGGGTGTGCATGTTCCCCTCCTGTGGTGCGTTCGCTCGGATCGACAGCGCGCCGATCAGCGAGCGGCCGACCTGTTCGAAGGACGGAAGCATGTCGCGGAAGGCCAACCCCTGCCCGCCGTACTTTTCGGGCATCTGCGGGGCGAAGAGGTCCCGCTCTTTGGCCATCTCCCAGAACTCCTCGATCTCCTCGTTGGTGATCTTCTCGCCGGTCGCGAGCGCCTCCCGCTCCCGCGGGATGACGACTTCGTCCATGAACGCCTCGACGCGTCCGGCGACCTCCTTTGCTTTCTCGGAGTCGTGATACTCCATGGGTGACGGTTCGCACAGGGTAATGTAAAGCTTAGCACGGATAACCGCGTCCTGTCACGTCACCCCGATTTTGCCCGCTGTCTGGCGAGCACGGCGACGATCGCTCCCCCGACGGCCGCGAGGACGCCGAACCCCGGCTGATCGGCGGGATCGGTCGCGTTCTCCTCGGTTGGTCCGGGATCCGGATCCGGTTCGGGCTGCGGTTCGTCGTACTCGTCGTCAGCGTCGGGTGAGTCGATCAGTGTCACTGTCCCTCGTACGTCGTGGTTCTCCGCGGTAGGTATTTCGGGGTCGCCGCCTGCTTCGATCGTCGCGTAGTAGCCGATCTCCCGACCACTCTCCGCGTCTGTCGCGTCGAGTCCGGTCAACGTGACGACGACGTCGAACCGCTCGGCGTCCGGATCGACGACGAATCGAACGATCGGCTCGCCGTCACGTTCGCGTAGCTCGACCGTCTCAACCGTCGCGCCTTCGCCGACCGGATCGACAACACCGAGTTCGTCCGTTCCGACGCCGATCGTCGACAGTTCGCCAACATTCACCGCGACGACGAGTGCGTCAGCCGGCGCCCCCTCGACGCCGAGACGGAGCTGCTGTTCGCGAGCGTCCCGCTCGAGACGTCCCGGTCGGAGCGACAGCTTCAGTTCGCGCTCGTCGGGATCGACGACGTCGAAGGGATCACTCTCCCCCTCGTAGACGAGATCGTCGTTCGCCGTCACCGTGACGTCGTAGGTCGACGCCGAACGATCGTCCGCGCCGTCCGTTTCGAGTCCTCCGACGACGATCGTTCCGCGGAGTGTGTCCTCGTCGAGTTCGAAGACTGCCAGGAGCTCCACGTCCTCGATCGTCGCGTCGACGAGTTCGGCGTGGTGGAGGTTGGATCGCTCCTCGTCGACGGCGGCGGCGTCGAGATCGATAGACGCCGATTCGAGTGCCGAGAGGTCGACGCGCACCGTGAGCCGGTCGCCGTCGATCCCGGCGACGGCGATCGCGAGCGACTGCTCGACGTCGCCGATCTCGACGTCTCCGGGATAGAGATCCACGGTCGGTTCGGCGGCAGCGGGACGCGCCGCTATCGGGGCGGTCGCGAGGCCGGCCGAGACGAGAAACGTCCGACGGTTCATACTCTGTCGTTGCTGGGCCTCGGTATATGTCTTCCAGAGGGTCAAACGGCCGTTGTACGTATCGGTTGGACGGCTGCCTCACCCGAGTCGGTGATGGCTCACTCGACGGGCACGTAGTATCGGACCCCGTCCTCGAGATAGCTCTCCGCACGGCCGGCTCGCTCCAGTGCCACGAGTGCGGCGATCGCTTCCGGCAGCCACGGCCCGCTCGACACGTCGTCGGTCCGAGCGGCGGCGGCGTGGACTGCGTGCGTTCCCGACGGCCGGAGTGCCGCTTCGGTCCGCTCGAGCAGTCGATCGAGGCTCTCCCGAGCCGTCCGGATCGCCTCCCGAAGCTCCGTGTGAACCGGCCCGTGACCGGGATAGACCCGGTCGGCGTCGATCGCTTCGAGCCGGTCGAGCGCCTCGTCGTACGCCGCGAGCGCCTCCCGCTGTGATGGTTCGAGCCCGGCGTGGACCGCGACGGCACGGAACGTCCGGATCGCCATGTCCCCGGAGAAGAGCGCGCGCTCGCCGTCGAGGTCGACGCCGAAGCAGAGATGCTCGCGCTGGTGACCGCCCGTGGTCGTCGCGTCGAACTGTCGCCCGCCGACGTCGATCGACTCCCCGTCGCGAATCCAGACGTCGACGGAATCCGCCGGGAGCGCCTCTCGAACCTCGCGGACCCGCTCGAGCGTAAACGCGGTCGCCGCATCGGCCATCTTCTCGGGGACGCCCGCTTCCGCGACCGTTCGCTCGATCCTGCGCTCCACCGTCGACAGCGGCGTCGAAAGCGTCCGTCGGTAGGCGTCGGGAGCGTACACACGCGGCTCGCCGGTCTCTACGAGGTGCTCGACGAATCCGACGTGATCGATGTGGGGGTGAGTGACGACGACGTGGTCGACGTCGGTCGGTTCGAGGTCGAGTTCGGTCTCGTTGTCGGGGCTGTACATGCCGGCGTCGACGAGCGTCGGCTCGTCCCCGTCGAGGAGATACGCCGAAACGAACCCCGGTGACCAGCTGACGTCGAACTCGAGGCGAGTGACGGGTGCGGGCGTCGTCTCGGCGGCTGTGGAGGGCCCGTTCATTCACCGAAACGTGGTGGTGGACGCCACAAAGCGATGTCGTCCCCAGCCGAATCCCTCGAGCGTTTTCAACTCCACAGCGCGTACATCTCGTCGACCACGGGTTCGGTAACCGACACTTCTCCGAGCTGCAGCGACGGTTCGTCGGCCGATTCGACGGTCCCGATGACGGCCGTCTCGATACCCGCCGCCTCGAGTGCGGCGACGGCGTCGTCGATTCCGTCCTCCGACACCGTCGCGAGCAGGGCACCCGAACCGAACACCCGGAGCGGATCGACGCCGGCGGCCGCACAGAGGCGATCGGTCTCCTCGCGAACCGGGATCGCGTCGGGATCGACGGTCAATCGAACGCCGGAGGCGACCGCGAGCTCGAACAGCCCGGCGACGACCCCACCTTCGGTGGGATCGTGCATCGCGGACGCTCGCTTCGAGAGGATCGTCGCTTCCTCGATCACGCTGAGCTCACCGAAGAACGCCTCGGCGCGGTCGAAAACGGACGGCGGGAGAGCCAGACTCTCGCGGAAATCCGTCGCGAGGATGGCCGATCCCTCGATCGCGGCCCCCTTCGTGATGAGGACCCGGTCGCCGGCTTCGGCCCCGCCGGTCGGGACGTACCGATCGGTCACGCCCAGACAGGTCAACGAGAGAAGCGGAGATTCGAGGGAAGGGTTGTACTCCGTGTGTCCGCCGACGATCGAGATGCCGAGGCGCTCGGCTTCGTCGTCGAGCTGTCGGGTGATCGCGTCGAGCGTCGCATCCTCGTCGTTCGGGAGGAAGATGACGTTCGTGAGCCACGCCGGCCGGGCTCCCGACGCGGCGACGTCGTTGCTCGCGATCGTCACGCCGAGGGTTCCGATTCGCTCGACGGCCAGCGAGATCGGATCCGAGTTGACGACGAGCGTTTCGTCGCCGAGATCGATCGCCGCCGTGTCCTCGCCGTAGGCCGACCCCTGACGCACCCGTTCGTCGGCTGCGCCGGTACGGTCGAAAACGAACGCCTCGAGAAGTTCCGGATCGAGCTTGCCGATCATGGTCGGTGTGGTGGGGCCGCGGTAATCAGCGTTTCCGGACCGTCTCAGGGAAGCGGTTCACCGCAGTCGAAACAGCGCTCGTTGACGACGGTCACCGCTGCGTCGCACGCCGCACAGTAGTCGCGGTGGCACGGTTGCTCGCCCATGGGACGACGTTGCAGCCCTCGGCGGATGGGTCTTTCGACGATCCACCGCGATGGTCGGGACGATCGGTACTCTGAAGTAGAATGTCACAGATTCTGATATAAACTGGGTCACATGGGATTTCGAAGCGAAACGCGTGGGGTGTCGACGCTGGTCGGATTCGTACTTCTTTTCGGGCTCGGTATCGTCGCACTCTCGACGTATCAGGCCGTCCACGTCCCCGCTCAAAACACAGACGTCGAGTTCGAGCACAACCAGCAACTGCAGTCGGATCTCGGTGAGCTTCGGAACGCGCTACTCGACGTTCGCGCGGAGGGGGAGGTCCGCGAGCACGCGCCGATCGACGTCCGAATCGGTACCCGATACCCAACGCGGATGCTCGCCGTCAATCCGCCACCGGCGGTCGGATCGCTCGAAACGGACGCCACCGGAACAATCGAAATACGGAACGTCGACGTCGACGGTTCCTTCTCCGGTGATCCGGAGACGGAGCTGCTGAGCAAACCACACCGTACCAACCGGATCGTCTACGAACCGGGGTACACGGAGTACGGAACCGCTCCGACGACGGTGTTCGAGCACTCGTTACTCTACAACCGGTTCGACGACGCGACGCTCGCGGCGACCGACCAGCGGCTGATCGAGGGAGATACCGGGCGGCTCAACCTGGTTCTCTTCGACGGGAACCTCTCGGAGAGCGGGCTTCGAACGACGATCGATCCGAAGACGATCGACGGGCCGACGGATCCGGTACCGATCGTCCAAAGCGGCGAGGAGCCGGTCGAACTCGAGATCTCGACCGACGAGCCGGACGTCTGGATCGGGCTGATCGGGGAGACGTTCGAGGACGGCGAACCCGGCGCCAGTGCAGCTGCGGGTGACGGATCGGTGACGGTCGGACTTGACCCCGACACCGACTGGGAACTGCAGGCGACGCGGGTCGCGATCGACGGGACCGTCGAACCGTCGGAAACGCTCTCACGGGTCGAATCGTTCGAGCGCGAACAGGACAACCCGTTCGAAATCGCGGGGGTTCGATACGGGGGCGCGAGCCTCGTCGATGGCGAAAACGCCCGAATCGAACTCTCCTTCGAGAACGTCGAGGACGACGCAGTCGGAATCGAACTGGCGCGAGTCAATTTCCTCGACGATTCCGACGCAACGGAAGCCGATCTCACGGCGACGGAGGACGTCTCTGAAATCAGTGCGACCCTCGAGGTTGGCGGCGAATCCCGCTCGCTCGACCCCGAAATCGCGCTCGAGCCGGGATCGAACGAGATCTATCTCGACTTCGACGAGAACGTCAACGACGCGTGGTTCGTCCTCTCGGTGCAGTACGACACCGGCGATCGCACGCAGTATTTCGTCGCGCCGTGATCGCCACGGCGTCGATCGTCGCGTATCTCCTCTTATAAACGATCAGTCCTCCTGCCAGTAGTAGAGATCCTCCCCCGGCGCTCCACACGACGGACAGGAGTCAGGAATCTCGTCGATGCGTCCGACTTCGCCACAGTTCCAGCAGCGCCACATCAGTGTTTTCTCGCCGGCTTTGCTCTCGGCCTGAGTCAGCGTCGAGATACCCTCCGCGCTCGTCACGTAGAACCCCGCGTCGTCGTACGCCCGAACCCGCCCGAGTTCGTTTCCGTCGGCGTCGTAGACGGTCTCGCCGAACACGACCTCTCGCTCCCGCTGTTCGCTTGCCATACTCCATGGTACGCTATACCAACCCAAAAACGCCACGGCTCACTCGGTGGTCGTCTGATCGATCTCCTCGTCGCCGACGTAGATCGCCGCGCCGTCCTGGGCGACCTTCTCCGCCAGCACTGCACATTTGACGCGCATCGGCGTCAGATCGACGCCGAGCAGTTCCTCGACGTCCTCGCGGTCCATCTCCTGGACCTCCTCGAGCGTCTTGCCGCGCAGTTCCGTCGAGAGCAGGCTCGCCGACGCCTGACTGATCGCACAGCCGTCGCCGACGAAGCTCACGCGCTCGATCGTCTCGTCGTCGTCCGCCAGCTTCACGAACAGTTTGATCGTATCGCCGCACAGCGGGTTCTCCCCGACGTGCTCGAAGTCCGAATCCTCGAGTTCCCCGTAATTGCGGGGGTTCTTGTAGTGATCGAGGATCTGCTGGCGGTACATGTCCGAGCCCAGGCCCATTGTCGTCCGTACAAACGGGAATGGGACTCAAAAGGCCACCGGTAGGTTGAGGCAAGCGGTTCCGCTGTCGGCGAGAGAATCGTAGTCGCGATGTGATTCCGCCGCATTCACGCGAGAGGGTCGTCGACTCGAGGGGTATTCGATCGTTTCGGGCGGTCGAGTACGCCCCGCTCAGCTGAACAGCTGACGGGCGTCGTCGACGGCCTCGACGAGTCGGTCGATCTCGTCTCTCGTGTTGTAGAGGTAGAACGACGCTCGCGCGGACGCGGAGACGCCGAGAACGTCGTGGAGCGGCTGCGTACAGTGATCGCCGGCTCGGATCGCGACCGCGTGGTCGTTGAGGATGCTCGAGAGGTCGTGAGCGTGGACCCCGTCGACGTTGAAGCCGACGAGTCCGCCGCGGTCGTCGCCCGGCGGGCCGTACACGTCGACGTCGTTCTGCTCGGTCAACCGGTCGTAGGCGTACGCCGCGAGGTCGGCCTCGTGGCGTTCGATCGCGTCCATACCGATCGAGTCGAGATAGTCACAGGCCGTCGCGAGGGCGATCCCCTGACAGATGAGCGGCGTTCCGGCCTCGTACTTCCAGGGCAGCTCGTTCCACTTCGAATCCTCGAAGGTGACCTTGAGGATCATCTCCCCGCCGTAGTGGTGCGGCTCCATCTCCTCGAGAATTCGACGTTTTCCGTAGAGAACGCCGATACCCGTCGGGCCGCACATCTTGTGCCCCGAGAAGGCGAGGAAGTCGGCGTCGATCTCACGCACGTCGACCGGTCGGTTCGGAACCGACTGGGCGGCGTCGACGAAGACGTACGCGCCGTGGTCGTGCGCGATGTCGGCGAGTTCCGCGACGGGATTGATAGTTCCGAGGGCGTTCGAGACGTGGACGGCCGCCACCATCGCCGTGTCGTCGGTGATCAGTTCGCGAGCGGCGGCCATGTCGAGCCGGTGTTCGTCGTCGGTGATGGGGATGTACTTGCACTCCGCGCCGGTTCGCTTCGCGATCTGTTGCCACGTCACCAGCGTGGAGTGGTGCTCCATTTCGGTGAGCACGACCTCGTCGCCGGGACCGAGTTCGTTGAGACCCCACGCGTACGCGACCAGGTTCGCCGCCTCGGTCGTGTTCTTCGTGAAGACGATCTCCTCGCGACCGTCGGCGCCGATGAACTCCGCGACGCGGTCGTGAGCCTCCTCGTAGGCGATCGAAGCCTCCTGGCTCAGCTGGTGGATCCCCCGGTGGACGTTGGCGTTGTACTCCCGGTAGTAATCGACGATGGCCTCGACGACCTGTTCGGGCGTCTGCGTCGTTGCCGCGTTGTCGAGGTAGACGAGCTGAGATCCGTTGAACTCCCGTTCGAGGATCGGGAAATCCTCGCGGAGTGCCTCGGCGTTGAGCGGCTCGGACTGCTGACTCATTACTGGAACGTAGCGTTCGAGGTAGGTCACTCCTTCGGTCGAACGTAGCGTTTTATATGGTCCGTTTCTAACGCGGCCATACGATGGGGGGTTCCACGAAGCTCGACGCCGTTCCGCGATGGATCAGCACCGGTTCCCTGATCGCGCTGGGCGTCGGACTCTCGCTGTTTCACGTCTCTCACGCGGTTATTCACGACGAACCGCCGCTGACGACACTTCTCGGTATTGCACTCCCGTTCGTACTCTCTATCGCCCTCGTCGTTCTCGGTTACCGGCTTCACCGAAGCGACCTCTCTACCGCACACACTGCCGTGGTGGCCGCGTGGGCCGGACTGGGAGCGGTTCTGATGACCGGTGTGGTGTCGGTCGCGCTGGTTCACCAGCATCTCGAGGGAACCGAACTCGAGGCCGGAATCTTCCTCGGCGCGACGTCGATCAGCGTCGCAGCGCTGTTCGGTATCGTCGCCGGACGGTACGACGTCCAGAACCGAAAGAAGACGACCACTATCGAGGCGTTGCAGGAATCGACGGCCGCACTGACGGCGGCGACGACCGTCGACGACGTCTGCGAGGAGGCCGTCTCGATCGCAAACCGGGTGCTCGGACTGCCAATCTCCGGAATCTGGTTGCTCGAGGACGACGAACTGGTCCCCACCGCCGTCGCGAATCCCGGTCGGGAGCTCTTCGACTCACCGCCGGTCTATCGGCGCGGAAACAGCCTCTCGTGGAGCGCCTACGAGAGCGGCGAGCTCCAACACTACGACGACGTCACCCGGCAGCCGAACGTCAACAACGACGAGACGATCATCCGCGCGGAGATCATCGTCCCACTCGGCGAGTACGGGGTGATGAACGT
Source organism: Haloarculaceae archaeon (assembly GCA_007122455.1). GTDB lineage: Archaea > Halobacteriota > Halobacteria > Halobacteriales > Haloarculaceae > Natronomonas. The sequence continues at coordinate 14,825 of SKTU01000034.1, read as the reverse complement.
CGGCTCGCTGCAGCCGGACGCGTTCGACTCCTTCGACGTGACGGTCGCGCGGCTCCTCGGTACGGCCACGACGGCGGCGCTGCGTCGAGCCGACCGGGAGGAGCAGCTCCGCGAGAGCCGACAGGAACTCGCCCGACAGAACGCCCGACTGGAGGAGTTCACGAGCGTCGTCTCCCACGATCTGCGGAACCCATTGAGCGTCGCGATGGGTCGACTCGAGTTGGCCCGCGAGCGCATCGACGGTGAAGCCGGGGCCGAGGATCTCGTGGCCGCCGACGACGCGCTGGAGCGAATGCGAACCATGATCGACGATCTGCTCGAACTTGCGAGGCAGGGCCAGCGCGTCGGTGACGTCGAGAGCGTCGATCTCGAGAGCGTCGCCGAGGCCAGCTGGCAGAGCGTCGAAACCGACGGCGTACGGCTCGAGTGCGTCGGCACGGCCGCCGTCGAGGCTGACGAGGGACGGCTCCGGCAGCTGCTGGAGAACCTCTTCCGAAACAGCGTCGAACACGGCAGCGCCGACCGACTCGACGACCCGATCACCGTTCGGATCGGGCCGCTCGGTGACGCGGGCTTCTTCGTGGAGGACGACGGGGTCGGAATCCCGGAACACGAACGGGAGAAGGTGTTTGACTCGGGGTACACGACGAACGAACGGGGGACCGGGTTCGGTCTGGCGACGGTCCGTCAGATCGCCGACGCTCACGGCTGGTCCGTTCGGGCGACGGACGCCGACGGCGGTGGTGCACGGTTCGAACTCCGATTCGTGGAGGATGCCGTCTCCTCGCGGGCGACCGCGTGCGCCCAGTAAGCTCGATTCTCCCGAGAGCGTTTGGTTCGACGCTACAGCCGGAGGTACTGGGCGTGTCTGGTCTCCTCGAACTCGAGGACGTTCGTCTCCTCGACGAAACCGTTCTCGATGGCAACGCCGACCGCTTCGGTACCGACGAGGTTGGCGACGCTGGCTCGCGAGAGGCTGGCGACGACCTCCTCGGCGGTCGCCTCTCGCCCGCTGTAGAACTCCCGCTCGACGGTGAGCGAAACGCCGTCCGTTTCGAACGTCTCGCCGAGGTCGTCCGGATCGCAGACGGAGACCAACAGCCCCTCCGGCGTGTCCCGTTCGCGAAGAAGCATCATTCGACCAGTCGTTCTTCGGCGCGCTGCCGTAGCTGCTCGGCTTCGTCGGCGAGTTCCTCGGCCTCGTCGTCGCGGCCGAGTTCTTCGAGCGCTCGAGCCTTCTCGCCGAGAACCTCAACGCTTCTGTGACCGAGACGGATCGCGTTGTCGAAACAGTCGACCGCGTCCTCGGCGAGTCCCCGCTCGAGAAGGAAGAAGCCGCGGTTGTACCAGGCCTGTGGGAATCGGGGATCGAGTTCGACGGCGCGCTCGGCGTGATCCAACGCCTGCTCGTGTCGTCCGGACTCCCACAGCGCGTACGCGAGGTTCGTCTCGGCGGTCGCGGCGTGTTCGGAGTCGTCGTCGAGCGCGATCGCCTCCCGGTAGGCGCCGATCGCCTCGTCGAGCTCCTCGAGTTCGGCGTGGGCCGCACCCTTGTTCACCCACGCCTCCTGTTCGAGCCGGTCGTCGTCAGTGAAGCGTGCGACCCGTTCCATGGTTTCAGTCGCCTGTTCGAAGCGGTTGATCCGCATGTAGTCGAGGCCGACGTCCAGGAGCGCCTCGGCGTCGACCTGGTCGGTCGGGATCTGTCGGGCGTCGAGCGTATCGGCGACGACGCGGGAGTCGACGGGATCGACCATTCCGGGATCGACGTCGAGTTCCGGCGGATCGAGATCGAACCCTTCGTAGGGGTCGTCGAACCCCTGGCCCTCCGAGAACCGGTGTTCGTCGCGTTCCTCGTCCATACCCGACGTTTGCCGTCGGTGCGGTTAAGGGCTGCGGGCGCGAGCCGTTTTACCGTCGGGGGGTGTACTGGTAGCATGCGACTGTTCGTCAGCGTCGATCTCGACGGCTTCGAGGACGAAATCGAAGCCGTACAGGAACCGATCGCGAACCGGCCGGGAATTTCCCCGGTCGACCCGACTCAGGCCCACGTGACGATCAAGTTTCTCGGCGACGGTCCCGGTGATGGTCACGACTTCGACGCTCTCGACGACGCGCTCACCGCGGCCGTCGAGGCGGCCGATACCGGCGCGTTCGAGCTTTCCCTTCGCGGATTGGGCGCGTTCCCGTCGACGGAGTACATCCGCGTCATCTGGCTCGGTGTCGACGACGGAAGCGACGAATTGAGGCGTCTCCACGAGACCGTCGAGGAGCGAACGACCGATCTGGGTTACGAACCCGAACGGCACGAGTTCACACCGCACGTCACGCTCGCCCGGATGAACCACGGGGCTGCGAAGGAGGCCGTGACGAAGTTCGTTCGCGACGGTACTGCTGACGTCGGACGGCGCCGAATCGAGGAGCTCCGGCTGACCGAGAGCGAACTGACTGACGAGGGGCCCGTCTACCGAACGGTCGAGCGATATCCGCTGTAGCACCTCACTTTGTCGGTGGTCGCTTCCCCCGCGGTCGGTTGTGCGAAAGGAACAAGAATTTAAACGACGCTGTGGAATGGACGGGTACTATGGGTAAGAAATCGAAGGCCAAGAAGAAGCGGCTGGCGAAACTGGAGCGCCAGAACAGCCGCGTGCCCGCGTGGGTCATCATGAAGACCGACCGCGACGTGATGCGAAACCCCAAGCGCCGTAACTGGCGTCGGAGTGACACGGACGAATGAGCGCCGAATTCGACGAGCGCGTCATGACTGTCCCGCTCCGGGACGTGTTGGCAGAATCGAAGACGGCCCGTGCCGACAAGGCGATGAGCCTTATCCGCCAGCACCTCGCCCAGCACTTCAACGTCGACGAGGACGAGGTTCGACTCGACGCCTCGATCAACGAGGCCGTCTGGGAGCGCGGCCGATCGAACCCGCCGTCGAAGCTCCGCGTTCGTGCCGCCCGCTTCGAGGAAGAGGGCGAGCGCATCGTCGAAGCAGAGACCGCATAGCGTGCTCCGTGCGGCCCTCTCCGGTTCGTCCTACGTGGGCGTCTTCGCGAGGGCGACCGACGACTGTCTGCTGATTCGTCCCGACGTCGAGGAGTCGCTCCTCGAGGAGTTCGAGGCGGAACTCGAGGTTCCTGCCGTTCCGACGACGGTCGCCGGATCCGGAACCGTCGGCTCGCTCGTCTGCGGCAACGAGAACGGACTGCTCGTCAGTAGCCGCATCACCGACCGGGAGCGGGATCGGATCTCCGACGCCGTCGACCGTCCGGTCGTCGAACTGCCGGGGCGAATCAACGCCGCCGGAAACGTCGTGCTGGCGAACGATACCGGTGCGTACGTCCACCCCGACCTCCCTCGAAAGGCGACGCGGGCGATCGCCGACGCGCTCGACGTTCCGGTCGAGCGTGGCGACATTGCCGGAGTTCGGACGGTCGGAACCGCGGCCGTCGCCACGAACAAGGGTGTGCTCTGTCATCCCAAGGCGACCGACGAGGAACTCGACTTCCTCGAGGAGTTGCTCGGGGTGTACGCCGACATCGGGACGATAAACTACGGCGGTCCGCTGGTCGGCTCCGGGTTAGTCGCCAACGATTACGGATACGTCACGGGCCAGGAGACGACCGGTCCGGAGCTGGGGCGCATCGAGGACGCGCTCGGGTACATCGACTGATCGAGCGCCGACGCCTACAGGAGCCGAACGTTGAGCGCGTACGGCCACGCCGTCGCGCTGAGTGCGAGGAGGGCCGCCGCGGCGCCGATGAGGCCGACGTTTTTCAGGAAGTTGATCATCTCCGCCTGTCGTTGTTCCTCGGGAACCGCCCAGAAATCGTGCATCGTCGGCGTCGCCACGAGGAGGAAGACGAGCAGCGCTCCCGCCGCGATAGTCGAAAGCAGTCCCACTGCGACGCCGATGCCTCCGAACAGCAGCGTCCCGCCGCTGAGAAGGACCGCCGCCCGCGGCGCGGGCAATCCTTTCGCGGCCGCGTAGCCGGTCATGTTTTCGGCGTCGAGGAAGTGGTTCAGTCCCATGAAGGCGAGTACACCACCGATGAGCAGGCGTGCGACGAGCAGCAACTCGCCGGCGAGCGGCCCCTCGAGAGCGGTCTGGGCAGGCATCTGGAGTTCTGGTAACATCGTGTAACCAGCTGTACGAGCACAACTGATATATGCTCTCGCGAACAGTGACGCAACTAGGTAACATCGATGTCATCTCCTCAAGCGTCAGTCGACTCTGTCGCCGGCTCCGACGACGTCTGCCCCATCGTCGAGTCGATCGAACAGATCGGTTCGCAGTGGCGGCTGGTCGTACTTCACGAACTACAGAACGGCGAGCGGCGATTCAACGAACTCAAGCGGGCAACCGATGCGAACTCCCGAACGCTCTCGCGGGTGCTCGGCGATCTCGGGGAGGCCGGCTTCGTCGATCGCCGTCTCGAGGAGGACGCCCCCGTCGCGACGTACTACAGCCTCACGCCGAAGGGCGAGTCGCTCTGTCCGGTCTTCGATGAGATCGAGACGTGGGCCGACGAGTGGATCGCTGACTGCCAGTAGCGCTCGAGGACTCACTCGGCGGGCGGTCGCTCGCCGAAGGCGTCGGGATCGACTGTCGGTTCCAGGAGCCGTGACTTGTTCCCGGAGACGTCGACCTGCTCGCGAGCGAGTTTCTTGAGTGCCGACTGTGGAGCGAGATTACCGATGAGAACGCCGCCGATGACTCGCCCGTCCTTCAGGGCGATCCGCCGCCACTCGTCGTCGCCGTATCTCCGTTCGACCGAGTCGTCGCCGAGCGTCGGGTGACCGAACGAGAGGAAGGGGAAGTCGAAGTGCGTAATCGAGTACGAGGAGACCCACTCGAACGCCTCCGCCGGTTCGTCGGCGGCCATGTTCTGTCCGGCGATCGATCCCTGCTCCTTTGCGGACCCCCAGGCGCCGTTCTGTGCGCGCTCGCCGAGAATGACGTCGTGGAACTGCGTGATGTCGCCGGCCGCGTAGACGTCCTCGACGTTCGTTCGCATGTATTCGTCGACGACGATCCCGTTGTCGCAGTCGATGGGCGTGTCCTGTACGACCTCGGTGTTGAAGTTGAGACCGATTGCGATCCCGACGAACTCACAGTCGAACCGATCGCCGTTCGGGTCGACCGTCGCAGTCACGTGTCCCTCGGAATCTGTCTCGAAGTAGTCGACGCCCGAATCGAACACCGGCGTCACGCCGATCTCGCGCAGCGCGTCGTGGATGATCTCGGCGCCGTCCTCGCTGAGCGCGTAACGCCACCACGCCTGCCCACGCATGAGGTAGTGTGCGTCGATACCCTGGGCTCCGCAGATGGCTGCGAGGTCGATTCCGAGCAGTCCCGCGCCCACGACGACGCCGGTGTCGGCTCGCTCGGCGTTTTCCTTGATCCTGCGGGCGTCCTGAAACGTCCAGAAGTGGTGGATCCCGTCGGCGTCGCTGTTCTCGACGGGAAGCTGCGTCGGCGTCCCGCCGGTCGCGAGGAGTAACTTGTCGTAGCTGTACGTCTCTCCGTCGTGCGTGTACAGTTCGTGGGCATCGGTGTCGACGCCCGTGACGACCGTGTTCAGCTGGAGATCGATCTCGCGCTCGTCGTACCACTCCGGATCGTGGATCGAGATGGGGGCCTCGGGGAGCTTCCCCTTGGCGAACTCCTTTATGAGGATGCGATTGTAGAGTGCCTCCCCCTCCTCTGTGATGACTGTCACGTCGGCGTCGGGATCCGCCTCCCGGATGGTTTCGGCAGCCGAGGAGCCGGCGATCCCATCGCCGATTATGACGTGCGACGCACACATGTAGAGCGCTTTGTATCGGTGCCTAATGTGAATTGCTATGTTCACATCGGTGGGCAACTGTGTGCTTCGTTTTGGCATTTCATCCCCGGTTCCTGTACGACTGTACATACATCGGATTCGGTGACCGAACTCCCGCGAGAACTGTCGTTTCTGTTTTTCCTCGAGTGATCGCCAGGACGCGCGAGCGGGCCACGGATTTCAAGATGGTCGCGACCGTACGGTCGCCCGATGAAGATCCGTCAAAACCCTCGCCACTGGGCGTCGAAGAAGGCACTGACGACTCCCGGCGTTCGAAACGTCGCATCTTACGCGCTGGTGAAGCTCCACACGAAGATCTTCCTCGGCAAGGCGTCCGAAACGCGCCGAGAGGAGCGCCGCGACCACCTCGACGCGTTCTTCGAGGCGACGATGGACGCCTACGTGGCCGCCCTGCAGGCCGGCTACGACGAGGCCGAAGCGCGCGAGATCACGCACGTGCAGGCCAACTTCGACTTCTTCAACCACGGCTGGACGGAGATGATGGAGATCCCCGGCGACGAACTCGAGGACCACTACCGCCGATACGAGTCGTTCTTCGTCGAACACGGAATCACGATCGACGACCCCCTCGGGGAGTTTCGACCCGAGGAGGGGATCCCGTCGGCACCGAGAACGCCCGAAAAGCTCGAGCAGCCGGAGTACGAGAACGCGATCGAGGGGTTCGCCGACGACGTCTACGTCGAGACGGGCGACGGCGAGACGGTCGTCGGCGGCGACGCCGAGGAACCGAACGTCAGCGTCACCGACGCCCCCGGCGTCAGCGACGAGGACGTCAGGGCCGACTGAGCTCGATCCCCGGAGCGTAACCTTTTAGCGCCGGCGTTCGATGCCGGCGTATGAACCGCGGGCAAGCCTTTCTCCTCTTTCTGATCGGCGTTCTCGCCGCGCTATCGCTTCTGATCGTTCTTCCGTTTCTGGAGTACGTCATCGCGGCGATAATTCTCGCGTACGTGTTGCTCCCGTTTCATCGTCGCCTCGAACCGCGCGCCGGCGGCCTCGTCTCGGCGGTGTCCCTCATCGTCGCCGCGCTCGTCGCGCTCATCGTTCCGCTCGTCTACATCGGATTCGTTCTCGTTCGAGACCTGAACGCGATCGCGCGGGGAGAGACCGACCTCGACCTCGACGCCATCGAGACGAGAGCGAGCGAACTGCTCGGCCGGGAGGTCGAACTGTCGGAGCTGTTCATGACTGTCGGTCAACTGCTGATCGAGGTACTGTTCGGCGACGTCACGGGCATCGTCACGATCGGCCTCCACGCTTCGCTCGGTATCGCGCTTGTCGTCTTTCTCGGCTACTATCTGCTGCGGGAGGGTCCGGAGTTCGTCGCGTGGGCGAGGCGGACGTCGCCCCTCCCTGACCGGATCAGCGACCAGCTCATCCGACAGATCGACGTGACGACGTGGGGCGTCGTCGTGGGGCACATCTCGGTCGCGGTGCTGCAGGCGATCGTCGCGGGGTTCGGGCTCTGGCTCGTCGGCATTCCGGACGTCGTCTTCTGGACGTTCGTGATGGCTATCCTGGCACTGCTTCCGCTCATCGGTGCGTTCATGGTGTGGGGTCCGGCTGCCGCCTACCTCGTCGTCGTCGATCAGGCCACCGCCGGCGTACTGCTTGCGGTGTACGGTATCGCGATCGTCAGCATGGTCGACAACTACGTCCGTCCGATCCTCATCGATCAACAGGCCCACATCAACCCGGGTGTGATTCTGGTCGGCGTCTTCGGCGGCATTTACTCGATCGGCTTCACCGGTCTCTTCGTCGGACCGATCGTGATCGGGGTGTTGGTCGCGACGCTGGAGACGTTCCGCGAGGAGTACGACGAGATCTAGGCCGTGTCGATCAGGTCGGCAGCCGCGTGGCCGGCTTCGATCGCCCCGTTGAGCGATCGTTCGGGATACTGTGCACGGGACGCCATTCCGGCGTAGTAGACGCCGCCGCCGAGATCGTACGGAACGACCATGTCGAGATAGCCGCGCTCGTACACCGGTGCAGTTTTGGGATTTCGGGCGATCCGGATCCAGTTGACCGCCTCCCGATCGAAGTCGGGAAACAGCGACTCGATCCCCGAGAGCCACCGCTCTGTGAGCTCGTCGTCGGTAAGCGTCCACGGTTCCTCGGAGAGCGATTGGACGTAACTGGCGACGTACAGCAGGTGCTCGCCGCCGTATCGCTCCGGCGGCACGAAGTTCGTGTGCTCGATCAGCGCGCCGAACGGCGCCTCGTCGGCGATGTTGAGCCAGTACGTATCGAGGAGCCGTTCCTCCATCGAGACGACCGCACAGACCGAGCCCTGAAACGTTATCTCGCAGGTGTAGCCGGTCAGTTCGGTCAGCACGTCGGGCATCGTCGCGACGACGACCGCGTCGACGTCGTGTCGCCGTACGTCACCCCCCGTCGAAACGACGAGCGACTCCATGCTTCCGTCTGTTTCGAGCGACTCGACGCGCGCCCCGGTTTCGATCCGATCGCGACCGACGTCGTCGGCGAGTGCATCGACGAGCACGCCGAACCCTCCCTCGAGATAACCGAGGATCTCCCCGCGAAGGAGGTCTCGCTCGCCGCGAAATCTGATGCGCCCGAGGAGCCACGCCGCGGAGACGTCCTCCGCCCGACGGCCGAACTTCGCGTCGAGCAGCGGCTCGAAGAAGTACTCGTAGACGCCGCGGGTCGTGTGTTCCAGCAGGAACTGCTCGATCGGAACGTCCTCGTACGCCTCCAGCGAGTCGTAGCTATCCGTTCGGGGTCGACCGCCACGGACGTCGATTCCGAGCGTCACCATTGCGAGCCGGAACTTGTCGTTCAGCGAGAGATGTGGATACGCGAGGATCTCCCACGGCGTGTCCAGCGGGTAGACGATCCCGTCGACGTAGTAGGCGTTCTTTCCGATTCGCCACTCGATCCGGTCGCCGATCCCCAGTTCGGTGGCGAGCTCGACGATCGTCTCCTCGGACTTCGAGAGGTGGTGGTAGTAGCGCTCGATCGGATCCCCCCGCGTCTCGTAGCTCGCTGCCAATCCGCCGACGGTATCGGTAGCCTCGAAGACGCGAACGTCGTGGCCGGCGGCCTGGAGGCGCCGCGCGGCAGCTAATCCGGCGAGACCTCCCCCGACGACACCGATCATACCGGCGGTTTTCGGCCCGTCGTGTTGGCTCTTTCCACTGACGCCCTTCGGGTAGCTTTATCCGGGGGCGACCGGAAGTGGCGGATATGGTGACGGTTCGGGCCCCCGCGACGAGTGCGAATCTCGGTAGCGGATTCGACGTGTTCGGCGCCGCCCTCGGGCGACCCGCGGACGTGCTCCACGTCGAGAAAGCCGAGAGAACGACGATCGAGGTGACTGGCGTCGGTAGCGATTTCATACCGGAGGATCCGGACGGAAACACCGTCGGTGCCGTCGCCGAGGCGCTCGAGGCTCCGGCGCACATACACATCGACAAGGGCGTCCGGCCGGCCTCGGGTCTCGGATCGTCCGCAGCCAGCGCCGCCGGGGCGGCGCTCGCGCTGAACGAGCTGTACGATCGCGGGCTCACTCGCGAGGAACTCGTTCCGATCGCCGCCGAGGGGGAGGCGGTCGTCTCCGGGGACGCTCACGCCGACAACGTCGCTCCGTCGCTGATGGGCGGGTTCACGATCGTCCGCGACGACGGCGTCACGCAGGTCGACGCCTCGATCCCGGTGGTGACCTGTCTGCCGGAGATCGTCGTCTCGACGCTGGACGCCCGGCGTGTCGTCCCCGACGGGGCCCGCATGGAGCAACTCGTCGAGACGGTCAGCAACGCCGCGACGCTGACCGTCGGCATGACCCGAAACGATCCGAAGATGGTCGGGATGGGGATGGACGACGCGATCGTCACGCCCGCCCGGGCCGAACTCATCGACGGGTACGATGCAGTCCGGGAGGCCGCCTTCGAGTCGGGCGCGACGGGCGTGACGATCTCGGGCGCCGGGCCGGCGGTGATCGCGGCGTGTTATAAATCCGACCGCCGGTCGATCGCGACCGCCATGATCGACGCGTTCGAACGAGCGGATATCGACGCGCGCGCCTACCAGACCGAGATCGGCTCGGGCGCCGAGATCGTATAAAAGGGCCCTGAAGAACGTATAGGGGGCGCGATCAGACTCCGCGACCCTGCAGCTTCTCCTCTTCGGGCATCGTCTCGTTTGCCTGCCCCTTCATGCCCTTGCCGATCCCCTTCGCGATGTCGCGCAGCGTTTCGGGCTCGTCGTAGTTGTTGACAGCTTCGACGATCGCGGTACCCATCTTCACCGGATCCTCGGCGCCGAAGATGCCGGACCCGACGAAGATGCCGTCGCAGCCGAGTTGCATCATCAGTGCGGCGTCGGCGGGCGTCGCGATGCCGCCGGCGGCGAAGTTGACGACGGGAAGCCGCTCGCGGTCGGCGGTCTCGTGGACCAGCTCCCGCGGCGCCTCGTTCTCGCGAGCCCACTCGTCGCGCTCCTCGTATTTCATCCCGGAGAGCTTGCGAATCGACCGCTGGATGTTTCGCTGGTGGGTGACAGCCTGGTTGACGTCGCCGGTGCCCGCCTCGCCCTTGGTTCGGATCATGGCTGCCCCCTCGTCGATCCGTCGGAGCGCCTCGCCGAGGTTCCGAGCGCCGCAGACGAACGGGGCGGTGAATCCCCGCTTGTCGATGTGGTACCGCTCGTCGGCGGTCGTCAGCACCTCGGACTCGTCGAGCATGTCGGCGCCGGTCGCCTCGAGGATCTGCGCCTCGGCGGTGTGGCCGATGCGGCACTTGCCCATCACCGGAATCGACACCTCGTCGATGATCTCCTCGAGCATGCCGGGATCGGCCATTCGGGCGACGCCGCCGCGCTTGCGGATGTCCGCCGGGACCGCCTCGAGGGACATGACGGCGACCGCACCGGCGTCCTCGGCGATGCGGGCCTGTTCGCGGGTGACGACGTCCATGATGACGCCACCTTTCTGCATCTTCGCGAATCCGCGCTTCACGAGATCCGTCCCGCGACGGAGTTCCTCGATGTCGGTTTCACTCATACCATTCGGTTGGGAACGGACCCACTTAACCGATGCCGTTCCCGAAGCGGGCCGCGAGACGGTTGCGCTTATACCGATCGGGTCAGTACGCAACGTCGATGACGGACCGAGAGGCCGACCGGCCGCCGTGGTACGTGGCGCCGCTTCCGCGGCAACTGGAGGATTTCGGCCTTCGAGTGGCGTGGCTCGTCGTCGTGATCAACCTCGCGGGTACTGCCTTCGGGTTCTACTACTACCGGAGACAGTTTCTCTCGACTCCCGTCGAGATGTGGCTCTTCATCCCCGATAGCCCGATGGCGACGCTGTTTATCGCGGCCGCTCTCGCCGCGTGGAAGCTCGGACACCCTCAGGAGTGGCTCACCGCGCTCGCGTTCTTCGGGAACATCATTCTCGGGCTGTGGACGGTGTACGTACACATCGCCTTCTGGGAGTATTTCGGCTATCTCGATCCGGCGATGCGGTGGTTCCTCATCACGAGCCACTTCGCGATGTTTCTGCAGGCGTTTCTCCTCCACCGAATCAGCGAGTTTCCGCCGTGGGCTGTCGGGGTCGCGCTGCTGTGGTACGGCCTCGACACGATCGTCGATTACTTCGTCCCGATTCGTGGCGATCTCCACCACACGGTCCTCCCGACTGCTCGGGAGACGGAACTGTTCCTCGGCGCCGACGCACTCGGCGTCGCTGCGGCTGGCGCCGTGGCGCTGCTCCTCGTTGCGACCTACTTGGCGATGCTGACTCACATCAAAACGCGGCGCGGGCGCACTCACTCCGGATAGAGCCGCACTTCGCCACGGTTCTTACAGCCCGGACAGCCGTGGAGCGTCCCGTCGTTCGTCGCGAAGACGCGTCGGTAGCGATCGGTCACGTGACGACCGCAGTTGGCACACTCCGCCATCGTTATCCCGGTGCCACGACGTCGCGGCAGTTCGGACATTCGGCGAATTCGCGAGCTTCCTCGTCCGCCGTTCGGTAGCTGATGAGGAGCTGTCGTTTCGGGATCTCTGTTCGACAATGTGGACAGCGCCCCAGCGGCTCGGCGTTCGTGGTCATGTCTCCGTCTACGAGCGCTACTGCTATGGGGAAAAGTACTCACCACCTAACCGTCGGTTTCGGGGGCGTTAGGCGGTGGCGAAACTGAGGAGCATTCCCTCGAAGAAACTCCTGAATACGACGAGGCCGATGCCGGCGGCGACGACGATCAGGATGAACGCGATTATTATGACTGCGATCCGTCGCCACGTTATCGTGTCCTCGTCGGGGATGACGCTTACCATGAACGGGCGTAGAACCGATCCGTTCTTCAATATGCCGGCACGTGCCGAGGAACCTCACTCGTCGTCGGCGTGGCTTCGAACCCACAGCTCGCCGATCCGAGAGAGGGTGGTTCGGTAGGATTTCCCGTGTTCCTCGCGCTCTATGTAGCCCTTTCCACCGGGGCCGAGCCGATCGACGTTGTAGATCACCTTCGATCGGAACGAGTCCGTGTACTCCTCGTCGAGTTCGCGGGCGAGCGTCTGTGCGAGTTCGGAGACCGATTCGAACTCGCCGTGCTCGCCGAGCGTGAAGAGGATCAGCTCCTCGAACGGCTTGACGTTCGAAAACGAGGCGACGGGGAACTCGATGATGTGGCTCCCGCCGAACTCCTTGGCGCCGATCGTCGTGCCACGCTCGTCGAACTCCGCGAGCAGTTCGCGTGCGGAGTCGAGCTGTTCGCGGATCCGATCGGCGTCCCCGTCGCCGGCCAGCACGTCCTCGAGGAGCGAACACTGTAGCTGCAGCGCCTCGGCCAGTTCGGTTTCGAGATATTTCTCGGGCACCGTGTAGTAGGTGTGAATCCGCTCGCGGTCACCCTCCCGCTCGACCATGATCGAGTGGGCGGCGGTCGCGAAGGCGAAGGAGACCGTTCGCGGCATCGCGGAGACGTTGACCCACACCTCGCTCCCGGTGTCGAGCTCGGCGTTGATGAGGGTGTACGCCTGCTCGAAGGCCGCGTCGTAGTCGTAGACGTCCGCCACGACGAACCGCTCGGTTTCGGCCCCGAGCAGGTTTCTGAAGTCCTGCTCGAGCTTCTCGGCCAGCTTTCGCGAATACTCGACGTTGGCTTCGCTCCCGACTGCTCCCTCGAGCAGGATCACCCGGTCGACATCGAGCTGGTCGCGCACCAGCGGCGCGATCAGCCGGTCGTAGTCGAAGCCGACCGGCACGATGTGGGTCTGCATACGGAACCATTCTCGCCGACGATCATATATCCCCTCAACTGGAGTCCGGTCGAGTGGACGTCACCGCCCGCGTTCGGTGACGCGCTCGACGTTGGTGATACCGACCGCAACCAGTACGGTCAGGATCGCGACGCCAAGGAAAACGACGCTTATCACGTTGATCTCCGGCGTGATCTCCCAGCGGATCTGGTCCCAGATGAACGTCGGGAGCGTCTCCGTGGCGGTGTCCTTCACGAAGTACGTGTAGATGAACTCGTTGAAGGAGATCGTGAAGGCGAGTATAGTTCCGGCGGCGATCCCCGGCATGACGTTCGGAAGGGTCACGCGTCGGAAGGTCCGGAACTCGTCGGCACCGAGATCCTTTGCGGCCTCCTCGAGGGTCCTGTCGAACCGCATGAACGTCGGAAGGATGATGAGAAACGCGAAGGGGATGATGCGAATCACGTGCGCGATGACGATCGTTCCGAACCCCGCACTCAGGCCGATCGTGCCGAAGAACAGCGTCAGTGCGACTGCGACGATGATCAGCGGAACGATGATCGGAAGCGCGGCCAGGAGCTGGAGTACGTTCCGTCCGGGGAACGCGTACCGGTCGATGGCGTACGCGATCAGCACCGAGATGAAGACGGCGATCGGTGTCGCCACCGCGCTCACCTTCAGCGTGTTCAGGAACGCCCCCCTTGCCTGGTCGTTCTCGAGGAATACGATATACCAATCGAGCGTGTATCCCTCCGGCGGGAACGCCAGAACGTTCTGCTCGGCGAACGACATGAACACGAGGACGCCGATCGGTAACCAGAGAAACAGCAGTACGACAACCAGTATCCCTCGTCCGACCCTCGGTCCGATTCGCTCGACGACGCGCTCGAACGGGGCGAGCACGCGGTTGAGATGTCGGTGTAGGTTCACGAGGAATCACCCCGCCCGAGCACGTCACCGCCGGCGACGACGGCACCGACCGTCACCGCGATGACGACCATCGAGACGATCGTCCCGAGTGCCGCACCGAGCGGCCAGTTGAACGCCTCGATGAACTGGTTTTCGATCACCATGCCGATCATGACGTTGTCGGTTCCACCGAGGAGTACGGGCGTGATGAACGCGCCGAACGTCGGAATGGCAACGAGAATCACGCCGACGATCACGCCGTTGAACGTCAGCGGCAGCGTCACGACGAAGAACGTCTTGATCGGGCCGGCGCCCAGATCCTTCGCCGCGTCGATGAGATCCGGGTCGAGATCGGTCAGGGACGCGTAGAACGCGAGCGTCGACAGCGGGAGCCAGATGTACGTGAACCCGATCAGTACGGCCGTGTGCGAGTAGAGCAGTCCCGTCGGTTCGTTCAGTATCCCGACGAAGATCAACACCGTATCGAGCAGGCCGTCGCGCTGTAGGATGTTTATCCACGCGTACATGCGAACGATGTAGTTCGTCCAGAACGGGAGGATCAACAGCAGAAGCGCGACGGTCACCCGCTTGGAGAACCGGACGATACTGTAGGCGAAGGCGTATCCCAGAACCGTGACGATGAGCGTCGTCTGGATCGTAATCACCGTCGTTCGCCAGAAGATCGTGTAGTAGACGTCTGACGTCACGATCCGCGTGTAGTTCTCAAGGGTGAAGCTGGCCGGCGGGAGCCCGTCGAGGAACGAAATCGAGATCATCGAGAGCAGCGGGAAGACGAAGAACCCCAAAAGCGTCGCGAACGGGAGCCCGACGAGCAGCACGATCCGGAGT
>SKTU01000122.1 GCA_007122455.1 Haloarculaceae archaeon | reverse complement strand
TTCATTGGGAACTCGACATGGACTACCTCGGGCATCCCTACTACGTCTCGGGGAACGCGATCTACCACGCGCTCGGGATGCAGCTGGAGCACGACGTCCACCAGCACATCAACGCCAGTCACGGGATGTTCGTCCCCGGTCAGTTCGGAACGTTCCCCGAAGAGCACTCACAGAGCGGAATTCGCCCGTACATGGGGTCGTCGCTCCCCGACGTGGAGAGCTACGACGACCTGTTCCTCTTCCGGCACCCTGACCACCCGTGGCTCCTCGATACCCGACCCCGCGACGGGCTGAACGCCCACGACATCCGGTTTCAGAGCGGAATGCCTGCGCTGGCTCACGAGACGATCATGGGACGGCCCGACGGCGCTCGGAAACAGCAGCAGACCACGCGCTGGTACGTGAACGCCTACTTGCACGCCGATGACCCGGACGTTCTACCCCTCGGCGAGGACGTGCTTGACGGCCTCCAGTTCGGAGGCAAACGGAACTACGGCTACGGGACGACCACCCTGAAAGACACGCAGGTCGTTGATCTGGAGGCTCTGGACTACTCGCGTCTCGAAGACGGCGAGGCGTTCATCCTCGAACTCGCCACGCCGTTCGTCCTCCGGTCGGAGTATCCGAAGGCGAACAACGTGGACGTGCCCGGGTGGTGGAGCGTGGACGACGAAGCGCAGCTAGGTCACCGGCTGGAGAAGGTCATCGAGGGCGGCGACGTCTACAAGTTGGAGACGATCGATCACGGCGTGGTCGTCGGCTACGGCGGCACCCGTCCGGTGGAGACTGCGATGTCAGGACTCACTCGGGTCGGGAATCACTCGAAGTACGGCTTTGGAGAGCTTCGAGTGGAGCCAATCACTCCAGATAAAACGAATGTCAAGGAGCAGATAAAAAGCCGAAGTCGGAGCACTGACAAACGAACAATGACCGGCAAGGATTCCACAGTGTCCGCGTCGGTCAGATGAATAAAGTAGATCACATTGCCAGCAACTGATAGGAACGCACGTACAGTTATTTGTCCGTCTTTCCCGTAGCCCCCACCATGTACGACCGCGTACTGGTGCCCACCGACGGAAGTACCGGAACTGCTCACGTCGCGATGCAGGCGTTCGACCTCGCCGAGCAGTACGGCGCGTCAGTCCACCTGCTTCACGTGATAGATTCGAACGTCGGTCGGATGTTCGCCGACAGCGCCGAGAGCAGAGCGGAGATGCGGGACAGCGGTCGACGAGCCATCGGGACGCTCGAAGAACTGGCGTCCGGCTACGAAATCGAGACGGTCTCGGAGCTACGGGAGGGCGAACCGTGGAAGGAGATACTGGCGTGTGCGGACGACATCGACGCCGACGTGATCGTGATGGGGACGAACGGACGCTCGGGGATCGAGCGTCGGCTGATCGGGAGCGTCACCGAGCGAGTCGTCCGCCACTCCGACCACCCGGTGTTGACCGTCCGCCTCCCCGAAACGGGCGAGACGGTCGCCGACGACGAAGAGGCCGCGGCGATCGTTTCGGAGCGACTCGAGGCCGACGGGTACGGCACGGTCGACGTCGAGGGAACGAGCCGTCACCGAAACGTCTGGGTCGTCGACGTCACGGCGGACGGAAGTCCGTACACGGTCTACGTCGATCCGGTCACCCGCAGAACGAGTGCGGTCCACCGGACGGAGTCGGAACTGTAGCCAGGAAAGTAGGGCGCCCAGTTGTAAAATACGTTTCGTCGATCCTGTAAAACGGGACAGTTGACCGCCGCTTATTCCGAACGTGTGTGGAGTTTATAGCGGGGGCACTGCGGCCAGTAACTCATGACACACAACCCAACGATCGTCGTCGGGATCAAGCAGGTTCCCGACGACGACGAGGTCCGAATCGATCCGGACACGGGACGCCTCGACCGATCGAGCGCGCCCGCGGTGCTGAACAGTCCAGACAGAAACGCGCTGGAGGCTGCGCTCGGAGTTCGAGACGACGTCGGTGGCCAAGTGATCGCGATGACGATGGGGCCACCGCCCGCGGCCGACGTTTTGAAGGAGGCGGTCGCGATGGGCTGCGACGACGGCGTGTTGATCTCCGACATCGCGTTCGGGGGAAGCGACACGTGGCCAACGAGCCTGACGCTCGCTCGAACGGCCGAATATCTCGACGCCGACATCGTCGTCTGCGGCGAGGAGACGACCGACTCCTCGACCGGACAGGTTCCGCCGGGGATCGCCGCCCACCGGGGATGGGCACAGCTCACCTACGTCGAGGAGCTCGAACCGTTGCCGGAGGCGAACCAGCTCGCGGCCCGCCGGGACGTCGAGGGCGGCTACGAGCGCGTCGTTGCAGATTTACCCGTCGTCGTCGCCGTCGCATTCGGGGAGAACGAACCGCGCCCCGCAGGACTCCACCGAAAGATCTACGCCGAAAACGAGTTCGAACCCGTCACTGTCGACGCTAACGATCTCGACATCGACGAGGAGACGGTCGGCCTGGAAGCCTCACCGACGAACGTGGGCGGGATGGAAACGATCGAGGGGGTCGACAGGGAACGGACGGTCGTCGACGACGTCGACGAACTCGCCGAGGCGATCCGAAGCACGGAGGTGTTCGCATGACCGACATCGACCCGAGCGAGTACAGCGACGTCTGGGTGTTCGTCGAAGATCACGACGGCGACGTGATGTCCGTCTCCTGGGAGTTGCTCAACGAGGCGAAGACGCTCGTCGAGGAGACCGGCGAGGAGCTGGTCGCGCTCGTCATCGGCGAGGACGTCGACGGAGTCGTCGAGGAAGCCATCGCACGCGGTGCCGATCGCGTGCTGGTGGCCGACGACGGTGTGTTCGAACCGTACCGGGCGGACCCGTACGGAGAACAGTTCCGCGCGATGGTCGAGGAACGCAAACCGTCGATCGTCCTCATCGGTGGAACGCACACGGGACGGGATTTCGCCGGCCGAGTCGCGGTGCCGACCCACGCCGGGTTGACGGCCGACTGTACGGAAATCGACGTCGCCGAGGACGGCGTCCTGCAGGCCCGCAGACCGGCGTTCGGTGGCAACGTTCTCGCGACGATCATCTGCGAGGAGCACCGTCCACAGATGGCGACGATCCGACCCGGCGTCTTCGAAGCCGCGCCGCCGGAGAACGATCGGGACGGCGAGATCGAACGCGTCGACGTCGTCGTCGAGGAGGCGGATACCCTGACGGAGGTGCTCGAGCGCTCGACTGGCGAGACGGCCGACGTCACGGAAGCTGACCGCATCGTCGCCGCCGGCGGCGGCATCGACGGTGATCTCGAACCGATTCGGAGGCTCGCAGACGCGCTGGGCGCCGAGATCGCGGCGAGCCGACACGCCGTCGACGAGGGGTGGGTCGACGGATCGAGACAGATCGGACAGACCGGAAAGACCGTCCGCCCCGAACTGTACGTTGCTGTCGGGATCTCCGGGGCAGTCCAACACCTGGAGGGGATGAACGATAGCGAGGTCGTGGTCGCAATCAACAACGATCCGAACGCACCGATCTTCGACCACGCTGACTACGGTATCGTCGGCGATCTCTTCGAAGTATGTCCGGAGCTCGCCGACGCGCTGG
Organism: Haloarculaceae archaeon; assembly: GCA_007122455.1. GTDB lineage: Archaea > Halobacteriota > Halobacteria > Halobacteriales > Haloarculaceae > Natronomonas. Next base: position 8,492 of record SKTU01000122.1, on the reverse strand, counting down.
AGGGGGCCGAACAGCCGGAGGTGACTTTATGACCGAAATAATTGCTGACAGGAACACAGAAACGCCGGACTACGACGACCGGTTCGACGCGGTCGTGGTCGGCGCCGGGCTGGCTGGCAGCGCGGCCGCCCTCACGATGGCCGACGGCGGGCTCGACGTCATCATGATAGAGCGTGGACGCTATCCGGGCGCGAAGAACGTCTTCGGTGGCGTCCTCTACACGCCGACCATCCGAAAGCTGGCCGACCTCGACGACGCGCCGCTCGAGCGATACATCGCCGAGCGACGGTACGGCATGCTGACGGACCACGACGAGACGGCCATCTCGATCAGTCCGGGCGAGTGGCACGAGCCGCCGCACAACGACTCCTACACCGTCTTCCGTGGCGAGTTCGACGAGTGGTTCGCCGAACAGGCGGTTGACGCAGGCGCGACGCTGCTCACGGAGACGACCGTGACCGGTCTCGTTCGGGAGAACGGCCGGATCATCGGCGTGAAAACGGATCGACCCGACGGAACGCTCCGGGCACCGTACGTCGTTCTCGCCGAGGGCGGCAACTCACTCGTCAGCGAGCGAGCCGAACTCAAGGAGACGGAACAGCGAGGAAACGTCGCCGTCGCGGTCAAGGAGGTCGTCGAGTTTCCCGACGACGACAACGCGATTCAGGACCGGTTCCGACTCACGGGCGATGCCGGTGCGGCGTATCACTACTTCGGCGAAGGGGCAGTCGGTGACGCCTTCGGCGGCGGCTTCGTCTACACGAACGGCGAGACGGTGAGCGTCGGACTCGCCTACCGAATCTCGGACGCGGTCTCCGGGCAACCGAATCCAGAGGGGACGCTCAACGCCTTCAAAACCCACCCCGCCGTCGCACCGCTGTTCCGCGGCGGTCGAACAGTCGAGTACGCGGCGAAGACGATTCCGGAAGGAGGCGCCGACTCGGTTCCGGAGCTAACCCACGACGGGGCGGTCATCGTCGGCGACGCCGCCGGACTGGTACTCAACAACGGCGTCCATCTCGAGGGGACGAACATGGCCGTCGAGAGCGGCTTCCACGCCGGGAAATCGATCGTCGACGCCGCAGAACAGGGTCGGACGGACGCGGATGCTCTCTCCGCCTACGCCGAGAACCTGGAGGCGTCGTTCGTCATGCGGAACCTCCGCCGCTACGAGTGGCTGATGGAAGCCGTCGAGAACGACAGGGAGTTCGTTTTCCGGGAACTGCCGCAGGCGCTGGCCGACGCGGGTACCGAATATTTCCGCATCGACAGGGAACCGAAGGAATCGCACGCGGAAAACGCCAAGGAGCGCATCATGGAGGCCGTCGGTGGATACACGGGCGCCGCCAAGCTCGCGCTTCGCTACCGGAAGATCGTGACGTAGACCGATGAGTGTTCAACCCCATTCCCCCGACGTCGAAAACGACTCGCTCGAAGACCGCCTCTACACCGTCAAGTACGAGGATCCCGGTGAATCCCACCTCGACGTTACACTGCCCGGACTCTGTGCGGAGCGGTGCACGACGTACGACTGCGTCTCGGTGTGCCCGGCCGGAGTCTGGCGCGAAGGCGAGGAGGGAGTTCCCGAGATCGCCTACGAGAACTGCCTCGAATGCGGAAGCTGCCGCTGGGCCTGCGTCCACGGTAACGTCGAGTGGGAGTACCCCGAAACCGGAAGCGGCGTGACGTACAAGAACGGCTGATCGAAGCGATCGGGACAACCGACCCCGACCCGACGCGTTTTAGCGAGCCGAGCGACGACCGACAGTATGCTCGCCATTGTCGTCTCCCGTGCCGACTCGGCCTCCGAGCGAATCGGGGATCAGCTCCTGAGGCTCGCCGAGTGGGACGCTCGCGAGGACTCGGCCCGCCCGGACGGAGCGGGCGGTGGAACGTACTACCGGACCGACGGCGCGGAGCTCCGGACGTTCGAGGAGCTCCACCTCCACGTCGAGGGAGTCGCGGAGGGGTTCGACGACCCCGATCTCCTGGCGTTCGCATCGCGACATTCGGGAGAGACGGGAGCGCTCCTCTCGGCGCACCACACCGGGAACTTCGGCCGTGCGGAGTACGGCGGGGCGGACGGATCGCTCGCCGAGGCGGCGCCGAACGCGCTCCGGCGAGTGCGGGGGGCGCTCGCGGAGTACGCACCCGAGGGGTACGACGTCGGAATCGAATGTACCCACCACGGGCCGAGTGACGTCGGCTGCCCGTCGCTGTTCGTCGAGCTAGGTTCCGGGGAGCCGCAGTGGAGCGATCCGGCGGGTGCCGAGGCCGTCGCGCGCGCCATTCTGGATCTCCGCGGCGTCGATCCGAACGGAACGCGCTCGATCGTCGGCTTCGGCGGCGGACACTACGCTCCGCGGTTCGATCGCGTGCTCGTGGAGACCGACTGGGGCGTCGGTCACGTCGCGGCCGACTGGTGTATCGCGTCGATCGACGGAGACCGAACTGACGTTGTCGAGGCCGCGTTCGCCGAGAGCGATGCGGAGCGGGCACTCCTCGACGGGGACCACCCCCAGCTCGTCGAGACGATCGAGGGATTGGGGTACGAACTCGTCTCGGAAACCTGGCTCCGAGAGACGGACGGTGTCGACCTCGACGTCGTCGAGCGAGTCGAAGCCGAACTCTCGTCGATCGACTCGGGGCTGCGGTTCGGCGCGGATGCGACGATCCACGCGGGCGGAATCACCACCGCCGAGATACCGACGGGGTTGCTCGAGGAAGCGAACGGCATCGACCGGGAGGCGGTCCGAAGCGCGGTCGCCGAGCGGACCGTCGCCTACGAGACCTCCGAAGGGGCCACTCTCGTCAGTGGCGCCGTCGCACTGGGTGACGGCGTGGATCTCCAGTCGATCGTCGAAGCGCTCGCCGCCGTTCTCGAGCGGAAATACGACGACATCGCGGTTCGCGAGGACGCGGTCCTCGCCCGCCGGGAGGCGTTCGACCCGGAACTCGCTCGTCGGGCCGGCGTCGAGGAGGGACCCGCGTTCGGGAAACTCTCGGCCGGCGAGACGGTCGAGGTCGACGGCGAGACGGTCGCCCCGGACGACGTGACGAGCGCGCGCGAGCGTCGGTTCCGTCGCTGATCGAGCGAATTTGGTATCGCGATGTATGGTTTATGGTCGAATTGCGGCAATCTCGGGGGGAATGCGACCCGGTTCGTCAGACAGACGTCGGACTCGGGGGAAAGATACTTGATTCGCGTACGCATCAGCGCCATTCATAATGGACTCGATCATCGAGGACGCAATCGACGAGGCCGAAGAGGACGGGGAGGGGCCGGCGGGGAGCCCGGCAACCGCGGACTCGAACGACGTGGGCGACGACGTCCAGAGCTCCGGAACGATGAGCGACGAGGAACTCGCGAGTGTCGTCAAGGACCTCGAAACGAAGATCACCGTGTTCGGCTGCGGCGGTGCCGGCGGGAACACGGTCGCCCGAATGTCCGAGGCCGGCATCCACGGGGCGAAACTCGTCGCCGCCAACACCGACGCCCAGCACCTGGCGAACGAGGTGGAGGCGGACACGAAGATCCTCATCGGCCGCCAGCGAACCGGTGGCCGCGGAGCGGGTAGCGTCCCGCGGATCGGCGAGGAGGCCGCTCAGGAGAACATCGACGACATCAACCAGGCGATCGACGACTCGGACATGGTGTTCGTCACCGCCGGGCTCGGCGGCGGCACCGGAACCGGATCCGCTCCCGTCGTGGCCCAGGCGGCCCAGGAGGCCGACGCGCTGACGATCGCCATCGTCACGATCCCGTTCACCGCGGAGGGAGAGCGGCGTCGCGCCAACGCCGACGCCGGCCTGGAGCGGCTCCGGGCGGTCGCCGACACGGTGATCGTGATCCCCAACGACAGACTGCTCGATTACGCGCCGAACATGCCGCTACAGGACGCGTTCAAGATCTGCGACCGCGTTCTGATGCGCTCGGTGAAGGGGATGACCGAACTCATCACCAAGCCCGGCCTCGTCAACGTCGACTTCGCCGACGTGAAGACGATCATGGAGAACGGCGGCGTCGCCATGATCGGACTCGGCGAATCCGACTCCGAGAACAAGGCCCAGGACTCGATCAGATCCGCGCTCCGCTCGCCGCTGCTCGACGTCGAGTTCGACGGGGCGAACTCCGCGCTCGTCAACGTCGTCGGCGGACCGGACATGTCCATCGAAGAAGCCGAGGGCGTCGTCGAGGAGATCTACGACCGGATCGATCCGGACGCTCGCATCATCTGGGGCGCCTCGGTCGATCCCGAACACGAGGGGAAGATGGAGACGATGATCGTCGTCACCGGCGTCGAGAGCCCGCAGATCTACGGCAAAACGGAAGCCGAGGCCGAGCGAGCCGCCCAGCAGGACGACGACATCGACTACGTCGAGTAGCTACCGACCGACCGAGCAGTTCTATCGACCTCGAAACCGAGTCGCGGACGGCGCGTCCCCGAGGGCGAAAACCGAGTCCGAACCCTTTCGACGGCTAACCAACAGGTAGAAAAGCCCTGAACGGGAACCATCGCGTATGAACACGCCGACAGACCTGACGTCCTACGTTCGCGTGCTCAAGCTAGCGAGCACACCGACGTGGGACGAGTTCTCGAAGGTCTCGACCATCGCCGGTTTCGGCATCCTGCTCGTCGGATTCATCGGCTTCGTCATCTTCGCGATCATGACGTTCATCCCGGGAGGTCCCTGATGCCCATCTACGCCGTCAAGACGACCGCGAGCCAGGAGCGAACCGTCGCCGACATGCTGATCAACCGGGAGGAGGCCGAGATCCACGCCGCGTTGGCACCCGACTCGCTGACGAGCTACGTGATGGTCGAGGCCGACGGCACCGCAGCGATCGACCGAGCACTCGAGGACATTCCCCACGCACGTAGCCGCGTCCCCGGGGAGTCCTCGATCATGGAGGTCGAACACTTCCTCAGCCCCAAGCCGGACGTCGAAGGGATCGCCGAGGGAGACATCGTCGAACTGATCGCCGGACCGTTCAAAGGAGAGAAGGCGCAGGTCCAGCGCATCGACGAGGGGAAGGACCAGGTGACCGTCGAACTCTACGAGGCGACGGTGCCGATCCCGGTCACCGTCCGCGGCGACCAGATCCGCGTCCTCGACAGCGACGAGCGGTAACCGTTCACGTCACGGCGATAGCCGAAACCACTTTTATACGTGCGGACGATTTCGCTCGTGTGTTCCCCCGGCTACCGCGCGTCCGGTTCTTCGCTCTCCTGTACGGCGTGCTCGCGATCGGCTTCTCGTCGTTCGCGATCACCTACGCCGTGCAGGGCCAGACGATATCCGCGGCTGCGTTCGGCGTGCTCGCAGTCGGCGAGTTCGTGCTCGCGGGCTGGTACGCCTCGGAACCGGACGGCGTCGACGAGCCCGAGCGACCCTCGCCGAGCACGTTTTACGAGTATCTCCTGACGATCTTCGTACTCGCAGTCACCGTCGGCGCCTTCTGGATGCTGTTCGGTACAGTTCTATGAGTCGAGACAGTAGTCGACGAAGTTCCGAAGGATCAACAGTCCCGTCTCGCCGGATTTTTCGGGGTGGAACTGGGTCCCGAAGACGTTGCCCGCTTCGTTGGCGACGACCGCCGGAAAGGAGACGCCGTAGTCGGTGGTCGCGACGACGGCATCCCCGTCGTCCGGGCGGGCGTAGTAGGAGTGGACGAAGTAGGCGTACTCGCCGTCGACGCCGTCGACGAGCGGGTGATCCCGCCGGACGTCGAGCTCGTTCCACCCCATGTGAGGGACCTTCTGTCCCTCGGCGAAACGGACGTTTCGGCCGGGGATGAGGTCCAACCCCTCGACGTCGCCCTGTCCGACCCGATCGGCCTCCTCGCTCGACGTCAGGAGCATCTGCATCCCGAGACAGATGCCGAAGAGCGGCATGCCGTCGGCGGCAGCGTCGACGAGCGCCTCCCGGAAGGGTCCCGCGTTCTCCATTCCCTCGCTGAAGGCGCCGACGCCGGGGAGAACGATACCGTCGGCTCCGTCGAACTCCGCCGGGTCGTCCGTGAGCGTCACGTCCGCGCCAGCGCGCTCGAGCCCGCGGGTCGCGCTCCTGAGGTTCCCGAGGCCGTAGTCTACGAGAACGATCTCGGCAGCCGTCTGGCGAGTGCTCATACGTGAGCCTCGTCGCGGAGGGGCAAGTCGGTTTCCTTCCGCTCAGAAGTCGCCGAGCCGCGACTGGTCGCCGCCGTCGAAGAGCTCGACAGCTGCCTCGAGCGCCGTCTCGAACGTCTCCCGCTGACTCGGATCGTACAGCGTCGCCGCAGGGTGGACGCAGACCAGAACGCGGCGCGGCTCGTCGGCGATCCGGACGTCGAAGAGTTCGCCAGCCTCCTTCGTCACCGCCACGCTCCGATCGAGCAGCTGTTCGGAGGGAACCTTCCCGAGCGTGACGATGACCGCCGGATCGATGGCGGCGATCTCCCGATCGAGGTACGGTCGGCAGTTCTCCCGCTCCTCGACGGTCGGATCGCGGTTGTCCGGGGGCCGGCAGCGCACGCAGTTCGTGATCCGGACGTCCTCGCGAGCCAGCCCCCGGTCGCGGAGCGCGTCGGTCAGCACGTCCCCGGAGCGACCGACGAACGGCTCGCCCTCGGCATCCTCCTGTGCACCGGGAGCCTCGCCGACGAAGAGCAGCTCGGCGTCGAGCGGCCCGACGCCGTTGACGATCCGGCTCCGTGACTCACACAGCGCCGCACACCGCTGACAGTTCCGAACGTCGACCGAATCGTCCATGGTTCGCTCTCGGCTCCGGGGCTGTTAATCCCGACGGAACGCGTCGGCTGCGGCGGCAGCCCGCTTTGCGACCGCGAGCGGCTCCGGGCGGCGTCCGTGGGTGTAGGCGTCGAGAACCGTCGCCACGCGATCGGGATCGATCCCGACGCTGCGGACGAACAGCTCTCGACCGTCGACGGTGATCCGACGGCGTTCCGGGAGCGAGCGGTACCGCTCCAGTCGGCGGTCGAGCGCCTCGCCGTCGAACGCTTCCCGAAGCGGCACCTCGAGTCCCGGACTGCGCTCGAAGGAGACGACGACGACCGGTCGATCGATCGCCCCTTCGAGCGCGTACGGATCGAGAAGGTTGTACCACGCCGGCGCGACGCCCGCGAGGAGCAGGTACCGAACGTCCGGGCGGTCGAGCCGCCGCCAGCAGTCGGCGACCGCGTCGGTCGAATCGAGTCCGCCGACGGTACAGCGGCCGAAGACGAAGTCGTCGACGGTCCTGTCGGCGGCGACGACCGCACCCCCGAGCGTGCTCGTTCCGTCGCCGTCCCGGTAGGACTCGGCGATCCCGAGGGCGCGACTACCGGACTTCACGCTATTCGCCGTTGATCCGTTCGTACGTCTCGAGGAGGTCGTCGCTGGAGGCGTCGCCGTATTCGAAGCGCAACTCGCCGTCGTGGTCGGCGACGGACGTGGTGACGGCGTCTTCCTCCTCCTCGAGGTCGGTGTCGATCCCCCGGTCGCTCTGTTCGGATTCGTCGTAACTACCGAACCCCATATCCGTTCGAGGGTAGTCACCGAACCGACGTAAATCATACGCCGCCACGCTCAAGCCGACGGGGCCTGTGGGTGGGATATGCACGTCACAAACGTGACCGCCGACGCGGAGACGTTCACCTGCAATGCCTATCTCGTCGAGGGCGATCGGACCGCACTCGTCGACGCTGGAGCGATGGACGGCGTCGTCGACGTCATCCGGGAACACGTCGACGAGCTCGACGCGATCGTGCTGACTCACCAGCACGGGGACCACGTCGAACAGCTCGACGCCGTCACGGCGGCGTTCGATGCGCCGCTGTACGCCTACGGCGACCATCCCGACCGGACGAACGCGCTCGAGGACGGCGATCAGGTGTTCCTCGGCGACGAAGCGTTCGAGGTCGTCTACACGCCCGGACACGCCGACGACCACGTCTCGTTCGTCTCGGAGACGAGCCTCTTCAGCGGCGACGTGGTCGTCCACGACGACGGCGCCTTCGACTACGGGAGCTTCGGACGGACGGATCTGCCGGGACAGTCCCGCGAACGACTCATCGAGTCGATCCAGTCGCTCCTCGGTCGGATGGGCGACGACGTCGAACACATGTACGCGGGACACGGGGGCGTCTTCCACGGCGACGTCCGCGACGTCGTCGAGACGGCGCTCGCCCGTGCGGAGAAGCGAGAGCCGAAATATCCGGACGAGTAGCGATCGCCGGAGAGACGGCTCGCCGGAGCGGAACACCGAACTCGAACCGGTTCGAAAAACGAACTCCGTACTGCCTCAGGTGGCGCGGCGCTCTTTCGCCTTCGGCCGGAGATTCGCGTAGCCGCATTTGCGGCACCGCTCGGCGCGCTTGGGGTTGCGGGCGTTACAGCGCATGCAGATCATCTTGTCGAGGATGCGAGCCTCTGCCTTCTCGAATTTCGCCATATCGGTAGCGAAGCGGCGCCGCCGGATAAAGCTGACCGTTCGACCCTATACGTCGAGGC
>SKTU01000035.1 GCA_007122455.1 Haloarculaceae archaeon | reverse complement strand
GGTGTTACGGAGCGGCAAAAAGGGTTTCCCGAACCGTCCGATGTAGGTGTACTTATACGCTCGACGACTCATATCACAGCTATGCAACCGCGGGATCTGTCGTCCCACGTGGCCTACGAAGCCGGCCGGGGGATCGAGGAAGTGGCTCGCGAACTCGGGCTCGATCCCGACGACCTGGTGAAGCTGTCCTCGAACGAGAACGCCTTCGGCGCCAGCCCGGACGCGGTCGCGGCGATCCGCGAGTTCGCGCCGCGCGTTCACGGCTATCCGAAGACGTCGGCGGCCGATCTCCGCGATCGGCTCGGCGACCGGTGGTCGGTGAGCTCCGGACAGATCTGGCTCGCGAACGGCGGCGACGGTGCCCTCGACTATCTCGCCCGAGCGATGCTCGATCCGGGGGATCCGGTTCTCGTCCCGGAACCGGGGTTCGCCTACTACGGGATGAGCGCCCGATACCACCACGGCACCGTCCGGAGCTATCCGATCCGAAAGGCCGACGACTTCGAACAGTCGCCCGAACGGATTCTCGACAGCTACGAGGACGAACGGATCGTCTATCTCACCAGTCCGCACAACCCCTCGGGGAGCGAACTGTCGCGCGAGGACGTCGAGACGATCGCCGACGGAACCGACGAGGAGACGCTCGTTGTCGTCGACGAAGCGTACGGCGAGTTCTCCGAGACGCCTTCAACGATCCCGCTTCTCGAACCGCGCGACGACGTGGCCGTACTGCGGACGTTTTCGAAGGCCTACGGGCTGGCCGGCCTCCGGCTGGGATACGCGGTCGTCCCCGCCGAGTGGGCGAGCGCCTACGCCCGCGTGAACACGCCGTTCGCCGCCTCCGAGATCGCCTGTCGGGCGGGATTGGCCGCGCTCTCCGACGACGAACACGTCGAGCGATCGGTCGATGGGGTCCGATGGGCCCGCGAGTACATCTACGAGAACCTCCGAGCGGAGACGTGGGAGAGTGCGGGGAACTTCGTCCTCGCAGCCGTCAAGGACGGGACTGCCGTCTCGGAAGCGGCTCAAAAGCGCGGCGTTATCGTCCGCGACACGACTTCGTTCGGACTTCCACAGTGTATCCGAATCAGCTGTGGAACCCGCGAGGAGACGAAACGGGCGGTTGAGGTGTTGAACGAGCTCGTATGAGAATCGCCGTGACTGGGACCCCGGGAACCGGAAAGACGACGGCCACCGAACTGCTCGAGACCGATCTGGACGTCGTCCACCTCAACGATCTGATCGCCGAGGAAGGACTCTCGATCGGCGAGGACCCCGATCGCGGAAGCCTGGTCGCCGATCTCGATGCGATCGACGAGCGGCTGTCGGACGCCGACGACGTGGTCGTCGAGTCACACCTGTCCCACCACCTAAACGTGGACCGCGTCGCCGTTCTCCGGTGTCGCCCCGACGTACTCGTCGAACGGCTCAGGGGGCGGGGCGAATCCGAAGCGAAGGCGACGGAGAACGCCGACGCCGAAGCCCTCGACGTGATTCTCTCGGAGTCGGTCGACCGGCACGGAACGGACGCGGTGTACGAGATCGACACCACCGACCGCTCGCCGCGAGCAGTCGCGTCCGAGATCGAATCCGTCGTCTCGGGCGAGCGTGCGCCGAGCGCCGGAACCGTCGACTTCACGGAGTACCTATGACACTCGATACACTTCGACCGATGGCCGAGCGCGTACTCGAACCGTTCGTCACCACGGCGAACCGGGCTGGATTGACTCCCGACGGCGTCAGCGTGCTCGCGTTCGTGTTCGCCGTCGGTGCCGGTGGTGCGTACACGCTGGCCGGAACCGCCGTCTGGGGCATCGGTCCGGAGGCGTCGCTCTATCTGGTCGGCGCGGTTCTCGTCTTCTTCAGCGGGTGGTGTGATCTACTCGACGGGGCGCTCGCTAGACGGCAGGGGACGGATTCGCGTGCGGGCGATCTCCTCGATCACGTCCTCGATCGGTACGCCGACATCGTCATCGTCGCAGGGTTGGCCGCTGGAACCGGCACGTATCTGCTCGGCTTTCTGGCGATCACCGGCGTCCTGATGACGTCGTATCTCGGCACGCAGGCACAGGCAGTCGGGCTCGACCGCGTCTACGGCGGGCTGGTCGGGCGCGCCGACCGGCTCGCGATCATCGGGCTCGTCACCGTCGTCGCCGCGTTCAGCTCCGCCACCGTCGCCGGTCTGACGATCGTCGGCTGGCTACTCGTCTTTTTCGCCGTCGTCGGACATCTGACGGCGCTACAGCGGTTCTACTACTCGATGGCGGCGCTCAGCTAACCGGGAAACCCTTTTGCGGTCCGACGGGCAACGAACGAGTATGGTCCAGTGTGAGATGTGCGGAACTGAAACCGGGGCACCGACCACGGTGAAGATCGAGGGGGCCGAGCTCGACGTCTGTGGCAACTGTGCGGAGTTCGGCACGGAGATCCGGACGGAGGAAACCTCCAGCACGTCGACGAAGTACTCCACGTCCTCGAGCACCGGTACGTCGAAGAGCACGTCTGGCACGTCGAGCGGGGGTGACGGGGGGTCCAGTGGCCGCCGCCGCGACATGTTCGACGATATGGAAGAGGTCGCGAGCGACTACGACGACCGGATCCGAACCGCCCGCGAGTCGCGGGAGCTCACCCAGGAGGAGCTGGCCAACCAGCTCAACGAGAAGGCGAGTCTGATACGGAAGCTCGAGCGCGGCGACATGTTTCCAAGCGACGCAATCCAGCGAAAGCTCGAGAAGGCGCTCGATATCTCGCTGAGTGCCGGCGGCGAAACCGACGACAGCGAGTGGTCGGGCGGATCCTCGGAGGGAGGGATGACCCTCGGCGACGTCGTAAAGCGAAAGGATTAGCCCAGCTCGTCGGCGATGATGCTCTTCTGAATCTCGCTCGTTCCGTCGTAGATCTTCGTGATACGGGCGTCGCGGTAGAACCGCTCGACGTGGTGGTCGCTCACGTAGCCGGCACCGCCGTGAACCTGAACCGCCTCGTCGGTCACCTCGACCGCGCGTTCGGAGGCGAACAGCTTCGCCATCGACGCCAGCCGCGTCGCCTCCTCGCCACCGGAGAGCGCCTCGGCGGCACGGTACGCCAGCGAGCGAGCGGCTTCGACGTCCGTCGCCATCCCGGCGATCTTGTGGCGGATCGCCTGGAACTCGCCGATCTTCTGGTCGAACTGCTCGCGCTCGCCGGCGTAGTCGAGCGCCTCCTCGAGTGCGGCCTGCGCCACGCCGACCGCCTGTCCGGCGACGTCGACCCTCGCGGGGGCGAAAAACTCCATCAGCTGGTAGAAGCCGCGATCCAGCTCACCGACGACGTTCCCCTCGGGAACCCGGAGGTCGTCCAGAACGATCTCGGCGGTGTCCTGTGCGCGGATCCCGAGCTTGTTGTCGATGCGCGTCGCGTCGTAGCCGTCGACGTCAGTCGGAGTGAGAAACGCGGTGATGCCGGCGTGGCCCTCCTCGGGTGAACTCTTTGCCATGATGATCGCCACGTCGGCGACGCTACCGTTGGTGATCCACATCTTGGTGCCGTTGATGACGTAGTCGCCGCCGTCCTTCTCGGCGGTCGTCTCCATCCCCGCGACGTTCGATCCGTGGGCCGGTTCGGAGATGCCGGTCGCGATCGGCGTCTCTCCCGCCGTGATCTTCGGGAGCCACTTCTCCTTCATCCACTCGTCACCGTACTCGAGAATCATTCCGGTCCCGAAGTCGGCAGCCGAGATCGAACCGCCGACTCCAGGGTCGGCTCGCCACAGCTCCTCGGTGATCAGCACCGTCGAAACCGGATCCGTTCCCGCACCGCCGTACGCCTCGGGGACGTGCGGGGCGACGAGATCCAGTTCCGCCGCCGCCTCGAGAAGCGCCGCCGGATACCGCTCGTCGTCCTCGTAGGCGCTGGCAACCGGCCGGATCTCTTCGTCGCCGAAGCTCCGGACCGCCTCCCGGATCGCCGCCTGCTCGGCGGTGAGTCGAAAGCTCATACCACGGTCACGACCCGAAGCGCCCTCAATCCGTCGGATAGTCAGCTATTTTTGCCCGGCCGACGCTCGTCCGGTATGTTCGTTCTCGTCAATCTGAAGGCGTACCCGTGTGACCCCGTGGCCGTCGCCGAAGCGGTTGCCGACGTCGCCGACGACAGCGGCGTTCGGATCGCGGTTGCACCGCAGGCCGCCCACGTAGAGCGCGTCGCCGCGACCGGCGCCGAGACGTGGGCCCAGCACGTCTCCCCCGTCGAGCACGGCTCGAACACCGGCAGCACGCTTCCGGAAGCCGTCGCCGAAGCCGGCGCCGTCGGAACGCTCGTGAACCACTCCGAGAAGCGACTGAAGCTCGCAGATATCGATGCCGCGATCCGGGGCGCAGAGCGGGCCGGCCTGGAGACCGTCGCCTGTGCGAACAATCCGCGACAGAGTGCAGCCGCTGCGGCGCTGGAGCCCGACGCGGTGGCCGTCGAGCCGCCGGAGCTCATCGGCACCGGGACGCCGGTTTCGAAGGCCGACCCGGACGTCGTCCGGGACGCGGTCGCGGCTGCCGACAACGTCGGTGACGTACCGGTGCTCTGTGGAGCCGGAATCTCGACCGGCGAGGACGTGGTCGCGGCTGCCGATCTCGGAGCCCGCGGCGTGTTGCTCGCCTCCGGCGTGGCGAAGGCTTCGAATCCGCGCGCGGCGCTCGAGGACCTCGTCGAACCGCTCGCGTAGCTACGGCTACGGTTCGGGCCACGGCGCCGCCTCGTCTGCGTCGAACGACGCCGGCTCGACGCCGTCGACGAACGTCGCCTCGATCGTCCGCACCAGCGGATCGACCGTCTCCTCGGCTGGCTCCGACTCCGCGAACGGATCGCGACACTCCTCGGAGACGAGCGCCGTGAGCGCGTAATCGTGATTGCCGCGACCGACGTGTTCGACCAGCCGCCGGGTTCGGAGCTGTCGGTTCGCGGCGTACGCCGCGGTTCGATCACCCGATCCGCCGGCGGCGGCGTGAGCCTCGACCGGCGTCGTCGGGCCGTACTCGCGGTAGTGCCGTAACATCGACAGCGCCGGCTCCTCGAGCGAGTCGATCTCCCGCCGGAGCCTCGCGACGAGCGGCGGAACGTCCCCGTCGACCGTCGATCGGTCAGTGTCGTCGTCGACCGACTCGTCGGTCACTGCGGCGTCAGTTACCGCCTCCGAGGTGGATTCCGAATTCGAGTCGGACGCGTCCTCGGAACCGGCATCTGACGCCCCGGGTCCGACTCCGACACTCTCGGTGTCGAACTCGCCGACGTCGACGCCGGTGTCCGCGGCATTCGGAACCGGCGTCGACGCCGGTTCCCGGTCACCGTTCCGAACCGCGTCCAGTTCCGCCCGGAGCTCCTCCGGCGGTCGAACCGGATCGGCCGCCTCGTCGAGTTCGCTCTGTCGACCGGGTGAACCGGAGAGCGGACGACCGGTGGCCTGTTCCATCATCGCTCTCGAGAAGCGGTCGGCCATCTGCTTCAGATCGCGAGCGTCCGAGAGCTGCCGCTCGAGGTCGGTGATCCGGTCGTCCTTCTTCGCCAGTTCCCGCTGTAGCTCCTCGATCCGGTTCTCGCGGCGCTCGGTCTCGTCGGAGATCTCCTGGAGTTCCTCGACGAGACCGCTACTGACGCTCTTCAGTTCGGGGCGCTCGAAGTCGTCGAGCCCCGGCGTCGCCCCCGCGTCGAACGTCCGCTTGCGTTCGAACTGTACCGGCTGGATCGACTCCGCCCAGTCGGTCATGAGGAAACACTCGCCGTCGTTCATCTCCTCTATGTAGTCGGCGTACTCCTCGCCGAGCACGCGACCGACGACCTTCGTGTCGTTGTTCCACGTGAGCCGATGCCAGACGAGCCAGTCACACTGCGTGATGAAGTCCTTCTTCACGTCGGCGGGACGCTGGGAGATGCCGACGATTCCGAGCCCGTGTTTGCGACCGCGCTTTCCGACCTTGATAAGCATCCGGCCGCACTCGTCGACGCCGCCGCCCTCGGGAATGTACTCGTGAACCTCCTCGACGAGCATCAGGAACGGTTGCTTCAGCTTCTTCTCCTTGGCGAAGAGCTGCTTGGTCACCTCGGTCAACAGCTCCCGTGCCTTCGACTCGTCGAGGAAGCTCGACACGTCGAGGATGATCGGAACGTTCCCCTCGAGCGCCAGTTCGGCGATCTTGGAGGCGTGTTCGACCCCCACCTGCAGATCGCACTCGTTGTCCGCGCCGACGTGGAGGATCTCGTACTCCTCCTTGAGCCCGTAGTACTCGCCGTCGATGTCGACGATGAGGATGCCATACCCCTCGTCGAGCAGCTTCTCGCAGACGACGCTCGCGGAGTTCGACTTTCCGGAACCGGATTTCCCGGTGATAAACGACCGCCCGGTCAGTACGTCCACGACGGGGAGTTCGACGGGGGCTCCCGCGTCGCTCCCTCGACTGATTTCGCCCACAGTGATCGTTTCCTCGCCCATCGTCGGGCAAGTGGCGCCGCCCGTACATAGTTCTCCGTCAGACACCTGTCAGCCGCACCGGCGGCCGGTACGGCCGGATTTCCCGCGAAGAGAGATCCCGTTCCCCCGGTCACCACTCGAATATACGGCCGAATGTTTATGAATTAGAAGTCGAAATTCGCGAACCATGGTAGCAAGTCAATCACAGGCACGTTCGAGCGTGACGTCGATCGACGACGTCGGACTCGTCGTGGATGCCGACTCCCACCTGACCGAGAGTGTCGACGACCTCTATCCGTACATGGACGACCGGGACGAGGGGATCAAGCAGCTGATAAAGCTCTCGGAGATCCCGTTCAGCGACATCTTCTCCATCACCGCCCCGACGCCGATCTTCCCCGACGGGCAGGACGAGGGGACCGCCGACGTCGATCTCTGGAGCGGCGCGAACGACATCGAGGGGAAGCACGATCTGATGGACGAGTACGGCATCGACCACTCGATCGTCAACCCGACGCTCGTCGCGGTCGTGAACACGGTCAACAACTCCCGGATCGCACGCGCGCTCGTGAGCGCGTACAACCGCTATCTGATCGACAACTTCGCCGACAGCGACCGGATCAGCAACATAATGGTCGTCGCACCGCACGAGCCGAACCGCGCGGCCGAGGAGATCGACGAGTGGGCCGACGAGGATAGCGTCGTCGGCGTACTGATCCCGCCGGCAGGGCTGGTTCCGGCCGCGGGAGATCGACGGTACGATCCCATCTACGAGGCGGCTCAGCGACACGACCTCCCGGTTCACTACCACTCCAACACGGGAGCAGTTCACAGGTCGTTCCCGATGCAGCACAACTGGTCCCAGACGTACGCCGAGGAGCACGCGATAATGCACCCGTTCACGCACATGTGGAACCTCTCCTCGCTCCTGTTCAACGGTACGCCGGAGCGGTTCCCGGATGTCGAGTTCGTCTTCAACGAGGCGGGAATCGGCTGGATCCCGTACATGACGTGGCGGCTCGACGACCACTATCTGGAGCTTCCTCACGACGTCCCGGTACTGGAGAAGCTCCCGAGCGAGTACATCAGCGACCAGTTCTACTTCACCACGCAACCGCTCGGTCACACGGCCCGTGACGGGCGACACATCGCACAGATCATCGAGATGATCGGCCCCGACTCCGTCATGTACTCCGCCGACCTCCCACACCCCGACTTCGATCTCCCGGCGGAGCTGTTCGACCGCATTCGGTCACAGTTCGACGACGAGGCGGTCGAGAAGATCATGGGGAAGAACGCAGCGGATCTCTTCGGAATCGAAGCATGAGCAGGTCGCCAACGGAACATCGGGTCCCCAACGCCGATCGGTTGGACGAGGACGGAGCGCGAATCACGGTCGACGTCGACGGACAGGAGATAACGGTGTTCCGGTACGACGGGGAGTATTACGCCGTCCTGAACTTCTGCGTGCATCAGGCGGGACCGCTCTGTGAGGGGCGGCTCACCGGTCGAATGACGACCGACGAGGACGGCTGGGAGTGGACGTACGACGACGAGGAAAAACACGTCGTCTGTCCGTGGCACGGCTGGAAGTTCGACATCACGGACGGGACGAACGTCAGCGACAGCCGGTACGTCGTCCCGACGTACGACGTCGAAAAGCGGGACGGCGAACTGTACATCGTCCGATAGGGCAGAGTCAGCACTTATCGTCACCCGAACGTTCGAAACGTCCGCGAGAAGCGCTACCGCCCCGAAAACCGGACGCCGACTCCTTGCGCGCTCAATCCTCCGGCGTCGCGCCGGCCGGCTGGGTCACCTCTCGTTCGCCCCCGGTTACCAGACAGACGCCGAGGATGGCGACGATCGTCACCGGCCACGTGAAGATCGGGTAGAGGTCGGTGGCGATCCAGAACGCGTGGACGATGTTCGATCCCAGCCCGACCACGAGCCCGGCGACGACGCCCTCGGCGGTCATTCGATCCCAGAAGAGGAGCAACACGAGCGGCAAGCCGAGTGCGACCCCGAGTCCGACGAACGCGAACAGGATGATGTCGAACAGCGTTCCCGGCCGGAAGAACGCGATGACGACACCGAAGAGGGCGACGGTAGCGACGAGAAGCCGGCTGAGAACGACTTTCCGCTGCTGACTCGCGTCCGGATTGATGTACTTCTCGTACAGTCGGATCGCGTCCGAGGTCAACAGCAGAAGCATCGAGTCGCTCGTCGAGAGGATCGCGCTCACGACGCCGGCGAGCAGGATGCCAGCCAGCCACGCGGGGAAGAGATCGACGATGGCGAACATCGCGGCGTTCTCCGGGTTCGCGGCGGGAAGCGCCTCGGCCGTCTCGTAGAGCACGCGTGCGCTCACGCCGATCAGCAACGGCATCGTCATCCGCGTCGCGGAGATGAACATCGCGATCACCATCGCCTTGCTGATCACCCGCTCGGACTCGATCGCCTGGAACCGGACGAGCGAGTGAGGCTGTCCGATCGCGGCGATGGCGAACGTCCCGAAGATCGCCATCAGCGTGATCAGATCGACGGTTCCCAGACCGGCACTCAGGCTGACGAGGTTCGGATACTCCGTCGTCGCCCGGGAAGCGAACGTCCCCCAACCACCGATGTTCGCGATCAGCGCGACCGGGAGCGCGAACGCGAGGAAGACCATCAGAATTCCCTGCAGGAAGTCCGTCCAGACGGAGGCGTTGAATCCGCCGAGCCCGGTGTACAGCGCGACCGCGACTCCGCCGACGACGATCGCCGTCGTGTAATCGATTCCGAGCCCGATGTCGGCAGCGTCGCCGACAGCGATGATCTGGGCGCCGACGTACGCGGTCAGGAATACAAGCACGGTGATGCCGCCGATCAGCCGGATCACGCTTGCCATCTCGCTCCCGCGGGCCTCGTAAAACCGCGAGAGGTGGTCGACCATCGTGATCGAGTCGAGTTCCTCGGACTGTCGCCGGAACTTGGGCGCGAGATAGCGGTACAACAGGATGTATAGTGCGACCGTAATGAACGCCCACCAGAACCCGAAGAAGCCGAGCGTGAACCCGATACCGACCCACGCGAAGAACGTCCATCCGCTCGCCATGGACGCGATCTGTGAGAACGCCATCGGCCACGGACCGACGTTCCGATCCGCGATCAGATACTCCCGGGGAAGCGTGGCATCGTCCTGGAAATAAAAGTAAACACCGATCGCGATGAGGGAGAGTAGATAGATTCCGAACGTAACCGAAAGCATCATCGACATTATTCACCCCTCCATCCGAAAATGGAGATGTAGCCGTCTGCCCGCTCCATATCGATTCGATAGAGAACGTACGCAACGAGAAGTAAGCTCCAAACGAGAAGGAACGCTAGGACGGTCAATGCTGGAAGTCCGAACAGCATGGCTTGGGCTAACATATCTCGTGATATGAGGCATCACTAATAAATGCTACTGTGATTAACTGTCTAAACGAAAGTTCCCGACTTTCGACCGGCTTCGGGCCTGTGTCGCCCCCTCGTGAAGGGGCGGACGCCCACGGACACACCCGTGACGGCAGCAACAGGCAACCGCCGTTACGGTGGCTCACACAGTGTATTCGGGTGTTACTGGTTCCACACGAGTCTTTATACGGACGAGCGCGAGCGGAATTAAATTCGCAATCACCGTTTGGTCGTTCCGCTGGCCTCGCGCCAGAGCCCACGGCGAAGACACGGGCCACCGCGCTCGAGGTCGTTTACACGAACATTACGTCCCCTTGCTCCCCCACCCGAAGGCGAGCCATCCACCGTCCGCGACGAGCGTCTCCCCGGTGACGTAGTTGTCGTCCGATGCGAGAAAGAGCGCACACGACCCCATCTCCTGTATCGATCCGTACCGAGAGAGCGGCGTCCAGCGCTCGACGTCGTTCGGTCCGTACGAGTAGCGGGGCCACTCGGCGTCGGTCTCCGCATCCACATTCGCATCCGTCCCTGCGTCCTCGGCCATCGACGTGCGCACCGGACCGGGAGCGAGCGCGTTGACGTGGATGTCGTGTTCGGCGAACTCGACGGCGAGACACCGCGTCAGGTTGTCCACGGCGGCTTTCGAAGCGCAGTAGGGCGCACGACCCGGGACGCCGACGCGGCCGAAGATGCTGGAGACGTTGATGATCTGTCCGCCGTCGTTCTGCTGGATCATCTGTTGGGCGGCGGCCTGGCAGCCGAAGAAGACGCCGGTGAGATTGACGTCGATCACCCGCCGCCACTCCTCCTCGGTCATCTCAACCGCCGGTTCGACCGCGGTCACGCCGGCGTTGTTGACCATGACGTCGAGGCTCCCGAACTCCTCGACAGTTTCGTCGACGAGACGGCGAACCGCGTTTCGATCGCTCACGTCGGCCTCGACGGCCACTACCGTACCACCAGCCTCGGCGATCTCGGTAGCCGTGGCCGCGGCACGGTCGTACGCTCGGGAGTTGATGACGACGCTCGCCCCCTCCGCGGCGAAACGCTCGGCGATCCCTCGACCGATCCCGTCGCTGGACCCGGTCACGATCACTGTCCGGTCCGTGAACCGTTCAGTCATCTGAACCCGGGCCACTTCTCCCGATCGTTTGGGGGGTTCGCCGCGTCATTTCAGCTCCGGACGCCTGACGTCGTGTACCTTCGGCCGCATCCGGTCGATCGCCTCGATTCGCTCCTCGGCGAGTTCGTTCGCGATCTCGTGGGTCGGTCGCTCTTCGCGTTCGGCACGACGCCCGATTTCGACCATCCGGTCGGCGATTCCGTCGATCATCGCCCGCGCTCGATCGTGCTTGTAGCCACCCTTCCGGAGGAGATCCGTGTCGTCGATCGTCCGCCCCGAATTCGCGAGATAGTCCGGCGCGTATAGAATGCCCGCCTCCTGGAGCATCCATCCGTGTCGATCCTCGTCGTCGAGCTGGTTGTTCGCGGCGCCGCAGACGATGTCGCAGTTCAGCCGGGGAATCGTCTCGTCGTTGAGGACGAAACCGAGCGCCGAGGGGGCAAAGACGTCACAGTCGACGTCGTAGACCGAGTCGGGGGCGACCGTGCCGGCGCCGTACTCGTCGACCGCCTCGTCGACCCGCTCGGCGTCGATGTCGGAGACGGTGATCTGCGCGCCACGCTCGTGGAGGTAGTGGACGATACTGGAACCCATGTCGCCGAGCCCCTGAACGGTCACGTGAAGATCGCCGAGTTCGCGGCCGTCGTACTCCAGTTCACAGCAGGCTTCCATCGCCCGAATCACGCCCAATCCGCCGCCGTGGTAGTTCTCCGGGTGGTCGAACTGCTCGGGAAGGCCGAGCACGTAATCGGTCTCCATGTTGATCCAGCGCAGTTCCCGCTCGTCCGTTCCGACGTCGCCTCCCGTCACGAAACGCCCGCCGAAGCTGTCGACCATCCGACCGTACGCGCGGTAGAGCTCCTCGCTGTTGTGGTCGTCGTCCTCGACCCATATCACGCCCTTGGCACCGCCCATGTTGATGCCGGAGATGGCGTACTTGTACGTCATCGCGCGGGAGAGCCGGAGCGCATCGACGACGGCCTCCTCCTCGGACTCGAAGGCGTACCGTCGCGTTCCGCCCGCAGCGGGACCCAGCGTCGTGTCGTGAATCGCGATGAGACCCCGAAGCCCGACCGCGTCGTCCCGGAAGGCCTTGAGTTCGCTGTGTCCGTGCTCGCCCATCTGCGTGTGAATGCCAACCATTGTCCGGACCGATTTCAGTTCGTGAACTCATTAATGTTGGGGCAATCGTTTAGTGATCCGCGAGGCATGCCAGCGGTGTATGACGGAGACGAAATTCGAGAACGTCGAAGTGACGAAACGTGCAAACGTCTACTACGACGGCGACGTGACGAGTCGGGAACTCGTCACCGAGGACGGCGTCAGGAAGACGCTCGGCATCATGCAACCCGGTCGGTACGAGTTCGATACCAGCGAGGAAGAGCTGATCGAGCTGTACGCGGGTGAGTTGACCGTCGAACTCGACGGATCGACCGAGACGTACGGAGCCGGAGAGTCGTTCGTCGTCGACGCGGGGACGACGTTCACCGTCGACGTCGACGAACTCGTCGAATACTGCTGCACGTACCGGTGATCGACCGAGCGTCGAGCTACTCGTCCGGTTCGAGCCAGTCGACCGGGGTGTTCGGGAGAGACGGAAGCGGACGGGTCGGAAGATCGACGAGTGCCGGCCCGTCATCTTCGACCGCTGCACGGAGCGTCGGCTCGTAGTCGTCGGCCGATTCGACTCGGTATCCCGCGAGGCCGCACGCCTCGGCGACGCCGGCGTAGTCGACGCCGTCGAAATCGACGCCGAAGGAGAACTCCGCGTGGCTCCGCTGGCCCGCCTCGATCCACGAGAAGGCGTCGTTGTTCACCACAACGACCGTGACTGGGAGGTCGAGCCGAGCGATCGTCTCCAGGTCGCCGGCCGACGTTCCGAAGCTGCCGTCGCCGGTGAAGCCCACGACCTGTGACTCTGGCCGTGCGACCTGGGCACCGACGACGCCGGGAATCGTGTATCCGAGCGCGCCGTGAGCCCGCGGCGTGAGCCAGTTGCGACCGACCGTGCGGAACTCGTACAGTGCAGCGAAATACGGACAGGAGGTTCCGGGATCGGAAACGATGACGGCGTCGTCGTCGAGAACCTCCCGCGCGCCGGCGACCATCCGCTCGGGGCGGATCGGGAACTCCTCGGCATCGAACGCCGCGGCGAACGGCTCGATCCACTCGCGGTGTCGCCGTTCGAGTTCGGTCTCGCTCCAGTTGGGTTGTGGATCGACGACCCCACGGAGCGCGTCGATCGTCTTCCGGAGGTCTCCCGGGAGCGCGACTTCGGTCCGGTAGTTCTTCCCGATCGATCCGGCGTCGACGTCGGCGTGGACGATCCGTGTGTCGCCGTCCGCTGGCTGGGACCACTTTTCCGTCCAGACGCTCTCGACCGCGGTTCCGAGGAGCAACAGCGCGTCGGCCTCGCGGACGATCTCGTTTGCGTACTCGCGGGAGCCGTTCTCGCCGACGACGCCGATCGAATAGGGCGACGAGCCGATCGCGCCGGCGCTCGTCAGCGTCTGTGCGACCGGCACGCCGACCGTTTCGGCCAGTTTCCGAAGGCTGTCCCACGCTCGCGAGGAGTGGACGCCGCCCCCCACGACGATCACCGGACGCTCGGCGGACTCCAGAACGGCCGCCGCGCGATTGATCCGCTCGGGATCCGGATCTGGACGGTACGCCGGGTAGCGCGTGACGTCTTCGTCCGCATAGACCGCCTCGTCGGTTTCGCCGTCGAGAACGTCCATCGGGAGGGATAGATGCGTCGCTCCCGGACGACCCGTCGTCGCCTGCCGGAACGCCTGCCGCACCGAACCCGGGACCAGATCCGCGTGGTCGACGACGCGGTTCCACTTCGTCACCGAGTCGAAGATATCTCCCTGGTCCAGTTCGGTGAGTACCCCCCGTCCCCGGTATCGGACCGGAATGTTCGTGTTGAGCGAAACGACGGGAATCGACGAGTCGTTCGCCTCGGCGATACCGGGAAGCAGGTACGTCGCCCCGCCGCCGCTCGGCCCCTCACAGACCCCGGGTTTCTTCGAGAGCCGAGCGTACGCGTCGGCCATGAACGCCGCGGCCCGCTCGTCGCGGGCGAGAACGTGCGTCAACTCGTGATCCAGCTCCTCGAGTGCGCGGTAGAGCCCGATGCTCGTGTCCCCGCAGACGCCGAAAACGTAGTCGACGTCGTGTGCCTCGAGCGATCGAACAACTGCCGTGGCTCCGTTCATGTCGGGGCGTACGGAAGGGGTGGTAATGATTTTCGGGGGGACTCCGACCTCCCGGAGAAAATTATTAGTCCGTGTTCACAGTTATCTACTCACATGTCCGGAGAGCTAGCGGGGCAGACGGCTGTCGTAACGGGATCGAGCAGCGGGATCGGCGAGGGGACGGCCCTCCGGTTCGCCGAGGAAGGGGCGAACGTGGTGACGAACTCGCGAAGCCAGGAGCGAGCGGAGACCACAGCGGAGTTGATCCGTGAAGCCGGGGGGAGTGCCATCGCGATCGAGGCCGACACCAGCAACCGAGCGGACGTCCAGACGCTCGTCGACGGCGCGGTCGAGGAGTTCGGCAGTCTCGATATCATGGTCAACAACGCCGGCACCTCGGTGATCAAGCCCGCCGTCGAGATGACCGAGGAGGAGTGGCGGCGGGTGATCGACGTCAACCTCACCGGCGTCTTCTTCGGCTGCCAGGCCGCCGCCCAACAGATGATCCAGCAGAACGACGGCGGACAGATCATCAACATCGGCAGCGCGTACGGCTTCTCCGGCGCACAGGGCCGTGGGCCGTACTGTGCCTCGAAGGGCGGCGTTCACAACCTGACGCGGTGTCTCGCCGTCGAGTTCGCCGAACACGACATCCACGTCAACGCACTGGCACCGGGGTTCATCAAGACGCAGATCGACGAACAGACCCGCGGCGACGAGGAGTCGGAAGACTTCGATACGTGGCCCTACTACGGATACACGGATCAGCACATCCACAATCGAACGCCGCTCGACCGGTTCGGAACGATCGAGGAGATGAACAACTGCATGGTGTTTCTCGCCAAGGGCGACCACTACATGACCGGCGAGACGATGCGCGCTGACGGCGGCTTCACCGCCTTCGGCTGGGGGAGCAAGGGAACCTGAACAGACTACAGGGCCGGGATTTAACACCTCTCGATCGGTATCGAAGCCATGACCGACGAATACAGTGAAATAGACGTAACGCAGGCCGAGCCGAAGCCCTCAGCGAAATCCGGAACGTTGCACGTCGACCTCGTCGAGGAGCTCGGCTGCACCGAAATGCGACCGAAGGTGTGGTATCTCTCGCCGGGCGACGCGATGAGCTTCCACCGACAGACCGAGCAGGAGGAGTTCTACTACGTCCTCGAGGGACCGGGACGGATCAGGATCGGCGCCGACGGGGAGCCGCGGGACGTTCCCGAAGGCACAGCGATCCGGATCCCGCCGGAGACGCCACGGCAGATCCTCAACGACACGGAGGGTGAGCACGTCTGGCTCGTCGTCGGTGCGCCGCCAGCCGAGAACGACGGGCGACCGCCCACTGACGAGTAAGACGGGAGCGGTTCGGTAGTTCCCGGTTCTCAATCGGGCGTTTCGATTCGCCGCCCGGAGACGTGTTCGGGGCGTATCCGCAACAGCGCCCGATCGGCCTCGCGGGAGTGGGGATACTTCTCGACGTTCCAGTACCGGTCGGCGAACCGGTCGACCACCTCGAGCGGATCGTCGTCGTCACGCGTCTCGACCGTTCCGCGTACCTCCACGTAGCGGCTGGGGTCGTCCGGATCGACGATCGTTACCGTGGCTCGAGGATCCCGCCGGATATTTCTGTACTTTCTGGTCGCCCGCCGGGTGACCACGAGCACGTCGGATCCGTCGTACCCGACCCAGACGGGGACGTTGTGCGGCTGACCGTCCGGGAGCAGCGTCGCGATCGTCGCGATCGCGGGCTTGTCGAACAGATCGAGAAACTCCTCGGGGATCGGTTCCATGGTCGGCGTTCGCGAACGATCGGCAAATAGCTGTGGAACCGCTACGGATTGAGCGCTCCGTACCAGCCGTCGACGTCGACGTCGAGGAGCGAAACCGATCTGTCGAACCACTCCTCGGTCGAGGTCGTCGCGAGATCCGCGTCGTTCGTCGTCTCGAAGAACAACGCGGTCAGGCAGTCCCCGTAGCTGTCGACGCGCTCGGAGAGCGTCTCGTCGTCGCTGGCTCGAAGGAGCGTGACTGGGGCGCCGTCGAAGCGCGCCGCCTCGGCGCCGAAGAACGTCCGCTCGCGGACGGTGGGTTCGGCCGCGTCGAAGAACGCCCGGAACCGGTCGACGCTCGCCTCCAGATCCGAGACGGCGAGAACGAGCTCCGAGACGCCCTCGACCCCGATATCCGCGGGCTCACCCGTCGGATACACCCGATCCGTTCGAGGCGTTCGGTCCTGGATGAGGAACGGGAGGGAGGTCCCGAGTTCCTCGCCGACGATCGCCATCTCCCACTCGATCGGGGTTCCGTCGGGGCGCTCGCGTCCGTGCCGGTTGGGCTCCTCGACGGTGACGCCGCGATCGGCGAGTTCGGCCGCGGCCGCCTCGATGTCGTCGACGACGAGCGCCCAGGCGGTCGGACCCGCGTCGCCCTCGATCTGTCGCGTCCACCAGGGCGGTTCGCCGTCGCCGAGTTTTCCGATCAGCTCGAAGTACGACCCGTCGGGGAAGCCGAGAATGCAGTTGTGCGTGACGCCGTTGGCGTGTTCGCCACCGTACGGCGCATCGAGCCCCGCCTCGGCGAACGAACGCTGGAGCGAATCGAGATCCCGGCCAGCAACCACCACGTGATCGATCTGCCAGTCCATGGACCGCATACTCCGGGAGCTGACTTCAATCCCCACTCACTCGAACTCCGTCAGATCCGCCTGTCCGTTCCGTCGGCGATGTCGTCGCCGAGGGTCGTCCGCGTCGTCGCCGTCCCACGCGTCGATCGTCGCCTGCTGTCTATCGTCGAACGAGAGGTTCGAAACGCGGACGCCGAGCTTTCGCACCGCCACCTCGTCGAACTCCTCGAGCAACTCGAGGGCGACCGCCTCGACCAGATCGGGATCGTCGACCGGGCCGGAGAGGGATCGCTCCCGCGTGTTGACCTCGAACGGCGGTTCGACGACCTTGATGCCGATCGTCTTGTACAGCGCGTCCTTCGCCGTCGCCCGCTCGGTCACCGCAGCCGCGAGCGAACGCACCTTCGTTCGTTTCTCGCCGCGATCCGTCGTCGGCTCGACGAACGCCGACTCCCGCGAGAGGCTCTTCGGTCGGCCTCGCGGTTCGACCTCCCTGTTATCGACGCCACGGGCCTGCGCTACGAGTTCGCGTCCGCGTTCGCCGAAGGCGTCGACGAGTGCCGGCTCGTCGGCCGCGGCGAGTTCGCCCGCGGTCTCGAACCCCATCCGCCGAAGCTCCGCGGCAGTCACCGGACCGACGCCGTGGAGGTCGACGACGTCCATCGGGGCGAGAAACCGTTCGACCTCCCCGGGGCGAACCACGACGAGTCCGTCCGGCTTGTCGGCGTCCGAGGCGAGCTTCGCCGTCGACATCGTCGGGGCGATCCCGACGCTCGCAACGACGCCCGCCTCCGCAGCGATCTCGGCCCGTACGTCGCGACCGAACGCCTCGGCGTCGCTCCACGGGAGCTCCCCGAGGTCGAGATACGCCTCGTCGATCGAGACGTTCCGTACTGTTTCGGCAGCCTCGTCGAGAACCCGTTTGACCTCTGTACTCACCGACTCGTAGAACTCCATCTCGACCGGCCGGTAGTAGCCCGTCTCGTCGGAATCCGGTGCGGTTGGATCGCTCGGATCCGCGTCGGCCCGCCGCGGGAGTCGCTCGAGAGCCTCGGAGATCGCCATCGCGGATTCGACGCCGAACGCCCGCGCCTCGTAGCTCGCGGTGGCGACCGCCCCGTGGCTGTCGCCCGGCTCGTACCCCATGCCGACGACGACCGGCTCCCCGACCAGTTCCGGCTCCCGGAGTCGCTCGCAGGCGGCGTAAAAGCAGTCCACGTCGACGTGACAGACGACTCTCTCGGGACGCTCGACGCCGGGAAGCCGTGCCATACGGCCGTCTACGGGCGGTCGTTCCTTAACCTTGCGAGACCGCAGTGAAACTGGATCCGAACGGGACGCCACAGCGAGCCGGACGCTATTCGACGAGGCGAATCGAAGACGGTCAGTCGATCGGGAGCTGTTCGATCCGGATCTCGCCAGTCTCGGAGATCGCCGCGACGACGCCCCAGCAGACGTCTCGAAACTCTCGCGTCCGGGAGTCGCCCTCGTCGACGTCGACGGTGACGTCGTAGACGCCACCGCTCACGAGTGCGTCGTCGATCCGCTCGCTGTCGTCCGCGGCGATCTCGACCGGCTCTTCGATCGTCGTCTCGGCGCACAGATCGGTGATCGTCACGGCGACCGATCTTCTCTCGCCGGCCGACCCGACCTCGACGGGAATCGACGTCCAGGGATAGCAGTCGTGCTGTGTATCGCCGGGGCCCTCCAGCGGTTCGATCCAGCCGACCTCGACGCCGCCCGGGACAACGGCGACCCCGTACCGGCGACAGGATCGCTCGGACCACTCGATCGTCCACTCAACTCCGTCGACGTGCACTGTTCCCGCGATCCGCTGTTGGCTCTCGAACGCCCTCGATTCGACGGCGCGTTCGCCGGCGTCGAGATCGTACGTCTCGGTGAACCCGTCTTCCGTTTCGAGATCGAAGTCGGCCGTAACCGCCTCGTCGCGTTCGTTCTCGACGGCAAACGACGGCGTCGCACCGTCGAAGCAGTGCTCCGGATCGCCCGCGTCCTCGGAGAGCAGTGCCGAAAGCGGTTGGGCGGCCGGGCCGCAGTCCTCTTCGGTCCCGGTCGACTCCCGATTAGTGGGCGTGATCCGGTCCGCTCCGGCTCCGGATTCGCGGTCGAGACATCCCGCCAGAGAGCCCGCGAACGTCACGCCAGTGGTAGCGAGGATCCGTCGTCGAGTGATCATCGTACGTCGAGATGGCACCACACCTACCAGAGAGTTGTTATATCTCAAACGGCGATTTGAGTGTCTTCGATCGATCCGCGAAGGGAGTTACCGGTAAGCGGTCGGGGGACGGAGTCGTGCGTGTACGCTCGAAAATCCTACAGCGCGATCCGGATTTTTCCGTCCGCGCGCACCGTCACGTCGGCACCCTGGATCTTCAGCGAGACGAAACCGGCTTCGTGGCGGTGGCTCTCGGACGGGCGAATCCGGAACAGCCGATCGAACGCGTCCGGATCGGCGTACTCCGAAAAGTCGTGTATCACCTCGGCTGCGTCCACGTCGTCCACCTCCGCGAGTGCCTGCGCGATGGTGACGGAGAGCCCACCCTCCTCCATGTCGTGGGTCGTTCGATAGACCCGCTCGTCTTCCGTCTCGATCGAAACCTGTGTCATTAGATTCAACTACTCGGTCGGGAGAAGTGGATCGAGATATATAAAAATTGTCCACATGTGCTCGAGATATACCATTTCTACCCGTAGATGTTCAAATCATTGTGTACTTTCTTCGGATATCTCAGAACTAATCGATTCAATATCGAATTTCGAACTGTTCAACGATCAGTTGGTGGAGTATCGATGGGCTGATTGACTCGAGCCGCCAAACGGAGGGAGGATGGCGTACACTCTCGACGACGTGGACAAGCAGATACTCAACGCCCTACAGGAGAACGCCCGATACACGGCCATCGAACTGGCCGAGGCGGTCGGGGTCTCGGACAACACGATCCACAACCGGATCGATCGACTGGAGGAGGCTGGCATCGTCACCGACTACACGACGAATACCGATTTCAGGAAGCTCGGACTCCGCCTCTACTTTCACTTCACGTGTACCGCGGCGATCAGCGAACGCGCTACGGTGGCCGAGCGGGCGATGGAGCTGTCGCAGGTCCTCGAGGTCACGGAACTGATGACCGGTCAGGAGAACCTCCACATCAAAGCGGTCGGCGGGGAAGACCGGGACATCACACACGTCGCCGAGCAGCTCGATCAGCTCCCCCTGGAGATCAACGACGAGAACCTCATCCGCGCCGAACACACCGACTCGCTGGACTACGTCGAGCTGTCGGGGTTGATCGAAGGTGAACGAACGTAGTGAACGGGGGAATGACGAGGTGCCGAACGGAACGGGGCGTGCTAGCAACTAAGACCGACTCGAAGAAACCTCGTGGTATGCGACTTGGTTTCGTGTACACTCGCATCCGAGAGGATGAGAAGCTCCTGTTGAACGCACTCCGCGATCGCGGCCACGACGTGGTGAAGGTCGACGCGTCGGACGTCGGCTTCGGCCTCAGCGAACCGCGCCCTCCGGACGCCTTTTCGGGGGTCGATCTGGCGTACAACCGGTGTCTCGAATCGAGCCGCGTCCGATACGTGGCGGCGTTTCTGCACCAGTACGACGTCCCCGTGGTCAACCGACCGGAGACCTCGTGGGTGTGTGCGGACAAGATCCGCGGCAGCCTCGCGCTGGAGCGCGCCGGCGTTCCGACGCCGAAAACCGAAGTCGCCTTCACCGTCGACGGGGCGCTCACTGCCTGCGATCGGTTCGGCTACCCCTGCGTTCTGAAACCGATCACGGGCTCGTGGGGTCGGCTCGTCGCCCGACTCGACACCCGCGCGGCCGCCGAAGCCGTACTCGAGCACAAGGAGACCCTCGGCGGCTACGAGCACAAGGTGTTCTACATTCAGGAGTACGTCGAGAAGCCGGGACGGGACATCCGCGTGCTCGCCGCCGACGGCGTGCCGATCGCGGCGATGACGCGCTCGTCGGACCACTGGATCACGAACGCGGCCCGCGGCGGCCGCGTCGAGGCGTTCGAGATCGTTCCGGAGGTGAGACGACTCGTCGAGGACGCCTCCGAAGCCGTCGGCGGGGGATTGCTAGGAGTCGATCTCATGGAGACGCGAGACGGCTACACCGTCCACGAGGTCAACTCGACGTGTGAGTTCAAAGCGCTCAACGAAGCCGTTCCGTCGGTCGACGTTCCGGACCGGATCGTCGACTGGCTCGAGAGACAGAGCTGAGCGTTCTGAGTGCGGCTAACTGACAAGCACTTTATTTACGGCCCGCTTTCGGATCTGTATGTCCGCCGACGACATCACCGAACTAACGACAGAGGCCGAGTTCGAGGAAGCGTATCCAGTTTTGGACCAGTTGCGTCCGGTCGGCGAGGAAGCGTTTCCGCAGCTACTCCAGCAGATGCGAGCGGAGAGCGATTACCAGCTGTTCGCGCTCCGGGAGGACGGTGAGATCCGCGGTCTCGCCGGCGTCGTCGTCCAGACGAACCTCTATCACGGCAAGCACGCGTGGGTTCACGACCTCGTCGTCGACGAACCGTACCGCGGTCAGGGGTACGGCGGACGGCTCCTCGAGTGGGTAAGCGAGTGGGCCGACGAGCGGGACTGTTCGTGCGTCGAACTCGCTTCCGGGCTGTGGCGGGACGAGGCCCACCGCTTCTACGAGGACAACGGGATGGAGAAATACTGCTACACGTTCAAGAAGGATCTCTCGGCCGAGTCGCCGTACTGAGCACCGAGCCACTACGGGACGTTCAGTAGTCGGCCGCTTCGAGGAACGATCGCAGCTCTCGGTTGAACGCCTCGGGACGCTCGAAGTTCGCCGAGTGAGCCGCACCGTTGACGACGGATATCGGAGCACCGGAGAGCGTCTCGGAGACCGCCTCGAGGGCCCGTGAGGGCATGAACGGATCCGCCTCGCCGGCGATCAGATACGACGGAACGCCGGCCGAGACGATCGCGTCGGCGTCTATGTCGAGTTCATCCAGCGTCGGTCGGATCTCGACGAACTCCTCGGGCGCGTCGCGGTTCAGCTCCGCGATCGACTCCGAGAGGTACGACGACGCGGGGTTGAGCGGATCGACGTCCGGTATCGATCCCTCGGCGGCCTCCCGAGCGATCTCGTGGCAATCCGGGGAGATCAGCCCGCCGGGCGTCCCCGAGAGGACGAGCGCTGCAACCCGGTCGGGCCACCGCGTCGCGACCGACGTCGCAGTCCACCCGCTCATCGAGTGACCGACGATCGCTGCCCGATCGACGTCCAGCCGGTCGAGGAGATCGACGAGATCGTCGGGAAAGGCGGCGGCACCGGGGCCCGACGGCGAATCGGCAGATCGGCCGAACATTCGTTGGTCGGGAACGATACAGCGGTAGTCGTCGGCGAACGCCGGCACCTGCTGGTACCACGAGAGGTGGTTTCCGCTGAAGCCGTGGAGAAAGACCAGTGCCGGGCCGCTACCGGCCTGTTGGTAGTATCTCGAGACGCCGTCGTCGCCGATCACGCGGTCGTAGCTCATGACGCGTTCACTCGTGGACGGGATGCTTAAAAGCTATCTCGCGGGACCGAGCTACCGTCGCTCCAGCCGGGTCGCCGCGGCCGCGATCGAGATACTGATGAGCAGAACGACGACATCGACGAACATCTCGAGGCGTTCAAACAGGTTGCACCGATGCTGGCCGATCGCCAGTAGCGACAACCGACCCTTACATATCAAACAGAACTGATTCACTGGAGCGGTCGGAACGGATTACCGGCGCCAGCCTCCCTGAATCATGGACACTTCACACCCTGGCGCCGACTTCGCTGTGTGCCGTATCGGAACGACCTGTAGCCGATCGCACGGTGCCGCAATCGTCAGTTCCTTCAGCCGGATCGCCGAGACGTCGGACTGATGGACGTCGAATGGCCCCGGTTGCTCGCGCTGTGGCGACGGGCGACCGCGCTCGGCTGGCCGATCGCCGTCGAGCAGACGCTCAATACGCTGATGCGGACGGTCGACATCGTTGTCACCGGCCTCATCTCACCAGCCGCGGTCGCCGCAGTCGGGCTCGCGGATCTGTACGCCCAGCTACCGCTCCGGATCGGGTTGGGGCTCGGCACCGGCGCGATCGCACTGTCGAGTCAGGACACCGGTCGAGGCGCGGAGGGCGCACGGAACCGGGCCGTCACCCAGGCACTCCTCATCGGCTTTCTGGCGGGACTCCCCCTCGTCGTCGTCGGCGTCCTGTTCAGCCACGCGCTCATCGCGGTCCTCGGTGCGGAGTCCGACGTCGTCCGGCTCGGGGGGCTCTACCTGATGATCGTCTTCGCAGCGGCGCCCATGCGAATCGTCGGGTTGGTCGGCGCTCGCGCGATGCAGGGAACCGGCGACACCAGAACGCCGATGGTGGTGAACGGAAGCGCAAACGTTCTCAACATCGTCGGGACGGTCGGATTGGGACTCGGCGTCGGCGGACTCCCCGCACTCGGCGTCGTCGGCGTCGGCATCGCGACTGCGGTGAGTCGAACGGTCGAGGCCGCCCTCATCGTCGGCGCGATCGCGACTCCGGCGACGGAACCGTCGCTGGCGCGACCGTCCGACCTCACGATCACTCGCCAGCTCGTCGCGGTCAGCGTTCCGAACTTCGCCGAGGGGATGAGTACGTCGCTGGCGAACTTTCCCTTCAACGCCATCGTGCTCCTCTTCGGGACCGAAGCCAACGCGGCCTACCACATCGGTCGGCGGGTCTACCAGCAGTTCACCGGCCCGATCTACCGCTCGTTCAGCACCGTCTCGAGCATCATCGTCGGTCAGCAGCTCGGCGAGGGAGCCGTCTCGGAGGCGAGGTTTTCAGCGCACGGGGTTCTCCTCCTCGGGATCGGGACGATGAGCGCCGCCGGCGTCGTGCTGTTCGTCGCCGCCGAGCCGATCGTCCGTCTCTTCACCCGCGATCCGACGACCATCGGTTACGCGATCGACTTCGTCCAGGTGTTCGGCCTCTCGATGCCGTTCTTCGGCGTCTTCTTCCCGCTTGCGGGGACGCTCCGCGGAGCCGGCGACACCCGAACGCCCTTCTACGCGCGCTTTGCCGGATCGATCCTCTTTCTGCTGGGGTTTTCCTTCGTCGCAGCAGTCCCGCTCGGTTACGGGCTCGCCGGCGTGTACGCGGGGCTCGTACTCTCGTACGTCTGCTGGGCGATCGTCGTCACCTGGGGGTTCCGTCACGGCGGCTGGATCGAAACCGCCACGGCGATGATCGACGAACGGGCCGAGGCCTCGAGCTGATCTGGCGGCGACCGAGTCACTGTACGGCCGAGGCGGCGGATCGACGACGAACCGTGGTAGGAAAGTTCTTGGTGCTCTGTTCCTACGATTTCAACTAGAATGGCCGAGATGGAAGAGCAGAAAACGGACGTAGAGCGTCTCGACAAGGAGTACGTGTTCGGCACGTGGTCGTACCAGAGCGAGGTCGATCCGACGGAGATCGTCGGCAGTGAGGGCGTTCGTTTCCGCGACGCCCACGGCAACGAGTGGATCGACTTCTCCGGACAGCTCATGTGCTCGAACCTCGGCCACTCGGCCGACGCCGTTTCGGACGCGATGGCCAAGCAAGCCGAGCAGGGAGCGTACTTCGCGCCGGGGTTCGCGACCGAGGCTCGCGCGAAGCTGGGCGAGAAGCTCGCCGAAGTGACGCCGGGGAACCTCTCGAAGACGTTCTTCTCGACGAGCGGGACCGAGGCCGTCGAAGCGGCGATCAAGATCGCCCGCATGTACACGGGCAAACAGAAAATCATCTCCCGGTACCGCTCCTACCACGGGGCGACCTACGGCTCGATCAGCGTCACCGGCGACCCCCGACGCCTCGCCGCCGAACCCGGTATACCCGGCACGATCAAGGCACCCGACCCGTACGCCTACGGTTCGACGCTCGATCCGATGGAGAGCCTCGACTACATCGACGAGATGCTGATGCTCGAGGGCGATACCGTCGCAGCGATCCTCGTCGAGCCGATCGTCGGCTCCAACGGGATCCTCGTCCCTCCGAAGGAGTATCTCCCGCGGCTCAAGGAGATCGCTCACGATCACGACGCGCTTCTGATCTGTGACGAAGTCATGGCCGGCTTCGGTCGGACTGGCGAATGGTTCGGCTGTGACGTCTTCGACGTGACGCCGGACATCATGACGATGGCAAAGGGGCTCACTGGCGCCTACGCCCCTCTGGGTGCGACGATCGTCACTCCCGAGATCGCCGACCACTTCGAGGAGAACATGTTCTGTCACGGCCACACCTACGCCGGCCACCCGGTCGCCTGTGCGGCCGGGCTCGCAGCCGTCGAAACCTACCAGAGGGAGAACCTCGTCGAGTACGCGAGCGAGGTCGGCGAATATCTCGGGGACCGACTCGAGGAGCTCAAGGAGAGCCACCCGAGCGTCGGTGACGTTCGCGGCGTCGGACTCTTCCGTGGGATCGAGCTGACGAAGAGTTCCGAGGAGCGCGTCCCGTTCGGCGTCCGCGAGGACAAGGTGTCGAAGGGGTCGACGGTCGTCGACGAGGTCTCGGGTGCCGCAGCGGACGGCGGCGTCTACGTCGCGAACATGATCAACACGCTGATCATCGCACCGCCGTTGACGATCACAGAATCCGACATCGACGAGGCGGTTTCGGTTCTCGACGACGCGCTCGACGTCTCCGACGCCGCGATGATCGACTGATCCCCAAGTCGGATCCCAACTTCGCATTTTCGAGAGCGAGCACGGATTCGCCCTATTCGACGAGGACCGAACGGTCAAACGGCGACACGCTGTGTCACGCTAGTCCGACCCTCCGATGACGTACTGGCGGATCTCTGCCCCGTCCGGGTTCGGCCCCACCGCCGGTTTTAAGGAAAGAAACATCGAACGTTTAGCAATGTCATCGATCGAACTCACTCCGAGCCAGAAAACCATTTTGCAGGAACTCATCAACCTGTTTCGCGAGACCGAAAGCGCGGTGAAGGGCGAGGAGATCGCCGCACAGGTCGACCGCAATCCCGGTACGATTCGCAACCAGATGCAGAGTCTGAAAGCGCTGCAGTTGGTCGAGGGCGTACCGGGGCCGAAGGGAGGATATAAACCGACAGCGAACGCGTACGACGCGCTGAAGATTCAGGAGATGGACCAGGCCGCCGACGTCCCGTTCCAGCACAACGGCACTCTCATCGAGGGCGCGAACGTTCAGGAAATCGACCTCACCAGCGTCCACCATCCGGAGCTCTGCCGCGCCGAGATCAAACTCCAGGGATCGATCGCCGACTTCAGCGAGGGCGACAGCATCACGGTCGGCCCGACACCGCTCTCGAAGCTTCTCATCGAAGGAACGCTGGACGGGAAGGACGACACGAACAACAGCCTCATTCTGACGATCGACCGGATGAAGGCGCCGGCGGGCGACGAGGACCCGGCTCACTGACGCCGGTTCGTTCGGATTTTGCCCGCGCCGTTTCAACAGGTTTGTATCCAAGGGATC
This sequence comes from Haloarculaceae archaeon, assembly GCA_007122455.1. GTDB lineage: Archaea > Halobacteriota > Halobacteria > Halobacteriales > Haloarculaceae > Natronomonas. The sequence goes on along the minus strand of SKTU01000035.1, from coordinate 6,544 downwards.
CCGATAAATTCCTATGACGGACGACGTTGTCGTACTCGGATCCGGATACGCCGGAGCCGGTGCGATCAAGCAGTTAGAAGCAGAGCTGGACGGCGAAGCGGATCTCACGTGGGTGTCGGACGTCGACCACCACCTCGTACTCCACGAATCACACCGCTGTATCCGGGACCCGACCGTCAAGGAGAAGATCACGTTTCCGATCGCGGATCTGAAGGCGCCGACGACCCGGTTCGTTCACGGACGCGTCGAGACGATCGACGTCGACGACCGCGAAGTAACGCTGGCCGACGACTCGACGGTCGGTTACGACTATCTCCTCGTCGGATTCGGCTCCAAAACCGCGTTCTTCGGGATCGACGGCCTCAAGAACTACTCTCTCACACTCAAGAATCTCGAAGACGCTCTCGAGATCAACGACGCGATCACGGAAGCCGCTCGGGAGGCGTCCCGGTCGGAACCGGCACAGGTCATCGTCGGCGGTGCAGGACTGTCGGGGATCCAGTCCGCCGGCGAGATCGCTGAATTCCGGGACGCCAACCGCGCTCCGATCGACATTCACCTGGTCGAAGGACTCGACAACGTTTTCCCGAACAACGATCCGGTCGTCCAGGCGAAGCTGCGGAAGCTCCTCCAGGAGAAGGACGTCGCCATCCACACGGGAGAGTTCATCGGGGGGGTCGACGCCGACACAGTCTACATCGGCGAGGACGACGAGCTCGACTACGACGTGCTGCTGTGGACGGGTGGGATCACGGGACAGGACGCCGCCGCAACGGCCGACGTCGACCAGGACGAGCGGAGTCACCGGATCCAATCGGCCTCCACGTTCCAGACCTCCGACGAGCGGATCTTCGCCATCGGCGACGCCGCACTAATCGATCAGCCGGGCGACGAACACCCGGCCCCACCGACCGCACAGGCCGCGTGGCAAGCTGCCGAAGTCGCGGGCGAAAACATCGCCAGGGCGATCCGCGGCCACCCGCTCGAGGAGTGGGAGTACGAGGACATGGGGACGCTCATCTCCGTCGGCGACAAGGCGGTCGCTCACAACGTCACGGGCGTGCGGACGTTTGCGGACACCTTCGGTGGTCCGGTCGCAAAACAGCTGAAGAAGGCCGCAGCAGTTCGCTGGATCAACAAGATCGCGGGGATGAAGGCAGCCGCCAACGCCTATCCCGACATGTAACCGTCGGTCGAGAACACCTACCGTTCGGCGGTTCGAGTTCGCCGCTCTTCGAGTGCGGTCTCGAAGTGATCGGCACGAATTTCGACCTCTTCGGCGCGCTCCGCTGCCGCTTCCGGACCGTACTCCGCGGCATGCTCACGGATCGCCCGCATGGATGCACCGCGGACGATCGCCTCGAGCTCCGCACCGGAGTATCCCTCGGTCGTCGCGGCCAGCTCGTCGAGGTCGACGTCGTCCGCGAGCGGCTTTCCCCGCATGTGAACCGAGAGAATCTCGCGACGGGCCGCTTCGTCCGGTTCTGGAACCTCGATGTGTTCCTCGAGCCGCCCGGGACGAAGCAGCGCCGGGTCGAGCGCCTCACGGCGGTTCGTCGCGGCGATGACGACGAGCGAGGGGTTCTCCTCTAACCCGTCCATCTCGGTCAAAAGCTGAGAGACGACCCGTTCGGACGTCTCGCTGGCCGAGCCGCGGACGCCCGCGATCGCGTCGATCTCGTCGATGAAGACGATCGCCGGTGCGGCCTGTCGGGCTCGGTCGAACACCTCACGGACGGCCTTTTCGGACTCGCCGACGTATTTATCCAACAGTTCGGGACCGGCGACGCTGACGAAGTTGACGTCGCTTTCGCCGGCCAGGGCACGTGCCAGCAGCGTCTTTCCGGTCCCTGGTGGCCCGTACAGCAGCACCCCGGACGGAGGCTCCGTGTTCGTCACATCGAAGAGGGCTCCGTACGACAGCGGCCACTCGACGGCCTCCGTCAGGACCTGCTTTGCGTCGTCGAGACCGCCGACGTCGTCGAACGTCACTTTCGGCGTTTCGGCGACGTACTCCCGCATGGCACTGGGATCGACTGCCGAAAGTGCCGCCTCGAAGTCGGACGCGCGGACGACGAGCTCGCCGCGTTCCTCGCGGGCTCGGAGCGCACGCATCGCCGCTTCCGTCGCCAGCGCCTGCATGTCGGCACCGACGAAGCCGTGCGTCCGTGACGCGAGTACGTCGAGGTCGACGTCGTCCGCGAGCGGCATCCCCCTCGCGTGGACGTCGAGGATCTCCCGCCGACCCGTCTCGTCGGGCGGTCCGATCTCGATCTCGCGATCGAACCGGCCGCCGCGTCGTAGCGCGGGATCAAGCGAGTCGACGCGGTTCGTCGCGCCGATGACGATCACTCGTCCCCGGTCCCTGAGCCCGTCCATCAGCGTCAAAAGCTGGGCGACGACCCTGTTTTCCATGTCCGCGTCGTCGTCCCGGGCCCCGGCGATGGAGTCGATCTCGTCGATGAAGACGATCGCCGGCGCGTTCTCGACGGCGCGCTCGAATGTTTCGCGGAGCTTTTCCTCGCTTTCGCCCTTGTACTTCGAGACGATCTCGGGGCCGTCGATCACCTCGAAGTGGGCATCGACCTCGTTCGCGACCGCCTTCGCGATCAGCGTCTTCCCGGTTCCCGGCGGCCCATAGAGGAGCACGCCGGAGGGGGGGTCGATTCCGAGGCGCCGGAAGAGCTCCGGTTCCGACAGCGGGAGCTCGATCATCTCGCGGACCTGTTCGAGTTCCTCGTCGAGGCCACCGATGTCCTCGTACGTCGGATCCGTTCGTCGAGGCGACGGCGGGGACGCACCCTCGTCGTCAGCCGTCTCCGCGGACGTTCCCTCTCGAACCCGAATTCGGCTGTCGTCGGTCACCCGGACCATGCCGTCTGGTGTCGACGCGACAACCGTCGCCGGAACGCCAGCCCGCTCCAGCCGAACGCTCTCGCCGGGCTGGATCGGCCGATCGCGAAGGTCAGCGGCGACGGCGTCCAGTAGCTCCTCGTCGACCTCGACGGGAACCTCGACGACGATCTCGCGGGCGACGCTCGCCGAGATCGGGCGCACTTCGACGGCCTCACCGACGTTCACACCCGCGTTGGCGCGCGTGTCGGCGTCGATCCGTATGGTTCCGTCACCGACACCGGCGGGCCAGACCTTCGCGATCGTCGGTCGTTCTCCCTCGATGACGACCGTTTCGCCGCTTATCACGCCTAGCGCACGCTGGGCCGACTTCGGAAGCCGTGCGACGCCGCGTCCCGCGTCGCGCTTCTCGGCGCCCTTCACTGTGAGCGTCACCCGACGGTCCATGCGTACGTCTACGTGTTCGGGAACGCTTTACCGTTCCGACGGGAGAAACGCCTATAGGTCGCCACGGTCCATACCAAGTATGGTCGCAACCACCGAGCGGGACGGGTCGACTTGGTTCGAGTGCGAACGGTGCGGCCTCCTCTTCGACGACCGAACCGACGCCCAACAGCACGAGGCAAACTGCGACGCGGAGGAACCGAGCTACATTCAGTAGTTCACAACCGATCGCGGTGGGTCTCCGCGAGCCGTTTCGCCTGCTCGCGACTCGCGGTCGTCTCCCATCGGACGGAGACTGCGTCGCCGTAGGCGAGTGCCTCTTTCAGTTCACGACGGAGCGGGCCGTGGTCGACCGCCACCACGTCACCGTCGTCGTCACCGAGTTCGTAGACGCCGTACCGATCAGGAACGCGGCCGATCGTCGCACGCTCGAGCGGTTCCCACCGCTTTCGAAGCGGCATCACGCCTCCTCGGGCGGGACGATCTCGTAGGCCGCCTCACCCATCTCGTCTTCGGCGAACACGAAGACGCGACCGCGTGCGTCCTCGGGATCGGCAGTGATCTCCACGCGATAGGCGTGGTTCGTCGCCTCGACGCCGGGGAACAGCGACGTCGTTTCCTCGCGGCCGAGGACGACTCGACCGACACCGGTGGATTCGAGGATTTCGTCGTGGGTCCGTCGGTCGTTGACGTAGACCATCACGCCCTCGGAGCCGTCGGGCGAGGTGACGAGAACGTGGACATCGCGACCGGGGGGACAGAGAACGGATTCCTCGACTCGCTCCGGAACCCCGTGATAGAAGACGGATCGGTCGTCGAGATACTCGACCTCGACGCCCTCCGGCTCCAGGGAGATCTGTAGCGTCTGTGGGGCAATGTCGCTCCGCTGGCTCATGGCTCCGCTACGACGGGCGAGCGGAAAAGCGCCGCGCTCTCACGGGATCGCCACGGCTTTGTAGTCGCCCGAGTGAGGTGGGTGTGATGGAGGGTCGCGCAGTTGCGCCCGCGGCAGGCACGGTACTGAACGCCCTGGCGAACGGCTACGGCTCGGCGTTCGCCATCGACGCGTACACCGAAGCGACGGTCGAACTCGACGGGACGGGCGACGTAACCGGCGAGATCGCGGGAAAACCGGACGCTGATACCCGGCTGATCGAGCGTTGCGTGGCGATGGTTCTCGATCGGTTCGACGACGGCCGTGGCGGCCACGTCAGAACCGAGAGCGAGGTACCGATGGCGTCGGGATTGAAGAGCTCCAGCGCAGCCGCGAACGCCACCGTGCTGGCGACGCTGGAGGCGCTCGAGGAGGAGCTCGAACGGATCGACGCTTGTCGGATCGGCGTCGACGCCGCTCGCGAGGTCGGCGTCACCGTCACCGGCGCCTTCGACGACGCCTCCGCGTCGATGCTCGGCGGCGTCACGGTTACCGACAACGCCACGGACGAGCTACTTCGGCGAGACGAACCGGAGTGGAACGTACTCGTCTACACGCCGGAGGAGCGGGCGTTTTCGGCGGACGCCGACGTCGAGCGGTGTGAACGAATTGCCCCGATCGCCGACGTCGTTTACGAACTGGCGATGGAGGGAGCCTACGAGGATGCGATGTGCGTCAACGGGATCGCGTTCTGTGCGGCGCTCGGCTTCCCGAGCGAACCGATCGTGGAAGCCCTCCCGGACACGGCGGCCTCGCTCTCCGGCACTGGGCCGAGCTTTACGGCCGTCGGCGACCGAGAGAAATTACAGCAGCTGCGGGATATCTGGAGCCAGCGAGACGGACACACATGGTTGACAACGACACAGACACGAGGAGCCCGGAGGAGATGAATCTCGAGGAGCTCCGAGAGGAGATACGGAGTATCGACCGCGAAATCGTCGAGAAGATCGCCCAGCGGACGTACGTCGCCGAGAGCATCGCGGAGGTGAAACGCGAGCAGGGGCTCCCGACGACCGACGAATCCCAGGAGGACGCGGTCATGGAGCGAGCCGGGGATAACGCGCGGCGGTTCGACGTCGACGAGAACCTCGTGAAGGCGATCTTCCGGCTGCTGATCGAACTGAACAAGGTAGAACAAAGACACAACCGGTAAATCGCAAGACGGCGCGTCGATGGTGGTTCTTGCAGAAAGCCCTTTAAATAGGGTATAAGTCAGCGAAGCAGAACTCCAGCAGAACCAAATGTTCGGCTCTCTTGAAGTCCCAGAGAGTGCCAGGTGATGATTGCTGGATATAGAGGATGGGCCTTGTTTAGACGCTCAAACGTCAGCAGTGTAGAGTCGATCGAACTCTTATCGTCATGCTAGTAGCTCGGGGAAAATACCAAATCTACTAGGAAGTGAAGCGGGACGGGTTCGTTGTGCACACGAAGACCTCCCGCTTCACAGAGAAAATCGTATCGCTCGCCCAAAAAGCCGTCGTTGGAACGCCAGCACCGGCCTACCGTCCGGGAGAAGAAGGCTACGCTGACTGGGTGATTCTCGCCGTTCAGGGATTGAAAGAGTATCTCGGCCATCCGTACCGGAAGCTGATGGACGTCCTCCGCGAGATGCCGAGAGTGACAAAATCACTCGGATTGACGCCTGAAACGGTTCCACACTTCTCGACGGTGTGTACGCGAAAGCAGGCAATTCCGATGAAGCGGTGGCGAGCGATCCTCGATCAGTCCGTCGAGCTGTATGATCTCGGTGATGTGCAGTCGATCGACGCAACCGGTGTCGATCGCGTCCAGGCCAGCCAGCACTACGCAAAACGGACGGACTATACGTTTGAGGCGGTGAAGACGACGCTGCTTATCGATTGTGAAACCAGTTCGATTCTCGACATACACTGCTCGATGAAACAACCGCACGATACACAGGTCGGCTGGCAGGTGTTAGTGCGGAATCTCGACGATTTGACGACTGTCGCTGCCGATAAGGGCTACGACTGGGAGGAGATTCGTACGAGGTTGCGTGCGGAAAGTATCACGCCGCTGATTCCGCAGCGAGATCCTGGAATGCGGGGGTGGGCGAGAAATTTGCTTATCAAGGATCGGGCGTACCACCAGCGCTCGAACGCTGAATCGGTGTTTTTCTGACTCCGACGCAGATACGGCGATACGCTCTGGTCGAGAACCTGGTTCGGCCAATCCCGTGAACTTGTCATGAAATCCGCCGTCCGCAACATCGAACGCGCCATCGAGGACTCACACCCGTGAATTCACGCGTTTAAACAAGGCCCTGATATTCCTTACGAACATTGTCAGTTATAG
>SKTU01000054.1 GCA_007122455.1 Haloarculaceae archaeon | reverse complement strand
GCGGTGATGATCGTCCCCTCGACCGCCGTGGCGTTCATCGTCGCCGGTGCGGTCGGACTGAGTCCGGCGGATACGGCCTACATCGTCCAGATGGTGCTTCTGTTCTCCGGGCTGGCGACCGTCATTCAGGCGTACACGATCGGCCCCGTCGGGGCGAAACTCCCCATTGTGATGGGGACGAGCTTCACGTTCGTCGGAGCGGCGTCGACGATCGGTGCCAACCAGGGACTGGCGGCCGTTTTCGGCGCCATACTCGTCACCGGCTTCCTCGTCGAGGGGTTCGTCGGCTGGCAGTTCAAACGCATCAAGCCGTTCTTCCCGCCACTCGTCACCGGCCTCGTCGTCGTCATCATCGGGCTGTATCTCATCCCGGTCGGGATGGACTACTCGGCCGGCGGTGTCGGCGCCGACGATTACGGAGCCCTCTACAACATCGGGCTGGCCGCGCTCGTTCTCGGTATCGCGGTCGTACTCAACATGTTCACCGCGGGGATCGCCCGCCTGCTCAGTATCCTCGCCGGAATCGGCGTCGGCTACGCCGTCGCAGTCGGTCTCGGACTGGTCGACTTCGGCCCCATCGCCGACGCCAGCTGGTTCGCGATCCCCCGCCCCGGCGCCTTCGGCATCGAGTTCGAACCGGTCGCCATCGTCACCTTCGCCTTCCTCTTTTTGGTGTCGGCGATGGAGACTGTCGGCGACATGTCCGGCGTGACGGCCGCAGAGGGGCGAAACCCGTCCGACAGGGAGTTCCGAGGCGGGCTGTTCAACGACGGCATACTATCCTCACTCGGCGCCGCCTTCGCGGCCTTCCCCGTCACGTCGTTCTCCCAGAACGTCGGGATCGTCAACTTCACGGGCGTCATGAGCCGTCACGTCGTCGGCATCGCCGGCGTCATTCTCGCGATCCTCGGTCTCAGCCCGAAGGTCGGCGCGGTGGTGGCGACGATCCCGAGTGCGGTGTTCGGCGGTGCCGTCCTGCTCATGGTCGGGATGGTCGCTGCCAGCGGTGCCCGGCTCATCTTCCTCCACACGGAGATGAACCGGCGCAATATGGTCATCATCGCCGTCGCTCTCGGTCTCGGTCTCGGCGTCGCGACGACGCCCGAGGCGCTCTCCGGGCTTCCATCGGCCGCGGAGACGTTCTTCGGCGAACCGGTCATCATGACCGCGCTGTCGGCGTTGCTCCTGAACACGTTCGTTCCCGGCACCCAGAGTCCGCTCTTCGACAGCGTCCCGGGCGAGACGCCCGCCGAGTCGATGGGGATCGTCGGCTCGGACGACTGAGAGATTAAACCCCGGCAGCCCCTACGTCTTCCCGATGGACGACCACACCAGGGACCCGTCGGTCGACCCACCGCGCGGCGAGCCGACCGGGTGGCGTGCGGACGGTCGCTGGGAGCACGCGACGCTCCGGCGCGCCGTCGTTCACGGCGTTCGCCTCTACAACTCCAGCGCGTTCCACGAGTCCCACGACTGCTTCGAATCGGAGTGGTACAACTACGGACGAGGGACCACCGAGAGCGCATTCGCACACGGGATGGTACAGGTCGCGGCGGGCGCGTACAAACACTTCGACTTCGAGAACGACGACGGGATGGCCAGCCTCTTCGAGACGGCGCTACAGTATCTCCACGGCGTCCCGCGGGACTACTACGGGGTCGACATTCTCGACGTGCGAACCACGCTCACGAACGCCCTCGTCGATCCGTCGGTTCTGGACGGGTGGCGGATCGAACTCGACGGGGAGCGACCGACGGCGAGGCGAGTGGATTACGAGTACGCCGAGCGGCTAGAGTAGCCCGAAACGGTTTGGGTCTCCAACCGGAACTTTCCGAGGTATGCGCGAGTTGGACGAGACGGATCGGACGCTTCTGAGGCTGCTGCTCGAGGATGCTCGCCAGCCGTACAGCGATCTCGCGGAGGCGGTCGAGTTCTCGCCGCCGGCGGTGGCCGATCGGATCGACCGCCTCCGCGAAACGGGCATCATCCGACGGTTCACCGTCGACGTCGATCGATCGCGACTTCGGGAGGGCGTTCGGCTCCTCGTGACCTTCGAGGCGGCGGCCGGACGCGCCGACGAGGTCCGCGCGGAGCTGGCGACCGTCGACGCCGTCGAACACCTCCTCGTCACGGCTGAAGGCGACGTGGTCGCCGTCGTGACGGTGCCGGGCGGGGACGTCGAGAGGCAGCTCTCGTCGGTGTACGACACCGGTGCGGTGGTCGGGGTCGACGTCGCTCCGCTCGTCGACAGCGACTGGCGACCGGGGCTCGAAACGGCGACGCTCGGGCTGTCGTGTGCCGAGTGCGACAACACGGTGACGAGCGAAGGCGTGACCGCCGAAATCGGCGGCGAGCAGTACGCGTTCTGCTGTACGTCCTGTCGTTCGCGGTTCGAAGAGCGGTACGCGGAACTCGAGGAAGGGGCGTGAGCGGCTGTCGCCGTCAGGACGTCGTCTCGTAACCGGCCTCGGCGACTGCCGCTCGAAGTTCGTCGTCGTCGACGTCGCCGTCGACGGTGACAGTATCGCTCTCGTGATCGGCCTCGACGCTCGTCACTCCCGGAAGAGATTCGATCGCCTCCTCGACGCTCGCTTCGCAGTGGCCACACGACATCCCCTCGACGGTCAGTACTCGTGTCATGTGTTCACGTAGGGTGTTCGTCCCTTTGTCGGTTTCTCTTTCGATACCAAAGTTCAACGAATTATCAACCTGTGAAATGAAATATATTTCGTGGTAATACGTTTCTTCCGAAGGGGCAAACCGCTTCAAACAGGCGCCCGTACGGAGACGTATGAGAAGGGAGCGGCTCTCCGTCGGCGGAATGCACTGCGCGAACTGTTCGGCGACGGTTACCGAGGCGCTCGAAGGACTCGACGGCGTCGCCGAGGCGTCGGTCAACTACGCGACCGACGAGGCGACTGTCGAGTACGATCCCGAGCGTGTCGCACTTGCGGACCTCTACGACGCGATCGACGACGCCGGCTACGACCCAGTCTCCGAGACGACGACGATCGAGATCTCGGGAATGCACTGTGCGAACTGTTCGGCGACAGTTACCGAGGCGCTCGAGGGACTCGACGGCGTCGCCGAGGCGTCGGTCAACTACGCGACCGACGAGGCGACCGTCACGTACAATCCCGAGTCGTTCTCGATCGACGCGGCCTACGACGCGATCACCGACGCCGGCTACGAGCCGGTGGAGCGCTCGGCCGACGCGAGCGACCGCGAGTCGGTCGCCGAGCGGGAACTCCGACGGCAGCGACGGCTCGTCGTCGGTGGCGGGGTTCTCACGCTGCCGTTCGTTTACCTTATGGTCGCGATGTTCACCCCGATCACGGCGCCGGAGACGGTTCTCGGCGTCGATCAGGGGTGGTTCCAGTTCCTCTTCGCGACGGCGCTGATGGCGACGCTCGGGTGGGAGTTCCTCCGTGGCGGGTACGCCGCCGCGAAGAATCGAACGGCGAACATGGATACGCTCGTCGCGGTCGGAACGAGCGCCGGTTACCTCTTCAGTACGGCCGTCCTGTTCGATCTCATCCTCGGCAACTTCTACTTCGAGGCCGTCGCCTTCATCCTCTGGTTCATCACGCTCGGGAACTGGTTGGAAGCGCGCTCGAAGGCGCGCGCTTCGGACGCGCTCCGGGAACTCCTTCGGATGAGCGCCGACGAGGCGACGGTCGTTCGGGAGCGCTCCGACGGGACGCTCGAGGAGTTGACTGTTCCCGTCGAGGAACTCGACGTCGGCGATCGGATGAAGATTCGCCCGGGAGAGCGGATCCCGACTGACGGAATCGTCCTCGAGGGCGACTCCGCGGTCGACGAGTCGATGCTCACCGGCGAGTCGGTCCCCGTCGAGAAATCAGCCGGTGACGAGGTGATTGGATCGACGATAAACGAGAACGGCGTGCTGCTCGTCGAAGCCACGCGAGTCGGCGAGGACACGGCGCTGAAGGGGATCGTCCGCCGGGTGAAGGAGGCCCAGTCGCGACAGCCGGATATCCAGCGGCTCGTCGATCGCGTCTCGGCATACTTCGTCCCGGCGGTCATCGTCAACGCGACGCTGTGGGCGATCCTCTGGGCCCTCTTCCCGTCGCAGCTGTACGTCCTCGTCGAACTCCTCCCACTCCAGCAGGTCGGTGACGGGCCGATCGTCGGCGGCGTTCCGCTTCTCGAGTTTTCGATGATCGTCTTCGCGTCCTCGGTGCTCATCGCCTGTCCCTGTGCGCTCGGGCTCGCGACCCCCGCGGCGACGATGGTGGGTTCGACGATCAGCGCGAAGAACGGCGTCCTGTTCAAGGGCGGCGACGTGCTCGAGCGCGTCCGCGGCATCGACGCGGTCGTCTTCGACAAGACCGGCACGCTCACCGAGGGCGAGATGCAACTGACGGACGTCGAACCGGTCGGTCCCCGTCCGGACGGTGGCGTCGCCGCCGTCCGGAGTCGCGACGAGGGGACTGTCCTCTCGGTCGCCGCGGCGGCCGAGACGGGCTCCGAACATCCGCTCGGCGAAGCGATCGTCGCCGGTGCGGCAGAGCGTGGACTCGAACTTCCCGAGGTCGATTCCTTCGAGAACGTGCCGGGTCACGGCGTGCGGGCGAGAACCACTCGTGGCGAGGTTCTCGTCGGCAATCGGGCGCTTTTGACCGACGAGGGGATCGACGTCGAGCCGGCGGCCGAGGCGATGGCTCGACTCGAGTCCGAGGGAAAGACCGCGATGCTCGTCGCCCTCGAGGGCGAGTTACTCGGCGTCGTCGCGACCGCGGACACCGTTCGGGAGAGCGCCCGCGAGACGGTCGCCGAACTGACCGCCGCCGGCTACGAGATCTACATGCTCACGGGCGATAACGAGCGAACTGCCCGCGCCGTCGCGCGGGAGGTCGGGATCCCCGAAGCGAACGTTCGTGCCGGAGTGCTGCCGGAGCAGAAGGCTGACGTGATCGACGCGATCCAGGCCGACGGTAACCGCGCGCTGATGGTCGGCGACGGCGTCAACGACGCGCCGGCACTGACCGCCGCACACGTCGGTATCGCGATCGGTTCGGGGACCGACGTGGCGATCGAATCCGCCGACGTGACGCTGATGCGATCGGATCCGGCGGACGTGCTGAAGGCGATCCGGATCTCCGAGGCGACGATCTCGAAGGTGTGGCAGAACCTCTTCTGGGCGTTCGCCTACAACACCGTCCTCATCCCCGTGGCGTCGCTCGGGCTGTTGAACCCCGCCCTCGCCGGGATCGCGATGTCCGCCTCGAGCGTCTCCGTGATGGCGAACAGCCTCTCGTTCGCTCGGTACGACCCGTCCACCGACTACGTGCCGCTCGTCCTGCGACCGTTCGTCGCGCTCCGTCGGTCGCTCTCGTAGCTTCAAGTGGCTCTCGCACGTATTACTTGGACATGGTAGCGACGACCGAATACGCACCGGAACCGATCTCGGCGGAACGACTCAGGGACCTGATCGACGCCGACGAGGAGTTCGCGCTCGTCGACACCCGAGACGACGAGAGCTTCGAGAACTGGCGGATCGCCGACGCCCAGCAGTACGTCTACAAACCGGATCACGACTTCGATCCGTCGGCGTTTCGGGCCGAAACCGGACTCGACCGGGACGATTCCATCGTGACGATCTGTGCGAAGGGTAAATCCTCGGACGCTCTCGCGAGGGCGTTAGCGGCGGCGGGCTTCGAGAACGTCCGGCACGTCGACGGGGGAATGATCGCCTGGAGCGCCGTCTACGACCACGTCGAGATCCCGACTCGGGGGGGCGTCGAGATCGTTCAGCTGCAGCGGCGCGCGAAGGGGTGTCTCGGCTACCTGATCGGAGCACCCGACACCGGCGAGGCCGCCGCGATCGATCCGACGCGACATCGCGAGGAGTTCCACGCTGCGGCAGAAACGCGTGGCTGGACGATCGAGCGCGTTCTCGATACGCACGTTCACGCCGACCACATAAGCGGTGCCAGAACGCTCGCGGACGAGCTGGACGTTCCGTACCACCTCGGAGAGGCGGCGACGGACCGGGACGTCGAGTACGACTTCGAGCCGATCGAGCGGAACGGCGTGGTGCGCGTCGGCGACGTCGACATCAAGGCGGTCGCGACGCCGGGTCACACCTCCGACATCGTGAGCTATCTGATTGACGACGAGGCGCTCTGCACCGGCGACACGATCTTCGTCGACGGCGTCGGCCGGACGGAGCTCCAGTTCGGCGACGCGGACGCGGCGCGCGGTGCCGAACTGCTCTACGAGTCGCTCCACGGAACGGTTCTCGCCGAACCGGATTCCGTTTCGGTGCTCCCGGGCCACTTCCACGTCGCCGAGAGCGGCGAGTACGGGGCGACGCCCGGCGAACCCGTCTCGACGGCCGTCGGGACGCTCCGCACCGGGCTCGAGCTCCTCGAGGCCGATCGGGAGTCGTTCCTCGAGCGGATCACTGATAGCGTTCCGGAGAAGCCGCCGAACTACGAGCGGATCATCTCGATCAACCGCGGCAGCGCGGCGCCCGCGGACCAGGAGGACGCGATCGAGTTGGAGCTCGGGCCGAACCGGTGTGCGGCCGAGTAGCCAACTGTTTTGCTCGCGGCGAATCGATCGGTTCGCATGCACGTCCACGTCAACGCCGCGGTCAGCGCCGATGGGAAGCTCTCGACGCGACGGCGCGAACAGATCGCCATAAGCGGCGACGACGACTTCGCACGCGTCGATCGACTGCGAGCCTCCGTCGACGGCGTCGTCGTCGGCGTCGGAACCGTTCTCGCGGACGACCCGTCGTTGGTGAGACACGACGAATCTCACCGGGTCGGCGCCGCTCCGCCGGCTCGGATCGTCGCCGACTCGAACTGTCGAACGCCCGTCGACGCGGCGATACTCGAGGGCGAGCCGCGGACGTACGTACTGACGAGCGCCGCGGCACCGGAGGATCGACGGTCCGCACTCGAGGCCGCGGGCGCGAGCGTCCGCGTCACCGGGAGCGAGCGAGTCGATCTGTCGCGGGCCTTCGAGGCGCTTCGGACGGACGGGATCGATCGCCTCCTCGTCGAAGGCGGCGGTGAGTTGATCTTCTCGCTCTTCGAGGACGAACTCGTCGACGAGTTGACGGTGTTCGTCGGACCGACGATCATCGGCGGTCGAGACGCCCCGACGCTCGTGGACGGCGACGGCTTCCTCGAGGCGTTTCCAGAGCTAGAACTCGTCGACGTCGAGCGGATCGACGACGGCGTCCTACTGACGTGGCGCCCGTGATCACTTCAGTTTGAGGAACGTCGCGTCGTAGTCCGGGTCACCCTCTCGCGGGTGAATGACGATGAACGACCGCGGCGGTAGCTCGGCGAGTCGGCGCGGGAGCGCTGCCAGCTGAGGGTGCCACCCGACGCTGCCGCGCCGTGGCGAGAGGCCGACGACGAGATCGTTTTCGTCCGCTCGTTCGGTGAGGAGGGAACCGACCTCGCTCCAGGAGTCGACCGATTCGAACGTCGCGGGGACGTCCGTCTCGATGAGTTCGAACAGTCCCTCGTACTGGTGCGGGCGGCCGTCGACGACGAGCACCGAGAGCGAGGCGCCGAGCTGGTTTGCGAGCCGTTTCAGCAGGTGGACTGCCTCGAAGAAGCCGGCGTGGTGGTCGATCCCCGCAGGGAGCACGACGTGGATCGTCTCGGTGGTGTTGATCGGGTGGCCGAGCCGCGAGACGAGCACCGGAAGCGACGATCGCTCGAGCACCTGGTCGATGATGGTTCCGAACACCCGCTGGCTCAGCGGCCGCGCAGCGTCCCACCCCATCAGGATGACGTCGGCGCCGGTTTCGACTCCACCGCGGACGATCCCGGACGCTATGTTGTGGTTCACGCGCGCCTCCGGCTGTACCTCGACCTCCGCCGCTCCACCGATCTCGGTCAGTTCGGAGAGCTCCGTGAGCGCGGCTTCGACGCGTGCCTCTCTGGTCGTCGGATCGTCCGGCTCGATGACTCGGAGCACGTGAACCGGCTCGCGTTTCTCGCCGCCCTTCAGCACAAAGGCGAGTTCGAGTAGCCGCTCCTGCTGTTCGGCGTAGTGGGACAGCGGCAGGAGGACTCGCGGATCGCCGCTCCGGTCGTCGTCCGGTTCGACGTCGCCGGAGACAGCCAGTCGACTTCCCGCTCGCTCGGTGACGAACGGGCTGACGATCGCCGAGACGAGAAGCATCAGCACGACGGCGTTGAGCACCTCGGCGCCGAAGAGTCCCCGATCGAACCCGATGAGCGTGATCGCCAACGCCGCGGCGGCTTGCCCGGTCGAGAGGCCGAATATCACGAGTCGTTCGTCGGTCGAGTAACCCTGGACGATTCCGACGAGCCACGCGGCGACGAACTTGGTGCCGAACATGACGAGGATGATCGTCGCCGCGATCGCGACCGTCGAGATACCGTCGAGGATGACCGCCGGATCGACGAGCATGCCGACGTGGAGGAGGAAGAAGGGGATGAAGAAGGCGTTGCCGACGAATTCGATGCGGCTCATCAGTGTCCCGCCCTTCGGCACGAGTCGGTTCAGTGCCAACCCGGCGACGAAGGCGCCGAGGATCGGCGCGATGTCCAGTAGCTCCGCGAAGCTCGCGGCCGCGAAGAACGCGGCGACGACGAAGAGGAACTCGAAGTAACTCTCCTGACTCAAGTTTCGGAAGAACCAGCGGCCGATACGCGGGACGACGAGCCAGACGCCGCCGAAGAGCAGTGCCAGGGAGACGAACACCTCGACGAAGAGCATCGCGGTGAGTCCCCCGTCGACTGCCCCGAGAGCGATCGCGAGGACGACGAGTGCGAACGTATCGGTGAAGAGAATGCCGCCGAACACCGCCGTTACGGCCGGGTTCTTCGTGATGTTCAGCGAGTTCACGATCGGATACGCGAGCAGAGTGTGGGAGGCGAACACCGCAGCCAGCAGTGCTGACGCCCACGGATCCAGTCCGAGCAGCTCCACTCCGACGACGGTGCCGACGACGAACGGGAGTGCGAAGCTGGTCACCCCGAAGATCGCCGCGTCCTCCGGTGAGCGTTTGAATCCGTGGAGGTCCAACTCCAGTCCGACGGTGAAAAGCAGGTAGATGAGGCCGACGCTCCCGAGCAGGACGATCGCGTCGGTCTCTGCCAGCAGACCGATACCGTTCGGTCCGATCGCCGCTCCGACGAGCACGATCCCAACGATTCCGGGGACCCCGAAGCGCTCGATGGTGATCGGTGCGACGAGGAATGCGACGAGTGCGACGGTGAAGACTAACACCGGCTCCTCGAGCGGGAGCGACGGGACCGACACGAGTTGGGGGACGGCCGTGAGTGACTGCTCGAGGGTCGAACTACGCATTCGGTGGATCTGTCGTTAGCGGTCGGTCTCGATCCATCGGTTAGTTCGTTCGCGCGGTCGCCGGCGGCGGCGATAAAACTGTGGAACGCCGTCGGTCAGTGGTCGTGTCCGGTGAGTTCGGCGTAGCTCGCGCCGAAACGGTCCTCGAACAGCTCCATAGTCATCTCCTCGATCCGTTCGTATTCGGCGGTGTCGCCGCCCTGGCTGTGGTGAACCGTCGCGTGGATCCGCTGAGCGCACGAAAAGAGCGCGAGATCGCCGACGATCCGGGCATCGGACTCGTCGCCTTCCCGCATCAGGTCGAGCATCGCCTTCGGGAGCTCGACTTCGTCCTCGCCGTTCGGTCCCTCCAGATGGACGGTTACCGTCTCACTGGCCATGATCGGCGTTCGCGGTTCCGACGGAAGGGCGTTCCGATCGGCGTCAGTCGTCCGTCGGAGCGGGGGCCGGCTCGGCCCGCTCGAGGTCCTCGAGATACTCGTCGGCGTCGATCGCTGCCTTCGAGCCCATCCCGCCGGCGGTGATCGCCTGCTGGTAGTGGTAGTCGACGACGTCGCCGGCGCCGAATATTCCCGGAACGGCAGTTTTCGTCTGGCCGCTGCCGTCACCGCCGGCGGCCTTGATGTAGCCGGTCGCGTCCATCTCGACGCCGGTTCCCTTCAGATAGCCGGTGTTCGGGGTGTGTCCGATCGCCATGAAGACGGCCCCGACGTCGAGGTCGTACGTCTCCGTTTCGGGATCGTCGAGCCGCTCGGTCGGGTGTCCTTCGGGGTTCTCCACGAGCGTCACGCCCTCGATACCGTCCTCCGGCGTTCCGTGGATCTCGACGAGCTCCGTATTCTTCAGGATCTTCACCTCGCCCGCCTCGGCCTTTTCGGTGATGCGGTCGATCCAGTAGTCCTCGGCGCGGAACTCCTCGCGGCGGTGGGCGACGTACACCGTGTCGGCGAACTTCGTCAGGAAGTTCGCCTCCTCCATCGCCGCGTCGCCGCCGCCGACGACGAGCATGTCCTCGTCGCGGAAGAACGCGCCGTCGCAGGTCGCACACGTCGAGACGCCGTACCCCATCAGTTCGTCCTCACCGGGTACGCCGAGGGTTTTCGCCGACGCTCCCGAGGCGGCGATGAGTGCGTCCGTCGTGTACACCGTTCCGTCGCGCAACTCGACGCGGATCGGCTTTCCCTCCTCGACGTCAACGACGACACCGTGTTCGATTTCCGCGCCGAACTGTTCGGCCTGCTCTTTCATCCTGTTGATCAGGTCGGGCCCCGAGATACCGTCCGGGAAGCCGGGGTAGTTCGCGACGTCGGTGGTCAGTGTGAGCTGTCCTCCGGGCTCCGGCCCTTCGAGTACGAGCGGCTCGTTGTTCGAGCGACCGGCGTATATCGCTGCGGTGAGTCCGGCGATGCCCGTTCCCACGATGAGCAGTCGCCGGTGCTCGGCGTCGTCCGTCATGTATCGAGATAGCTCGGCGCCGTGTATGTAGCTTGTGCTGTCGGGGGCGCTCGGAAGGCTTTACCGGCCCCGTGGGCGTATCTCGGAGTATGGCCGCCGACCTGAAGGAGAAGGCCGACCGCTACGAGCGACTACTCGCGGAAGCGCTTGAAGCCGCCGAGATCGCACCCCCGGAGGGAACCTCCCTTCACGAGGCTGCAGTCGACTGCGAGACGATGGCTCGCTCGTATCTGACGGACGGGCGTCACTTTCGCGACAGCGGCGATCCGGTCAACGCCCTGGCGTCGTTCTCCTACGGACACGGGTGGATGGACGCGGGCGCGCGGATCGGACTGTTCGAAGTGCCACGGGACGGTCACCTGTTCACCGTCTGATCTGCTCGCGACCGCCGGATCGCGCTCCTGTACCGGGTGGTACGTAATGTTTTTATATCTCAATTGTTGTTAACGGCTGTCGCGCGTGGTGCGGTAGCATGGGATATGGGTTCTACTGCCGGAATTCTTCCGTTTCGGTGCGCATTTACGCGAAAGGTTTAAGTACCTTTCGGACTAACAAACAGTTAGCACAACGGTTCCGGATTTCTTCGGTTTTCCACCCCTGGAGCCGGGAGTAACCCATCATGAGTGACACTTCAATCCGAACGTACACCGAATCGCAACGAACCGAACGAACGGAGGAGACGACCGACGAGCAGAGCTCCACGAGCGAGCGGACCTGCCCCGAGTGCGGTGCCCGCCTCGAGGCAGACACCGAACACGGTGAGACCGTCTGCAGCGAGTGCGGTCTCGTCGTCGAGGAAGACGAGATCGACCGGGGGCCCGAATGGCGCGCCTTCGACAGCGCCGAGAAGGACCAGAAGAGTCGCGTCGGCGCCCCGACGACGAAGATGATGCACGACAAGGGGCTCTCGACGAACATCGGCTGGCAGGACAAAGACGCCTACGGCAAACAGCTGTCGACCCGCCAGCGCCAGAAGATGCAGCGGCTCCGCACGTGGAACGAGCGGTTCCGCACTCGCGATTCCAAGGAACGAAACCTCAAGCAGGCGCTCGGGGAGATCGAACGAATGGCCTCCGCGCTCGGACTCCCGAAGAACGTCCGTGAGACCGCGTCGGTCATCTACCGCCGCGCACTGAGCGAGAACCTCCTCCCCGGCCGCTCCATCGAGGGCGTCTCCACCGCCGCCCTCTACGCCGCCGCCCGACAGGCCGGCGTCCCGCGGAGTCTCGACGAGGTCGAGAAGGTCTCCCGCGTCGACAAGATGGAGCTCACCCGGACGTACCGCTACATCGTCCGCGAGCTCAGCCTCGAAGTCCAACCCGCCGACCCGAAGAGCTACATCCCGCGGTTCATCAGCGATCTCGGCCTCTCCGACGAAGTCGAGCGACGCGCGCGCCGACTCATCGACGACGCTCAGAAGGACGGAGTCCTCTCGGGTAAGTCGCCGGTGGGGCTGGCCGCCGCAGCGGTGTACGCCGCCTCGCTGCTCTGCAACGAGAAGGTCACCCAGAGCGAGGTCAGCGAGGTCGCCGACATCTCCGAGGTCACCATCCGAAACCG
>SKTU01000033.1 GCA_007122455.1 Haloarculaceae archaeon | reverse complement strand
TCGACCTGCTCGTGAAGCTCCGCCAGGAGATCCTGGCGCGCCTGTGGCCCGACGTCCGTCTCCTCGTCCATCGGGTTGCCGACGACGAGCGCCTCGACCTCCTCCAGGAACTGCTCGAGAAACTCGTCGTAGACGTCCGTGTGGACGACGAACCGCTTGGCGGCGATACACGACTGTCCGCCGTTCTGATTGCGTGCCCAAGCGCCGGTTTCGGCAGCCGCCTCGATGTCGGCATCGTCGAGAACTACGAACGGATCGCTACCGCCGAGTTCGAGGACGGTCTTCTTGAGCTGGGAGCCGGCGGTCGAGGCGACAGCGCTGCCCGCCGGTCCGCTCCCGGTCAGCGTCGCCGCCCGAACGCGGTCGTCGGTGAGGATCCCTTCGACGAGATCCGAGGGAATCAACAGCGACTGAAAGACCCCCTCGGATAGCCGGCCTCCCGGAACACCTCTTCGATGGCGACGGCGCATCCCGGCACGTTCGAAGCGTGCTTGAGCAAGCCGACGTTGCCGGCCGTGAGATACGGTGCGGCGAACCGGAAGACCTGCCAGAAGGGGAAGTTCCAGGGCATGACCGCCAGTACGGGTCCCAGCGGTTCGTGGACCGTCCTGACGGATGTGCCCGGTGAGCTCGGATGGTGCTCCGCTTCGAGGTAGGCGCCGGCGTACTCGGCGTAGTGATCACAGCACCACGCACATTTCTCGACCTCCGCGAGGGCCTGCTCGATCGGCTTCCCCATCTCGCCGGTCATCGTCTCGGCGTACTCGCGTTTGTTTTCACGGAGTACGTCGCCCGCCGCTTCGAGGAGCTGCTCCCGTTCTCGGATCGGCCGCTCACGCCACGATTCGAAGGCATCGGTCGCTCGAACGAGCGCGACGTCGACGTCGCGCTCCGTCTCGTCCTCGTAGCTGTCCACCCGCTCGCCGGTCGCAGGGTCGATCACGTCCATGGGCCGACCGATACGCACCGTCGACGCATAGTTGTACGGTCGACTGTACGGTCCTGCCACGGTCGAGCACGGATTCGAGTGCGTGGCGGAAACGCCGCTCCTAAGTTACGTATTACCGTCGACCAGAATGTGACCCTCGAGATCGCGTTTCGAAGCGGGACTGATGGTGACCCCGGCCCGCTCGAGACGGGCTTTGGCCGCTCGCGCGAACTCCGAGCGAACGCGGAGCATACTCCGCCTCGGGTCGTCGACCCAGTACTGGACGCGGAGAGCTACGGCGTCGTCGCCCAGTTCGTCGACGCCGATTCCTGGAGCGGGATCGTCGAGGACACCGTCGACAGTTCCGAGTGTCTCGGTTAGTAGCTGAAGCGCCGTTTCGACGTCGTCCTCGTAGTCGATCGCGATGCGTTCGACGACTCGACGGTTCCCCCGCTCGAACGGGCGAACGATCGGATCGTCGGTCAAGGTAGTGTTCGGAATCGTCACGAGTCCCCCGTCGGGAGTCCGGACGCGGGTGACCCGTAGTGTGATCGACGCGACCTCACCCTCGCCATCCTCCCATCGAATGTAGTCTCCGACGTTGAACTGCGAATCCACGACGAGCGCGATCCCACTGACGAGTGACCCGATCACACTCTGCCCGGCGACGCCGAGTGCCAGCGTTCCGGCAGCGATCACGAGAGCGGAGTTACGCACCGGACCCGCGAACCCGGCGCCACTGAGTCCGACGAACAGTGCACAGAGGACGACCGTTAGACGGACGTACCGAGCGATCGCCTCCTCCAGCGTCGGGTTGTTTCGATTTCGCCTGCTGACGATCCGTGAAACCGCGGGCTCAACGAAGACCCAACCGACGAAAAGTACGACGACGAATCCGACGACGAATCCCACAGTTCGGAGGAGGGGAACTTCCAGTTCCGAAAACCCGAACGACAGGGAGCCAACGTCGATTCCCAGGACCGACCCCATCACGACCACGGTTGTGAGTGGTTCCATGCCCGTATCGAGGGAACCCACGCACAAGCGTTTGATCGTCGGGCGGACGACGCCCGAACGATCGTGTCGGTACACCGATCGAACGTCCCGACGAATCGCACGAAAGACAGATAACGATCGATTCAACGATCCGGTCGGCTAGAACTATCCGCTTCGAACTCCTGGTGGACGACCATGACGGGAAACGGATCGTACGTCGAGGCACTCGTCGACGAACCGTCCCTTCGAAACTACCTCAAGGAGACGCTCGGCGAGGCCGACCGGTACCGGGTGGCGCACCTCGAGGCCGGACACTCCAACGAGACGCTGGAGGTCCGGTGGGGCGAACACGATCTCGTGTTACGCCGCCCGCCGGCCGGTGAGACCGCCGACACCGCCCACGACGTCCTCCGAGAGTATCGGGTGATCTCAGCGCTCCGGGATACCGACGTCCCGGTCCCGACACCGGTGGCGGCCTGTGACGACCCGTCCGTCATCGGAAAGGAGTTCTACCTGATGGATCGACTCGACGGAACCGTCGTCCGGGACGAAGAGCCCGAGCGGTTCGGTTCGCCGAACCGTCGGCGACAGCTCGCCGAGGAGCTGATCGACACGCTGGCCGCCATCCACACGGTCGATTACGAGGCGGTCGGCCTCGGTGATTTCGGCCGACCCGACGGGTTCCTCGAGCGGCAGATCGAGCGGTGGGGACGACAGTTCGAGTGGGCACACGAAACCACCCGCAGCGTCCGGGAGGTTCCGCACGTCGACGAGATCGAATCGTGGCTGGAGGCGAACGTTCCGAACTCCCACGAACGCGCGCTCGTCCACGGCGACTACAAACTGGACAACGTGATGTACGCACCGAGCGAAAAACCGGAGCTGATCGCCGTCATGGACTGGGAGTTGGGGACGATCGGCGATCCCCTCCGCGACGTCGGTTGGTTCCTCTGCTTTTGGGACAGCGACCCCCTCGTCGAGGCGCTGATGCCGGCGTTTCTCGATCGATCCGGGTACCCCCACCGATCGGCGTTACTCGACCGCTACGAGCGACAGTCGGGGATCGAGGTCGTCGACGTGGAGTTCTACGTCGTCCTCGGCCTCTACATGCTGACGGCCGTCTGTGAGATGTTCTACGCACGGTATCTCGACGGTAACAGCGACGATCCGCTCTATCCGAAGATGGAGGCAGTCGTCCCCGACATCGCCCGTCGTGGGAAGGCGCTCGTCGACGGCGATCGAGTGGTGTAGCGTAAGTCCCGACGGTTTCAACGCGCGGAGCGCGGTCTACGGTCTCGTCGTTCGGTCACCGATCCACGGCAGTCGTTCGCCGGTCCGGCGGCACTGCGTCCTCGCGGGCGAACTCCCTGGACAGCGGTGGCGGCCCGACGAGCGCGATCGCGACCGCCGCGAGTCCGAACGCGACAACGCCGGCAGCGCCCACCGGACTGGCCACGAGTTCCCGGAGAACGCTGTCGTCCGCGACGGCGTACGCGATGACGAGACCCGCCGAGCCGTTAAAGACGCCGTGCAGGAGTGCGGCCGCGAGCACGGACTCCGCCCGGACGACCAGATACGTGTACAACGGTGAGAACGAGATGCACGCGACGGTCATGGCCGCGACACCGACGACCGGAAACGACGGGTAGTTGTAGCCGGCGACGATCACCGGAGCGTGCCAGAGCCCCCAGAGGGCGCCGATCGCGAACGACGCCTTCCAGAATCCCAACGGTGATAGCTCCCAGAGGAGGTAGCCGCGCCAGCCGAACTCCTCTCCGAAGGCGAAGACCGCGTTGATCGTTCCACCGATCGCGAGCACGAGACCGAACAGGACGCCCACGCCGACAACTCCGGACGGCAGATCGATTCCCGGTAGCGGATCGACCGACGGGTCGAAGCCGACGCCGGGAACCGCCACCGCGAGGGCGAGCGTCACTCCGACCAGCGGGAGTGAGACCACGAGCGCCGCGGCGAGCCATCGGAGCCGGCCGATCCGGAGGCCGACCGCCGAGAGCGGTATCTTCCAGCGGAGACAGACCGCGAGACCGGCGATCATCGGAGAGAACATGTACGCCGGGGCGAGGGCGACCGGACTCAGGTCGACGACCCGGGCGACGGCGAGGAGGACCATCGCGGAAGCGACGAGAATGCCGACGAACAGCGAGAGTCGGCGTCCGTGAGGATTCGACACGGGAATCACTCGATCACGCGGCTCGGCCGTCGATCGACGCGTCCGTCCGGGTCGCAGCCGAATCTCGGCGCCCCGAACGTTCCGAAGCGAGTTCCATGGGGTCGTCGCCGCTTCCAGGCGGTACAGTGGAGGTGAACCGGCCGTCCACGGAGCTCTCCGAGGCGAGCACTCCGATTGGAGGCGTGTGATTCGATCATGACCGTTCGTGACAGGGGCGATGGCGTAAATGTTCGGACGGCTGTCGAGCGTCGCGACCACCGCGAACTCCCACCGGTCCGAAGGGCTTTGGTCTCCCACGTCCGCCAGTGAGTAATGGCGTACGATATAGCGGTCATTCCGGGCGACGGTATCGGTCCCGAGGTCGTCGACTGCGCAATGGCGGTCGTCGAACGGGCGGCCGACGTTCACGGCGTGTCCCTCAAGACGACGTGGTACGACTGGGGCTCTCGGCGATATCTCGACGAGGGATCGATGATGCCCGACGACGGTCTCGAACGACTCCGCGGCCACGACGCGATCGTCCTCGGTGCCGTGGGCCACCCCGACGTCCCCGACCACGTGACACTGCACGGGCTCCGTCTGAAGATCACGAAGGGGTTCAAACAGCACGTCTGCGAGCGGCCGACCTACCTGTTCGAGGGCGTCACCAGCCCGCTGCGGAACTACGCCAGTGGAGACATCGACTTCGTCGTCTACAGACAGAACACAGAGGGCGAGTACACCCACATCGGCGGCAGGGAGTACGAGGGGTTCGACTCCGAGGTAGCCATCCAGAGCGCACTGTTCACCCGGGAGGGAACCGAAACGATCGTCCGGGCGGCGTTCGACGCTGCGAGCGAGCGCGACAACGAGCTAACGAACGTCACGAAATCCAACGCACAGGCCCACGGGATGGTGTTCTGGGACGATATCGTGGCGGAGGTTCATCGGGAGTACCCCGACGTCGAGGTCGAACGACTGCTGGTGGACGCGGCGAGTATGGATCTCGTCAGGCGACCGGAACAGTTCGACGTCGTCGTCGCATCGAACCTCTTCGGGGACATCCTCACCGATCTCGCCGCGGCTATCTCGGGGAGTCTGGGCCTCGCTCCGTCGTCGAACGTCGATCCGACTCGCGAGCATCCCTCGATGTTCGAACCGGTACACGGCAGCGCCTTCGACATCACGGGGAAGGGGATCGCGAACCCGATCGGCACCGTTCGTTCCTGGGAACTCCTCTGGGACCACCTCGGCGAGTCAGCCGTCGCGCGAACGCTGCAGAGCGCCGTGGTGGAGCAGCTCGCAGATCCCAACGCCCCCCGCACGCCGGATATCGGTGGTGAAGCGAAAACGGAGGCGGTTACGAACGACCTTCGTGCGCGGATCGAGTAGCCTCGATTCAGGAACACTCCCATTTCGACGAGGAATGTACACAGCCGGAACGGGTGATTTATTCGACCGCCAGTGGTCGAACGCTGTATGCGCCGCTCACTGAACGACACTGCAGACAGTCCCTCCGTCTGAACGCATGCGTTTCTCCCTCCCACGGTTCCGCGTTCAAAGCATCCCTGCGGTCATTCTCGCAGTCGTTGCCAGTACGTTCTTCGTCGGGTTCGGCGGCGGTGTCGTCTTTCCGATCCTCCCGAACCTGGGGGCTGTTCTCGGCATCTCCGCGTTCATGGTTGGACTCATCCTGTCGGCGAACCGGTGGGCGAGACTGGTGGCCAGCGCACCCGCAGGTGCGCTCGTCGATCGATACGGCACTCGAAAGCCGTTCATTTACGGGCTACTCGTCGAGGGAATCGCGACGTTCGGCTACGTCGCCGCCCTCCTGATGCCGTCCCCGGAGCGAGTCGCCCCGATCGCCCACGCGCTTCCGGACGGGAGAGTCGGACCGATAACAGTCGGGTTCGACCAGTGGTTCTTTCTCCTCGGCGGTGTGGTCGCCCCGGAGACGTGGTTCCTGCTGGCTCGCGTACTCTGGGGGCTCGGTTCCGCCGCCGTGTTCGCGACTGCGTACACCATCGCCGCGGACGTCTCGGACGAACACTCGCGCGGAACGAACATGGGTATCGTTCGCGGTGGAGTCCTGTTGGGCTTCCCGGCGGGGCTGGTACTCGGCGGCGTCGCCAGTTCGCTGGCCGGTGAGGTGATCGCGTTCGCGCTCGCGGCCGCGTTCGCGCTGGTCGCGAGCGGCGTCGCGTTCGTCCTCGTCCCGGAGACCCACGTCACGGAGGGTGGGTCTCGGGCGGTGAAACCGTGGGAGATCGAGACCTCGATTCCCGCGGTGACGGTCGGGCTCGTCAACTTCGGACTGATGTTCGCCTATCTCGGGGCGCTGTTTGCGACCCTGGTGCTGTTCCTGGACGAGCGAGCCCTCTCGCTTTTCGGACTCGATCCACAGGGAACGTCGGGCGTGTTCATGGCGGGAACCGTCATCGCGGCCGGCGTCGCGATGATGGTCGGCGGCCGCGTATCGGATAAGAGAGGATCGCGCGTCCCGGTTCTCCTCCTGTTTCTCGGACTGTCGTTCGCGGGCTTTCTGCTCTTGGCACGAACCAGTTCGATCGTGGATCTCGTCGTCGCGTGTCTCTTTATCGGAGCCGGCCAGGGTGGAACCAGCGGTCCGATGATGGCGTTACTCGCGGATCTGACTCCCGACGAACGGATGGGACGCGCCTCCGGAACGAACAACGTGTTCGGCGACATCGGCGGCGGACTCGGACCGATGGTCTCGCTCCCACTTATCGAACTCGTCGGCTTCACGCCTGTCTACGTCGTGTGTGCGTTCATCCCCATGATCGCCGGCGTCGTCTTGCTCGTCGGAGTGCACAGGGAGACGGGGACGTTCTACCCGGGGCGAGCGTTCGCCGACTGACACCGAACTGCTCCTCTCGGTGGGGCGTTCCGTCGAATCGTCTCGATCAGTACTGGAGCAGCGAGTAGGCGATAGATGCCAGTCCCGACGCGACGAGTAGCGATTCGATCGTGTAGAGCGTGAGCAGGTGGCTGGTGGTGAGCCAGTCGCCGCCGGCGATTCCGGGAGCGTACAGGGCCTCGACGACGATGCTCGTCGTGATGAGCGCGAATCCGAGCGTCGTGAACCGAAGGTTTTCCCGTCCGAGCCGCTTTTGAGCCTTGAAACTGAGCACCGTAAGTGCGCTTCCCAGCGCGAACACGAGGAGGTTGCTCACGATGAACATCCAGAGGTGTGCGTTCACCATCGTCACTTCTCCGTCGGGGATTTCGAGGGGACGTCGGGAAAGTCGGTCGTCGCCGATTTTCGGTGTCCCTCGCCCAGATCTCGGAAGAGCTCTCCGAATTTGTCCACGGTGTCCTTCTCGATCTCGAGGTTGACGCTGAACTCCCCGTCCTCGATCTTCACGTTGAGTTCCTTGAGGTCGGTTATATACTGTTTTGACTGCTCGTGGTCGGGGTCGACCACCTGCTCTTCGGAGAGCAGATCGTACTCGACGAGGACGGCGATTCGGCGATAGATCGTCGGGAGCGACGCGTCGCAGATCTGTTCGAACTCCTTGGCCGACAGCGGTCGTACACTGGCCGCCGCCAGGATCCGTCGGCTCTCTTTACTCGCCAGTACATCGAAGATTCCGTCCGGATTCCATTGTTTGCTCATAGATCTCCCCGTTTCGTACTGTAACCGACAGTACGTATCTGTGTCATTCCCTCCGTTCGGATCACGCTCGCATATGTGTTTTCCGAGCCCAAGAGTGTTCGTCGTGCTCCAGAAACGGAGTAGTTGGCGCACTGATGAGCCGTGAACGTCTACGCTACATCTAGATTATCGGACCGTGAGAACTGAGTTCATTTGGAAAGACGCCTCAAAAGGTCACTTCACTTGTATCGCGGTTTTCATGTTTGGCAGTCTGAGACGGAGTGTAACACTGACGTCCGGTATCGACCAACGGGCATACTACAACGGTATCACAATATGCCGCTCGAAATACGGGAGCGCGAGCTCCCAGGCGTCGGTGTTCGGTACGAACTGGACCTCAGTCACGACGAAAGTGTGGCCGTAATTATTCACAACACCGGTCCACGATCGGTATATTACCGAGGTGAGGAGGACGACGAATACGAAAAGGTGGTCGAGATGTCGGATTCGCAGGCGCGAGCGCTCGGTCTCTTACTCGTCGGTGCGTATTACCAGCCGGTTCCGGCACAGGTCGGCGAAGTCACGCCGACCGACGAGCGAACGAAGTGGTATCAGGTGGCGCCGGACGCGCCGGCCGTCGGAGAGACCCTGGGAGATCTCGACATCGGCTCTCGGACGGAGGCGGCGATACTCGCAGTCGTCCGCAAAGGCGAACGGACGGCCCACCCGCCCGACGACTTCACACTCCAGGCCGACGATCACGTCGTCGCGATCGGTGATCAGTCCGCACACGAAGCACTGGACGAACTCCTCCACAGGAGCCCATAAGTGGGTCGTTCGCGCCGAACACCGATCGGGAGTGCCGAGTTTGGATCGTTCGATGGGTGTCGGTCGATAACCGCTTACGGAACTGACGCGAAAGGGCACTCACCGTGACGTCGAAATCGTTGGAGTTCCAGTACGAACGAAACGAATCCACGAGGAAACTCGAAACCCGGATCTACGACTGTATCGAAGGTATCTCCCTCGAGTTCAATGATTACGGCGCGAACCACACTACGGGGCCGGGGCTCTATCTGGCGATCGTCTCGAATCGCTCCGTGGCCGCGTTCGCGGAACCGATGGGTGCGAACGTCTGGCCGATCGACCGCTGTCCAAGCGTAATCGGAGACGTGGACGCGTTCTACGGAGCGGCCACGTCCGTTGCCCACTCCCGGGACGGCGGCGTGTGTATCAGTGTCGATGGCACGATTCTGGAACAGATGGTTCGGTTCAAAAACGTGCGTGACGATGAGCTGCCGAGTGGCGTCAGCGTGACCGCTCTCGAGTATACGGACTGGATGGGTGCGAGACACATGAGTGCATACGAAACCTCGCTTCGGCCCGACGTCGTCACCACGATGACGCTGAGCGAGGAAACCGGACGGGTTACCACGTTTCGGAGCGGCTCCTACGAGACCGTAACGCGCGATCGGATCGGAGAGCCCTGGCGTGGACAGGAGATCTAGTATGGGTGCGAGGCGTCTTGGGCGCTCGTTCGAATCGAACGCTCGAACCCGTCGCTCGAACCGAAATCGTACGTTCGCCCACCACCTCGCCACACGACGAACCACCATCCTCAAGAGCGCCCGACGAAAACGCACCACCACTGATTAATGGTCGAGGGAACCGTCACGATCGCAGCCGACTTCGCACTCATCATACTGACGGCCGTCGCCCTCGGCTACCTCTTTCGGCTCTCGGGGCAGCCGACGATCGTCGCCTACATCTTCACCGGGATCGTCCTCGGACCGGTTTTCCTCGACGTCATCACCGAAGGACAGCTCGTCGAGCTCATGGCCGAGCTCGGACTGGGCTTTCTGCTCTTTCTGCTCGGATTGAAGCTCCGGATCGACGACATCCGCGAGATCCTCCGTCCGGTGATCAACATCGCCGTCTGGCAGACGGTGTTACAGACCGCGCTCGCGTTCGCGGTCGCCTACGCGCTGGGGTTCGATCTGCTGCAGACGACGATCATCGCCCTCGCGACCGTCTTCGGGGCGACGCCGATCATCGTGAAGGTACTCGCCGACAAGGACGAGCTCACGTCGCTGCCCGGCAAGATCGACGTCGGGGTGTTGATCCTTCAGGACATTTATCTCGTCGTCCTGCTCGCAGTGTTGAGCGCGGAATCGTTCGACGACCCCTCGACCATCGCGGTCAACATCGGGACGATCTTCCTTCTGATGGCTGGGATCGGGGCCTTTTCGTATCTCGCCGCCCGCTACTTCCTCCCGCAGCTCTTTCGCGCCGTGGCGGGCGACCGCGAGGCGTTCTTCATCGTCGGTATCGCGTGGGCGTTCCTGTTCATCCACGGCTCGATGGAGCTCAATCTCTCCATCGAAGTCGGCGCCTTCCTCGCGGGACTAAGCCTCGCACAGGTCCAGTACACCAGCGAACTCACGGAGCGCATTCGTCCGCTAACCGATCTGTTCATGGTCGTCTTCTTTTCGAGCATCGGGCTCCGAATCTCGGCCGACGACCTCTTCGCCTTCTGGCAGGAGGCGATGATCGCATCCGCGGCGCTGATGGTCGGCAACTTCCTCATCATGTTCTTCCTCATCGACTACGAGAACTTCACCCCGGAGACCTCGTTCCTCGGCAGTCTCAACATGGTGCAGGTCAGCGAGTTCTCGCTCGTCGTCGGCGCACTCGCGGTCTCGCAGGGGTTCATCGGCGAACCAATTCTGGGCTATCTGAGCCTGATGGCGATCGTCACGATGGGGCTCTCGACGTATCTCATCAAATACAACCACCAGCTGTACGACCTGACGGAGTCGGTGTGGGCTCGCTTCGAGAGCGACGACAAACAGGACGTCGAGCTCAAGACCTACGCCGACCACGCGGTCGTGATCGGCGTCGACGACGTCACCGAACCCACGCTGTCGGTCCTTCACGAGAAGCTCGGTGACGTGGTCATCGTCGACCGCAACCCCTCGATTTCTGATCGGTTCGCGGACACGCCGTACGACGTCATCTACGGCGACTTCAAACACGGGGAGCTTC
Source organism: Haloarculaceae archaeon (assembly GCA_007122455.1). Classification (GTDB taxonomy): domain Archaea; phylum Halobacteriota; class Halobacteria; order Halobacteriales; family Haloarculaceae; genus Natronomonas. The sequence continues at coordinate 22,843 of SKTU01000033.1, read as the reverse complement.
GGAAGGAGGCCGGGATCGGCCGGGCCGCGGTCGTGATGTCCTCGTCGGTACAGCCGGAGATCAACGAACTCGCGATCCGGGAGTCCTCCGAGGGGGCGATCGTCATCGCCGAAGCCGACAGCGTCGAGCAGGCGCTCGACCTCTACGACGAGGGCGCACACTACGTGACCTTGCCGACGGTACTCGCCGGACTCAAGATCCGCACGTATCTCACGCAGTACATCCGGGATCGACCAGCGTTCCTTCGGGCGGTCGAGGACGACGTCGATCGGCTCCGACAGTCGGCCGGCACCACGCGGTCGTCGGGGGTCGACCCGCGCCGCTTCGACCGCGGAGGTGAGTCGGATGTCTGAGCTCATCGAGCCGCTGGCGATCGTCTTCATCACGGCGGCGGTGGTACTTTTGATCGCGACCAGATATCCGTTCCCGTCGGTACCGCTCTACATTCTCGTCGGAATCGGCGTGAGTCCGCTCATCGCACCGGGAATCACGCTCGAGTTGGCGCAGCTCGGAATCGCCTTTCTCGTCTTCGTCTTCGGGGTCCACGCCGAGCCGAGTCGGTTCCTCACGGTCACCCGCGACAGCGAGCACGTCGCCGCCGTCCAGATTCTCGTCGTCGGGGTCACTGGTTTCGTCATCGCCCTGTTGCTCGGTCTCGATCAGCTGTCTGCGGCCTACTTCGCCACGGCTGCGGCGCTGAGTTCCTCGCTCGTCGGCCGGGAACTCGCCGAGGGCGAGATCCGTCTCAATCTCATCCACGGCCGGCTCACCGAATCGATCCACTTCGTTCAGGACCTGTTCGCGGTCGGGATCATCCTCGTCCTCGGAGCCACCGTCTACACCCTCGACGGCGTGGCGCTCCAACTCGGCTACGGCGTGTTGATGCTGATGGTCGCCATCCTGATCCGGATCTACCTCTTCGACGTCTTCGTCACACTCTCCGGCGACTCCGACGAGTTGATCATGCTGACGGGAATCGGTCTCCTGATCGGTTTTCTTGCGCTCGCCGAGGTCCTCGAGCTCTCGATCGTCGTCGGGGCGTTCGCTGCCGGGATCTCGATTACCCAGGAGTTCGAGTACAACGTCGCGCTTCTGTCGGCACTGGAGTCGATCGAGAACTTCTTTACCGCGATCTTCTTCGTCACCCTCGGCAGCCTCGTCGTCGCGCCGTCGACCGAAGTACTCGCGATGGCGGTCGTGCTCGTCTTCGGCATCGTGTTCGTCAAACCGATCGTGACGATCTGGGCGTTAGTTTATCAGGGGTACGACACGCGGAGCGCCGCGCTGACGAGCTTCAGTCTCGACCAGATCAGCGAGTTCGCACTCATCCTCGCGATCAGCGGTCTGTTAGCCGGACAGATCAGCCAGTCGTTGTTCGACGCAATCCTGCTCGCGGCGGCGGCCACGATGATCACGTCGACGCTCACCTACACGTACGAGGACGAACTCTACCGGCTGATCGAACGAACAGGGATCTTCGGGGCGACTCGGGAGAGAACTCGCGCACGGAGTGCTCTCCCCAAAGAACCGCTCGAGAACCACGTCATCGTCATCGGCTACGGCAAACTCGGCAGCAGTATCGTCGCGGTCTGTCGCGAACTCGACAAGCCGGTGGTGGTCGTCGAAAACGATCCCGACCGCTTCGAGCTCGCCCGGGAGTACCACGACGTCTGCGTCTTCGGCGACGCGATGAGCGACGTCGTCTGGGAGTTCCTCGACGCCGAACGGGCCGACCTCGTCGTCTCGACACCACCGCAGCGATCCCTATCGGAGTACGTTCTCTCGGTCGAGACCGACGCCGACGTGATTCTCCGTGCCGACGACACCGCCACCGCGGTCGAGTTGATCGACGCCGGGGCGACCTACGTCAACGTCACGGATTTCCTCGCCAGCGAACAGTTCGGCGAGACGCTTTCGCGGCTCATCACCGCCGAGACGTCCCCCGAGACGCTGCGCCAGGAGAACCGTCGATTGCTCCGCGAGCGGGTTTCCGATTCGGGAATCGTCGGCCAACTCGGCCCGAACGTTCCGGAACTCGATCGGTAGCCTCAAGGACCCCTCGAGATCTCCGGGAGTGTCTTCGATCCCCAATCAGTCGTGGCCGGCGATCCGAACGGGGCCGTACGGCTCCTCGAGGTACGAGAGATCGCTCTCCGAGAAGTCGATCTCGGTCGCTTCGACGATGTCCTCGAGGTGTTCGACCTTCGTCGCGCCGACGATCGGCACGTCGACCCACTCCTTGTGGAGCAGCCACGCGACGGCGATCTGCGCCATCGACACCCCGTTCTGATCGGCGAGTTCCTCGACCCGCTCGTTGATCTCGACGCCCCCGTTGTCCGGGTACGGCCGCCGCCGCAGGCTCGAGCTCGTCTCCCCGCGTCTGGTGGCGTGCATTTGTTCGTGCGGTCGAGCGAGAAAGCCGCCGGCGAGCGGTGCCCAGGGGATCACTCCAACGCCCTGCTGTTTGCAGAACGGAAGCATCTCGCGCTCCTCTTCCCGATAGACGAGATTGTAGTGGTTCTGCATCGTCGCGAACGGTTCGAGCCCCGGTTGCTCGCCGGCCCGGAGCGCCGAGCCGAACTGGTAGGTCCACATCGAACTCGCCCCGAGGTATTCGACGTCCCCCCGCCGGACGGTGTCCGTGAGTGCTCTGACGGTGACGTCGATCGGGGTCTCGGGGTCCCAGCGGTGGATCTGGTACAGATCCACGTAGTCCATGCCGAGACGGTCGAGACTGTTCTCGAGTTCCTGATCGATCGTCTTCCGAGACAATCCAGTCGCGTTCGGGTGGGCGTCGGCCGATGGATCGTTGTACACCTTCGTGGCGACGACCATCTCCTCGCGGTCGTGCTCGTCGAGGGCATCGCCGAGCACGCGCTCGGAGTCGCCCCACGAGTACGTGTTGGCCGTATCGAAGAAGTTGATGCCGAGGTCGACCGCTCGGTGGACCAGCTCCTTGCTTTCGGCTTCGCTGACCGTCCAGTCCCACTTCTCGCTGGTGTCGAGCCCGAGCGTGTTGCAGCCGAGGCCGATCTGACTGACGCTCATGCCGGTACCGCCGAGAGTCGTGTACTCCATGGCCGGTAGAGTGCCGTTAGCACAATAGTTGCATCGACGGCCGAACCGACGGCATCACTCCTCGAAGCGGAGCAGTCGGAGGCCGATGAGGCTGACGAGCACGGTCGAACCTTCGTGGCCGACCACCGCGACCGGGAGCGGGATCCCTGCCGTGAGGATCGCGATCACCATGATCAGGATCGCGCCGAACGCGATGGAGAAGTTGATATACAGCGTCTTCCTGGTTTCGCGGCTGAGCGCGAACGCGTAGGGGAGCCGATCGAGCTTGTCCGACATGAGTACGATGTCGGCCGTCTCAAGCGCCACGTCGGTACCGGCGCCACCCATTCCGACGCTGATGTCCGCCGTTGCGAGCGCGGGCGCGTCGTTGACGCCGTCGCCGACCATCGCGACGGCGTCGTAACGCCGCTGGAGGGACTCTATGTGCTCGACTTTCTCCTCGGGGAGCAGCTCCGAGTACACCTCGTCGATGCCGAGTTCGTCCGCGATGTACTCCGCGACGCGCTCGTTGTCGCCGGTGAGCATGACGATACGCTCGACCCCCCGTTCCCGGAGCTGTTCGATCGCCACGATCGCGTCGGGACGGATCGTGTCGGTGAACGCGAGCCAGCCGAGAGTTTCTAGCCCGCCGTCGGTTTCGGCGACGACGAGGACGCTCGTCTTGCCGTGCGCCTCCAGTTCTCGCACTGCATCGAGTCCGGCTTCGATCCCGTCGATCGACCGCCCCCCCGTTACACTTCGGAAATATCGAGGATTACCGATGTGGATCGTCCGTTCGGCGACCGTCGCGTGGACGCCCTTTCCGACGACGGCTTCGAACCCGGTCGCATCGGGAACGTCGAGCGATCGGTCGGCGGCGGCTTCGACGGTCGCTTCGGCGAGGTGGTGCTCCGACCGGGTCTGGACGGCAGCCGCGAGTGTCAACAGGCGGTCGTCCGTCAGTGTCTCGCCGTCGACGGAGACGTTCTCGAGCGTGGAGACGTCGGTCAATCGGGAGTTTCCCTCCGTCAGCGTGCCCGTCTTGTCGAAGGCGATCGCGTCGACGTTACCCGCGGTCTCGATGTGTTCGCCGCCCTTGAACAGGACGCCCTGCCGTCCGCCCGCGGAGATCGCCGAGAGCACCGCCGCCGGTGTCGAGATGATGACGGCGCACGGCGACGCCGCGACCATCAGCGTCATGGCGCGATAGAACGTCGACTCGAACGGCTGTTCGAGAAGCGTGATCGGGAGTGCGACGGCGATCGCGGTCATCGCGAGGACGCTCAGGACGTAGGGCTGCTCGAATCGGTCGATGAGCTGCTGGGTCGGGGCCCGCTTGCTCTGGGCCTCCTCGACCATGTGGATGAGTCGGGAGATGGCTGATTCCTGGGCTTTGCGGGAGACCTGAACCTCGAGGCTTCCCGTCTCGTTGATCGTCCCGCCGAAGACATCGTCCCCGGGTTCCTTCGGCACGGGAACCGACTCGCCGGTAAGCGACGACTGATCGACCGTACTCTCACCGGATTCGACGACGCCATCGAGCGGGAGCCGGTCGCCGGGACGGACGACGAAGACGTCGCCGATCTCGACGTCGTCGATCGGGACCGTAACCGTCTCGCCGCCACGCAGTATCCGGGCGGACTCCGGGCGCATCTCGATGAGCGATTTGATCGCGGTCCGGGATCGCCCGATGGCGTACTCCTCCAGCACACCCGAGAGCGAAAACAGGAACAGTAGCATCGCTCCCTCGAACGGGGCACCGATGACGAGGGCGCCGAGCGCCGCGAGGATCATCAACAGATCGATCTCCACCGCCGGCTCCTGCAGACTCTTTACGCTCTCCTTGAGGCCGTACCACCCACCGAAGACGTACGCAACGGAATAACAGAACCAGACGAACGACGACGGGGCGCCGAACCACCCACCGAGTAGCCCACCGAACATACCGAAGAAGGTGAGAGCGACGAAGACGGCCTGCCGCCGAACCACCGGTCGCTCCGCAGGCGGCTTCAACTGTTCGGAGGCAACCGACGCAGAGCCCGACGCCGTCTCCATACCCTTCCTTTCGACCTGTGCTGAATAAGGGTTTTTGTCGTACCGCATCCCCCGAATCGGTTCGAGAGCGTTCCGGCGCACTCGTCCCGCAGACGCTCACTCTCGATCGGTCAGAGCGACCCCCCGCGCGTCCCGAACCTCGATCTCCCGGGATTCGCAGTTGCGGCAGCAAAGCCCGCCGTCGATCCCCGCCTCGACAGTTTTGCACATCCGATAGCGCCCGCCGATGAACCCACAGCGCTCACAGTGGAAGCTGTAGGCGTAATCGTCCGCGGTAATCGCGTAGTGGTCGCTACACCGACCAGACAGGTCGAGCGGATCAACCCACCGCTCGAAAGAGGGACCGTGTCCCATCGTGACGCCCTCGGACTGGTGCTGGTAGACGTGGACGAGTTCGTGCCGGACTGTCTCTCCGATCGCGGAGAAGCCAGCCCGCTCGTAGGTCCGCTCGGAGAGCCGGAGTGTACAGCTGTCGGCTCCGTCCGCCGAGCAGACACCGTGTCGGCGCCGCATTCGCGTGCTCGTCTCGAACGTCACGCGGTCGAGATCTACGTGGTCGGCAGTGAGGGGCCACTCCTCGCCGAAGACGACCTCGTTCGCGTACCGCCGAGCGCGCTCGGAAAGCTCGTGGGAGTCCCCGAGATCACCGGTCACGGGAGTCATGTGCGATCCGAAGTGGGCAACCGACATAAGAGGCGACGGTACGCCAGGCGTACGATTACGACCCCACAACGCCGGTGTCGAAGTTAGCTGATACGTTCCCCAGTCCCTTTAAGAAAGCTGTTTGTGAGTGTCACCCATGGGATACGTAGTTCGGATGCCGCAGCTCGGAATGTCGATGGAGGAAGGGACCGTCGTCGAGTGGACAATCACCGAGGAGGAGGCTGTCGAAGCGGGAACCGAGGTCGCCGTCGTCGAATCCGAAAAGTCGACCGCCGAGATCGAAGCGCGCGAGAGCGGGGTTCTCCGACGAATCCTCGTCGCCGAGGGTGAAACCGTCGAACCGGGCGATCCGATCGGCGTCATCGCCGGCGCCGACGAGACGCTCGAGCAGTATCTCGCGGGACTCGACGTCCCTGACGCCGCACCGGCCGACGACGGGGACGACACATCGGACACCTCCACGGGGACACCCTCGAGAGCCGATGCGGCGGGAACGGAGACGGACGTGCGAGCCACTCCCGGCGCCCGAAAGCTCGCACGACAGGAGAGCGTCGCGCTCGCGGCCGTCGACGGAACCGGACCGCAGGGCGTGATCACCGAGGACGACGTTCGAACCCATCTCGAGACGGTCGAAACGCCGGCTCACCCGACGCGGACCGTCACCGACGCGCGGGCACTGTCGGGAATGCAGCGGACGATCCGTGAGCGCCTCACGGAGAGCTACCGGAACGCGGTTCACGTCACGCTCAACCGCTCAGTAGAGACGACGGCGCTCTCGGCCACGTCCGAAGCGGCGCGGGAAGCCGACGCCGAACTGTCGATCACGGATCTGCTTCTCAAAGCCGTCTCCGAGACGCTCGAGGCGCATCCGGAGTTCAATGCGCTCTTCGAGGACGACGAACACCGGTTGATCGAGGAGATCAACCTCGGGATCGCCGTCGACGTCGACGGCGGGCTGGTCACTCCGGTGATCGCCGACGTCGCGTCGTCGAGCGCCGAAGCGGTCTCCGAGCGTCGACGCGAACTCACGGAACGCGTTCGGAACGGCGATTTCACGGCCGACGATCTCCGGGGCGGGACGTTCACGGTCTCGAACCTCGGCCACTTCGGAATCGACCACTTCGATCCGATTATCGACCCGCCACAGGTCGCGATCCTCGGCGTCGGTCGGATCCGCGAAGACGGGAGCATGACGCTGTCGCTCTCGTTCGACCATCGGGTACTCAACGGGGCAGACGCGGCCCGGTTCCTCGGAACGCTCGCGGAGACGGTGACCGACGAGTCGGCACTGGCGGCGTTCTGTGAGACCGAAATCGACGCCACCAGCGATCGCCGCGCCGAGGAGAGCCGGAAGATCCGCGTCGAAAACCCGTCGGGGGTCTCGGGGACCTACACCGTCGACGGAACAGACACCGAAGTCCCGTTCGACGAACCGACGACGGCGGGTGGGACCGGGCTCGCGCCGACGCCGATCGAGCACCTCCTCGGCGCACTCGGCTCGTGTCTCTCGCTCGCGCTGCGGACGATGGCAGGCCGGGACGAGATCGCGATCGACGGGATCGACTGTGACGTCTACGGAACGCCGTCGGAGGGGCCGCTCGAGGCGGTCGACGTCGAACTCCGGATCGACAGCGACGCCGAGAGGGAGCTGCTCGAGAGAGCCGTGACGAAAGCTGCACGCGCCTGCTACGTCGAACGGTCGCTCTCGGAGGGGATCGACGTCTCGGTGACCTGGACGCGAGCCGACTGATCGTCCGATCGCCGGGGAGGGTCGGCGAAACAGCCAAACCGCTCGAACCGGTGTTAGGGCCATGGATCCAGCCATCCCACAGTTGGAGATCGAACTTCCCGGAATCGATCAGGTCGCGATCGTCGTCGAGGATCTGAAGGACGGCATGGACCGGTATCGGGCGATCCTCGGGATCGAACCGTGGACGGTCTATCGGTTCGAACCGCCCGACCTCGCCGAGACGACGTATCGCGGCGACGACGTCGACTACGGCATGGTGCTGGCACTCGGCGACGCGGGCGATACGATGATCGAACTGATCGAACCGACGATGGGACCGAACCTCTACGCGGAACACCTCGAAGAGCACGGCGAGGGGCTCCACCACGTCGCGTACTTCGGGTGGGACGAGGACGAAACTTACGAGATACTCGAGACGTTCGAGGCCGCCGGTATGCCGATCGTCCAGAGCGGAAACTATCTCGGCTCCGAGTTCTGGTATCTCGACACCGTCGACGAACTCAACGGGCTCTGTTTCGAGACGGCCGTCCGACGGAACGTCGACGACCGCCGACCGGTCGCAATCTACCCGGACGAGCCGTACTCCGCGTGAGCGCTGCCGGAAGGGACCGTTCGCGCAGGTAGCTATTTACGGACTGGGTCGCCATATCCGCGCGAGCCATGAGTGAAATTGACACACGAAAACGCGTCGACCTCGACGACGAAGCGCGGATCGACCTGCTGCGAACGATGCAGCGCATTCGAGCGTTCGAATCGCGGGTTCAGACGCTGTTCGCGGACGGTGAGTTACCGGGGTTCGTCCACCTCTACATCGGCGAGGAGGCGATCGCCGCGGGCGTCTGTGGTGCGCTCGAGGAGAGCGACTACATCACGAGCACCCACCGAGGACACGGCCACTGCATCGCTAAGGGACACGAGTTCGATCGAATGATGGCCGAGCTGTACGGCAAGGAGACGGGCTACTGCGGCGGCAAGGGGGGATCGATGCATATCGCGAGTCCGAAACTCGGCAATCTCGGTGCGAACGGCATCGTCGGAGCTGGCGTCCCGATCGGGGTCGGAGCCGCGCTCTCGAGTCAGCTGCGCGGCTCCGGACAGGTCGCCGCCTCGTTTTTCGGCGACGGCGCAACCGCGCAGGGGGCGTTCCACGAGGCGATGAACCTCTCGGCGCTGTGGGATCTGCCGTTCGTCGGCGTCGTCGAGAACAACCAGTACGGCGAAATGAGCGCGCTGGAGGAACAGCAGGCCGTCACCGACCTCTCCGAGCGCGCGACGTCGTACGGCGTCCCCGGTATCGACGTCGACGGGATGGACGTCGAGGACGTCTACGCGGCGACGACCGCCGCGATCGAGGCCGCCCGCGCCGGTGATGGGCCGTCGTTGCTCGTCTGTGACACCTACCGGTTCGAGGGCCACCACGAGGGAGACACCGAATTCTATCGCGACGACGACGAGATAAACGAGTGGCGGCGTCGCGATCCGCTGAAAACGTATCCGGAGCGACTGATCGAGGAGGGCGTGCTGACGAACGCCGAGTGGAACGACATCGTCGACGAGATCGACGCGGAGCTGGAGGCGGCGATCGAGTTCGCCCGCGAGAGCGATTACCCGGAGCCGGAGTCTGCTTACGAGAACCTCTACGCGGAGGAGGTGTGAGTATGGCTGAAGCCGCGACTGGAACCGAATCGATCACGGTGCGAGAGGCGATCAGGGAGACGCTCAGCGAGGAGCTCGGCCGCGATGAACGGGTGTTCGTCCAGGGCATCGACGTCGCCTCCCGAGGCGGCACGTTCGGTCTGCTCGAGGGCCTCGGCGAGGAGTACCCAGAACGGGTTCGCAACACCCCGATCAGCGAAGTCGCGATCGTCGGCTCCGGGCTTGGTGCGGCGATGACCGGGATGCGGCCCGTCGTCGAGGTGATGTACTCCGGTTTCCTCGGCGTGCCGATGGATCAGATCCTCAATCAGGTCGCGAAGCTCCGGTACATGACGGACGGGAACGTCGACATCCCGCTCACGATCCGGACGCAGAACACGAGCGGCTTCAACGCGGCCGCACAGCACTCACAGGCGCTCCATCAGTTGCTGATGGCGATTCCGGGGATCAAGGTCGTCTGCGTCTCTACCCCGGCGGACGCGAAGGGGCTACTGCGGGCGGCGATCCGCCACGACGACCCCGTAATCGTCTTCGAACACGCCGGCGTCTACAACCGCGAGGGCGAGGTCCCGGTGGGGGAGTACGAACACCGGATCGGCGAGGCAGGGATCGAACGCGAGGGAGAGGACGTGACCGTCGTCGCGACCCAGGTACAGCTGTGGAACGCGCTGGAGGCTGCAGAGCGACTCGCCGAGGAGGACGTCAGCGTCGAGGTGGTCAGTCCGCGGACGCTCGATCCCCTCGACGTCGAGACGATCGCCGGGAGCGTCCGGAAGACCGGCCGCTGCGTCGTCGTCGACGAGACGCCGCTGTGCGGCGGTTCCCAGTCGGAGCTCGCGACGGTGATCACCGAGGAGGCGTTCTTCGACCTCGACTTCCCCGTTCAGCGGCTGGGCGTCGACGACGTGCCGACGCCGTTCAGTCCGCCGCTCGAGGAGGAGATCTATCCCGACACCGACGACATCGTCACGACCGTCCGCCAGCTCGCGTGAGCCGACGGGAACTGCACGCCTCACCCGTCCGTTCCACGGAACAGCGTCGCCCCACACGCGGTACAGCTGAGGGAGACGCGGACGATTTCGTCGTCGTCCTCGTCGGCGAACGCGAGTTCCCCGTCGCACGAGGGGCACCGCTCGAGAAAGAGCAGTAAGCGGGAGGACAGCTTCCGGAACAGATCCGGCGAGAGTCGTTCGTACTCCGACTCGGGAAGCCACTCCCGCAGCGTCGGTCTGACGACGGTTTCCGCGAGAAACGCCGCCTCTGACGGCCACCTCCCGGCCACGGAGCCGTCGATCTCGATCACGAACAGCTCCCCGTAGGTCGTGGTCTCGACACGCTCGCGGGGGACGTTCCGGGTCCTCGCGAACCAGCGCATTACCCGGTCGCTGTCTCGCATCTGTTTGCTCAACCGATGCCACGTCGATTCGAACTCGTCGGTGAGCCGAAGGTCGTTACCCGCCGGCGTCTCTTCGACGATCCCCGCAGAGAGCAGGAGTTCCTCTATCGTGTCTCCGTCTTCCACGGAGCCGTCGGCCTCGGGGTCTACGGTCATTGACACCGATAGACCGGCGGAGGTGATAGTACCATTGCCGGTCCGCGGCTCTGCCCCACCGGGCTATCGGCCCCGTCTCGCATCTGCCGGCCGGTTTCGGATCGGTCCGAGATCGCGGATCGCACGTCGCACTCGCTACCGACCCTACCACGAACTTCGACATCGACACTGTGCGAGCGGGTCGACGCGGCTATCTCGCTTCGTTCCAGAAGCTGTCGTTGTCGATCTGCCGACAGAGCGTCTCGAGCCACTCCTCGACGTCGTGGTCGTTGGGCCGCTTCGACGGTTTGAACCCGGCGTGAGCGTACGTGTTCCGCGCTTGGCAGATCCGGTCCCAGAGCTCCTGTACTTCCTGGACGTCGTGGGTGAAGTGGTCGTGTTGATCCCCACGAGGGAGTGCGATCAGCTCTCGGTTGTTCCGATCGAGCCACTCCTCTCGAAAGCCGGCGTCGTACAGCAACCGGTTTATCAGTAGTTCACGGGCACACTCGATCGCGATCCAGTATTTCTCGTTTCTCGCGTAGAACTCGACCATCTCGGCCTGGCGTCGAAGCTCGTCCTCGGTTAGCCGTAGCTCCGTCTTCTCGGTTACGTCCTGTTTCGTCTCGAACCCCTCGAGCAGGAGTTCGAGCGGCTCCAGCACCATCCCCTCGGGACCGATGAACGCCTTCCGGTCCAGTTCCGAGAGCGCTCTGAGGGCGTTTTTCGTCGAAATACCTGCTTCGAGCGGGAATCCGGCGTCGATATCCTGCTGGGCGCCGCCGAAACTGCCGACGGCGTCGGAGAACTGATCCCGCTCCGGGATCGGCGCGTTCTCGCGATAGATCGCATCCCGCTTTTCCTCGAGTAGCAGACGAATTCCCCTGAACGTCCCTGTCCGTCGGGCCGTCTCGAAGGCGTCGTACCACTCCAATAACGTTCGGAGGTGGGTGAGGTCGATCACGGACGCCGTGTCGCGTTCCCGGCTCCCGGCGAACCGGCTGTAGTAGATCGTCTCGAGCGTCGTGTTTTCCTCCAGCGCTTCGAACTGCATCAGCGACAACAGGAAGACGATCGGGAGCGATCGAAACGAGTGGGAGATGTCGAGCACGATCGACTCCGCGTCGAACCGGTCGCTCCGGAGTTCCTCGACGATCGTCTGCAGCACGCTGTCGATGTCCGAGGAGTCCGTTATCAACTCGATGTCGACGAACTCGTGGTCGACGCCCGCCGCGGAGAACCCCTCTCGCAAGCGCTCGTCGTTCCGTTCGCCCGCCGCCGGGGTCCGGACGACGAGCGCAGCGTCGATCTCACAGAGGTTGGCGAGGGCGACGGGGGAGAGCGCGGTGCGAAACGTCCGCTCGCCAAGCTCGTAGGTGACGGTGCCGTACTCCGACGTGCCGACGCTCCCGACGAGGAGTCGACCAGTATCAGACATTGACTACCACGATGTGGGGCCACTCAGTAAAACCCAAAGAAAATCCACCCCGAGTCGGACCGATTCGTTCCGTTCTCGCTAATCGACCGGCAGTTCCTCAGACGGCGCGTCCGGCGAACGCTCCCGCGTCCGCCACCGGCGATCGTAGAGCCCGACCGCCAACGCCCCGATTCCGAGCAGAAAGAGCAGGAGATTCACCACCCAGCCCACGACGGGAACGGCAGCGAGGACGCCACCGAGGAGCAATCCGAGGACCAGCGCCACCCACGGCCGGCCGATGCCGGCGATCCGTTCTCGTCCCTGCAGAGAGAGAAGCCACATACCGAGCGCGAATCGACCGTAGACGACTCCAACCCACGCGAGGAGGACGAAAAGGAACATCCCAACGAGTGCGAGGGGAATTCCGACGACGGTGATGAGAAGCACCACGAGTAACAGGGGGACCGCGACGATCACACCGAGACCGACCAGTCCCGTCTTGAGTGGCTCGGTCGTCACCTGCTCGGCGACGCCCTCGGAGAACCGCGGAAACAGCGCGAGCAGGACGGCGCCGAGCAACAGGTTGGCGATGAACGCGTAGACCGCGAATACCCACGACGCCAGCGGCGGGAGTTCGGTGGGGGTCGTCGGTCCGAGCGTTCTGTCGCGCGTGACGTCGCCCGCGACGGCGTCGCGGTTCCCCTCGAGCCGCCCGTCGTACGTCAGCGACCCGGCGATCGACGCCGTCTCGCCGAGGTAGATCGTCTCGGCACCGAGTCGTGCGTCACCGCCGATCGCACCGTCGATGCGAATCTCGCCGGCTCCGGCGTCGAAGTTACCGTCGACGGTACCACCGTCCTCGAGGTGGATACTCCCGGCGCCGGCCGAGACGTCACCGCCGACGTGTCCGGAGATCCGCAAACTCCCCGCCGCGACGTTGACGTCGCCTTCGACGGTGCCGGTGATCAGAACCTCACCGGCCGCACCGCTGACGTCCCCCGTCACGGTTCCGTGAACGATCACGGCTCCGCCGACGGCGTTCACCTCCGAGACCGTCTCGCCGGACTCGACGACGATGGTGCCACCGGCCCCGCTCTGTGCCGCGGCGACGCCGGGGAGCACGGCGACGGCAACGGCGACGGCGACGAGTGCGACGATTCCACTACGGCGGAGTGAGGGGTTCAGTCCACTCATTGGTCGATTCGAGACAGTGCCCACCAGAGGACAACGAACGTCACGAGAAACACCGTCGCTCCCTGGAAGAACGTGACGAGCCGGGGGTTGAAGCCGTCCGGTCGAATCGTCCGATTCGCTTGGTCGACCTCGTCGGTGACGTTTCGGACTGATCGGGTAGAGCGTAGCGTCATTCGACAGATACCCCGCGTTCGGCAGCCGATCGATCCTCGATTTCGACGTCGATCGTCGGGGATGCGGCGTCTTCGTCCCGTCTGGGGGCAGAGCCACACTGTCTGTCGGAGGGCAGTTCGGAAACGGCGGTTCGGGAGACCATACACCGTCTGTGGCGCCGAAGGGGGTTATATAATCCAGCTAATTCTCAGTCACCGATAAAACCTAGAGAGAACGTCGAAGCATCGTGGTGAGCGGTACGTTCCGAGGACAGAATACCGGTACGTCTCAGGTGAAATAGATCCCCAGCAGGACGACGAATACCGCGAGCGGATACAGGAGGCCGACGACCACCCCGTATGTGACCAACAGCGCGCCCCACTGCCGTCCGATGGTTCTCGCCTCGCGATCGAGGACGTCGGGATGAGCCGGGAGCCACCGGTAGACCAGCACTGCCCACGCACCGCCGAAAACAGCGACTGCTGCGAGCAGTCCGTTGAACGGGAACGTTCCGAACGTGAGCGCGGAGACGGCGCCAACGGTCAGCGTAGCGCCGACACTCGCCAGTAGAACGCCGGCGAACTCCCTTCGACGAGTTACGTCACCGACAGGCGTGCGAAAGATGCGCGCGGCGAGGAGCTGCAGTGGCGTCCGCGAGAGGTGGAGCCCCGAAACGATTCCGAACAGGACGATTCCACCGAGGACGCCGAACGGGATCCCGATGCCGAGATAGACGAGCGTGACGACGGCGAAGAAGCCAACGAAATCAGCCAGAATCGGGAGAAATCGGCTGACGAAGCCGACGAACGCTGGGTCGCGCGCATCGCCGCCGTCGACGAACGCGTACACGCGGTTGTCGACCGGGCCGACGTAGAGCGTCTCCTCGACGACGGCCGGCTCGTTGTTGATCATGTAGTTTCGATTCACCTCGTAGCTCCAGCGTTCCTCGCCGTCCTCGCGGTCGAGGGCGTAGATCGTCCCGTCGTTTCCACCGACGAACACCATCTCGTCGGAGGCGATCGGACGGGAGGAGAGCTCGCTCGAGGAGCCGTATGACCACCCGACGTCGCCGGTCGCCCTATCGACGGCGTACAGCTGCGTCGGCGCCCACTCCCGGGTCGGTCCCCCCGGAACGATCAGTTGCTCGTCGGTGACGGCAAGCGGTCGCGCTGGTTTCCCGGCTACGTCGTACTCCGTCGTCACCTCGCCGGTTTCGACGTCGAGTTCGATCGGTGTGCGGGCGTTGACGTACACCGAGCCGTCATCGACGGCTGGTGGGGAGAGTTCGTGACCATCTGGATGGGGCGTCAGCCACCGTTCGCTCCCGTCGGCGACGTTCAACGCGAGGACTTCATGTTCACTGCCGAATCGGTTCACGGTCGTCACGACGGTGCCGTTCTCGACGGCGGGTCGCGAGATCTCGTGAGGTTCGAGATCGGTTCGCCAGCGCTCCTCTCCGTCCTCGTCGATCGACAGCATGAATCCCGCTTCGTCGTACACCCACCGGTCTTCGTAGTTCTCGCCGGCGATGTAGAGCGCGCCGTCGGCGACGGTGAGCGTCTTCCACCTGAAGACACTGAACTCGTAGCGGTCGTCGTCGGCTGCGAACCGCCACTCGACCTCACCGGTTTCGGCGTCCAGCGCCACCACCTCGTGGTGATCTTCCATGACGTCCCGCCCCTGCTGTTCGTAGACGTGAACGTAGACCGTGTCACCGTCGACTATCGGTTTCGAGGACGTGGCGTCGCCGACTCCGGTTCGCCACTCTCGCGTGCCGTCGTCGGGATCGTAGGCGGTGACCTCGCCGCGGCGTTCTCCACCGGCGACGAACAGTCGGTCGTTGGCGACAGTCACTCCCGGTCCGTAGCCAGTCACCGATATCCAGCCGGGACCGACGTCGCCGTCCGGCCCGACGGCGTCCGGATTGAACGCGGTTTGCCCGGAGTCGTGTCCCTCCATCGGCCAGGAGCCGCCAGCCTCAGCCGACTGCGTTGCAGTTCCGCCAACCGACCAGAGCGTCACCCCACCCAGGGCAGCCACGGCGACGACTACGACAACGAGGAGCGCGATTCGATCGAATTTCCCCGTGGCTTTTTCCATAGTTCGGTATCTCGGTCTATTGGTAAAAGCTACGGGCCGGTAGCTCCGTCCGTTGAGTGAAACGCCGCAGTGGACAGTTCAGATTCGTCGACCACGACTGCGATCTAGCTTCCGTCGTCGACGTGCAATCTGCTGTTTTTGTCGGTCACGAACATCTCCTCGTCACAGAGCTCGCATCGAAACGGGTGGGCGGGAACCGCCCCTTCAGCGATTATCACCTCGTACGGGCCCGGGTGACGCCACGTGTGACCGTACAGTCGACATTGCCACGTCACACGTTAACATACGATCGGCGAGTAATTAACTTTTGCAGGCTACGTCCCCATTCTCGAGGAGCACCACAGCGAGTTCCACGAGCGAGAAGCGCAGTAGGGCGGGGATACAGCCGTCCGCCAAGAAGCGATTCACTCCTGTCGCGGCGGGTCTCGACCCGGGTGCGGTTCGGTCTCGGTCTCGGCCTCGGATCGATGGGCAATTGCGCTCCTCTCGTCTCGTTCCCGACGGGATAGTCGGCGGCTGAGTACGCAGTGGGGCGCATGAAATGAGTCGGTGGAAATCACTTCCCGAAGAGACCAGTACAATCTACTCGTTGCCGGACCGGAACTTCGGCCGCATTTATCGTTCCGTCCAACGTCCTCACGCAGGCCCCCCAATCAGTTCACACCGCTGGGGTAACTGTAACGGACAACGACCGCTCTCGCGGCCCGTCACACTCGATCAACAGTACTGATTGCCAGGTGCCCAGCGCGAGTTCGCCATCACGGACGGGTATCGAGACAGTTCGCCCCAGCAGCGACGATCGGAGATGTGCCCCGGCGTTGTTGTCGATCGTATCGTGTCTCCAGCCGTCGGGTGCCGACAGTTCGCCGACGAACTGCTCGATGTCCTCGAGCAATCGCGGTTCGGCTTCGTTGATCGAAACCGCTGCGGTCGTATGGTTCACGAAAACCGTACAGAGACCGTCTTCGACGGCGGACAGTTCGGCTGCAACCTGCGCAGTCACGTCGACGACGTCGATCTGATCGTTCGTTTCCACGTGGACTGTCATAGACGACAGGTTCGCATTCGGGGACTAATAGTTGCGGCTCAGTACGTCCACGATCCGGGTTGAGCCGACAGGAATGGTCACGTAATCACAGAACCCTCAGAGAGGTACATACGTACTCGGAAGTATCGGATTCTGCTGGTGCCGCAGACCAGCGCGCTACTGGATAATCGGGGACGACGGTCGTATTCTCGCTCCGCGGTGGTCCAGTGGTCGGGAGCGTTTCAGTCACCACCCCAGGAGGCCGTTTCCATCCTCACCGGTCATCGTTGGGTCGTATTCGATACGCTCCAGTCCGATCTCACGGGCATGGTCAATTACGGACTGGTACTCTTCGGGTGTGATCCGGCGACTGATCGCCTCGTAGCGCTCCTCGGATTTCGCTTTGTAATGGGGGCGGTACTGGGCCATCACGTTGACGAACGTGTTCTGGCTGATTTCCTCGGCGACAAACGACAGCACGTCTTTGGCACTCTCGACGTGTGCGGGCATGACGAGGTGACGCACGAGAAGACCACCGGTGGCCAGGCCCTTGTCGTCGACATCGAGGTCGCCGACCTGGCGGTGCATCTCTCGGAGCGACCCCTTGATATTCGACCAGTAACCCGGTGCCTTCGAGTATCGGGCCGCGGCAGCGTCGTCGCTCCATTTCACGTCGGGCATGTAAACGTCGACCACGCCGTCCAGTAGCTCGAGAATCTCTGTGCGCTCGTAGCCCCCGCAGTTCCAGACGATCGGGATCTCGAGCCCGCGATCTCGCGCGATCCGTACGGCCTCGACTAGGTGAGGCGAGTGATGGGTTGGGGAGACGAAGTTGACGTTGTGACATCCCTGCGCCTGGAGTTCGAGTGCCATCTTCGCGATCCCCTCGGGCGTGACGGGCTCGCCCCGGGCTTCGTGGCTGGTCTCGAAGTTCTGGCAGAACACGCACTTCATGTTACAGTGGGCGAGGAAGATCGTCCCGCTGCCGTTGTGACCACGCAAGACGTCTTCTTCACCGTGGTGGTCGAAGTACGAGGAGACGTACGCGGTGTCGTCGACGCGGCAGGTACCGGTTTCGCCGGTGGTGCGATCAACGCGGCAGTCATACGCACACAGATCGCAGTCGGCATACCGGCGCCACAGCTCCTCGACACGTGTTCGGAACTCTCCGTCCGACACTCGCTGGTAGTTCGGGGTCGTCGCCGGACGAGCACTCATAGACGGGGGTTGTGAATGATTCGCAAAGAGCGTATCGCCGATCTGCCGGGCCGGCCAGGAGAGTGACTACTTCTCACCGAGAGAACTCGACCGGATACTGAGAGTCATAACAGCCCCCTGGTAGAAAACCCGTTTCTTTGAGCGAGCGACACATACTCCGGTCTATGGGTCGAAACACGCTCGTGAACTACCGCGGGGACAAGCCCCACGCTTCACCGTTTTGATCGCACGTCCCAAAACGCGGCGTGGGATCGCAGGCGAATTTACGTCCTCGACCTTCCCTTGCTGGCACGTCGACGCAGGTACAACCTCTACTCGGAGTCCAAGGACAATATTTCGGCGGCAGCGCTCTGTTGCCACATGTTCGTCACGGATGGCGACGATCGTCACCGTTCATCCGTTCTCCGCCTGTGGATCGAGTATCTCGACTCGGTGGATGGGTCGCTCGATCGAAATTCCCGGGATGTCGTTCACCTCTTTTCTTCGGGGAGCGGTGCTTCGATCTCGAGTTCGACGAGAAACGCTTCGTGTGCGAGGGCATCGACGCCGAGCATCGTGTGGCACGGGAACGGTTCGTCGAAGAATTCACTGAACACCGCCTTGTATCCGTCGTAGTCCCCCTGAACGTCGACCAGGTAACTCGTCACCTTGACGACGTCGTCGAATTTCAGACCGACCTCGTCGAGAATCGCCCCGACGTTGTCGAACGCCTGTCGCGTCTGTGTCTGGATACTGTCGCCGACGACGTCTCCATCCGGATCGGTTGCGACCTGTCCGGACATGTGTAACGTGCCATCCGTAACGATCGCGTGAACGTACTGTTTGTCGGTCGAATCGTACAGCTCGTCGGGCATGACCGTCGTTCGCTGCATACGATGAATTGATGGCCGAGACGTATAAATTTCGACACCAGTGTCCCATCGACACGGTGAGTCGATCCACGCGCTTCGTGGTTCTCCTTCTAGGGCATAGATGATACGTGCTATCATGCAACGTATGGAAAGAGTTAACATCTCACGTGATATTAGGACCCTGAGTAGTATGACTCACAAAGCACCGGTAGACGATAGTCTCACAGTCGGGCTCAGCGGGTGATCACCGCGTAACGCAGTCTCGAGGACACCGTTTCGGAGACATCACTAAGGACGCCTACGTCGTTTAGTGCCTCGGAAAATCCGCTCGGGTAGTCTGACCCACGACTGAACGAATAGTAAAATAATACAAGGAAAATGATAATTCAGGACAAGCGGCGAACGGGGGAATCGTGACGGTAAATCGGCGGCACCTGCTCAAAGGGATCGGTGCGGCGGGGGCTATCAGCTTGTTGCCTCAAGCGGCAGCGGGAAACGATCTCCCTCGGTACGTGGTTGGCACTACTCCCGGTCGGTCGGACGTTGCTCAGACACCCGCGGCGGAGGTCATCAAGAAACTCAACTTCGGCGTGATCGGCGAGGCAGTCGTCGGGCGGTGGCCGGAGGAGGCGCTTGATGGCTTGCGGCGGAATCCGCACGTCAGATACGTCGCAGAGGACGGCATTATCAGGGTTGAGGCGGAACACGGACAGATCCTCGATTGGGGTGCCGAACGGGTCGGTGCACACATCGCTCACGCTTTCGGTCATACCGGGGCCGGGATCAGCGTAGCCATTCTAGACTCCGGAATCGACAGCCGCCACGAAGACTTGGTGGACAACTTGCATTCGACACTCCACCACGCGCCCGCGCCCTGCGACGAGGACAGTCGGCTCGGGCGATTGTCCCGAACCCTGGCACGATAACGATAGCCTCACGCCTGGCCACGGCACCCACGTGGCTGGTATCGTCGCCGCGACCGACAACGACATCGACATCGTCGGCGTCGCGCCCGAGGCAACCCTGCACGCGGTGAAGGTGATCTGGGGCGACGGCGAGGGGTTCGAATCCGATCTGGCCGATGGACTCGTGTGGACTGCCGATCGAGAGCTCGACGTAGCAAACATGAGCCTCGGGCAGACCTCGCCGAGCGAGGTCGTCGAGGACGCGATGCAGTACGCCGTCGACCGAGACGTCGTCTTGGTGGCCTCGGCGGGGAACCGCAACGGCGGCGCGGTGACGTTTCCGGGTGGGTACGACCAGGACATCGCCGTCTCATCGATCAGCCAGGAAGACGAATTGTCGAACTTCTCGTCCGTAGGACCCGAAGTCGACATCTGCGCGCCGGGGGGCTCGCGACCACCACAGCCCGGCGACGACGTTCTCTCGACACGCGTGGATGGCGGTACCTTCAGGCTGCGGGGCACCTCGATGGCTGCGCCGCACGTCGCTGGTGCTGCGGCCTTGTTGCTCGCAGGTGGCGTCGATCCCGGTGATGTGAAATCAATCCTCCAGAATAGCGCCGAGGATCTCAGTCTCGATGCCGAGGAACAGGGTGCCGGCCTGCTCGACATCCCGGCGGCCCTCGGACTGGCCACGCCGACGGCGGTATTCACGTTCGCGCCGACCCTGCCGAACGAGGGCGAAACTGTGACCTTCGACGGCTCCACCTCCCACGTGAACGGGATCGACATCGTGACGTACGATTGGGAGTTCGGCGACGGCACCACGGAGAGTACGAGCGAGCCGGTGATCGAGCATGCGTACGACGACTGGGGCGATTTCACGGTCGAACTGACCGTGACTGACGAAGCCGGCCAGACTGACACCGCGACAGAGGAGATCCGTATCAACGCGTTCCCGATCGCGACGTTCGACGTGGTGACGGATCCGGTGGTACGCGATGAGCCAGTGACCTTCGACGCATCTGATTCGGTGGATCCCGATGGCGAGATCGTCAGTTACGAGTGGGACTTCGGAGACGGGACTGCGGAGACGACCGCCGAGGCGGCGATCGAACACACGTACGAAACCGGTGGCGCGATGATCGTGAGCCTCCGCGTGACGGACGACGATGGTGCCTCGGACGACGACATCTCGGTGCACAGCGAGACAGTGGTAGTCCACATTCAGGTAGCGGTCACGGTCAAGCCCGGGGATGACGACGCCCGACCGATCAACTTGCGCAGTGAGTCGGTCGTCCCCGTCGCCGTCCTCCACACGAGCGACTTCGATTCGCCCGCAGAACTCGATCCTGATACGGTACGCGTAGGGGCATCCGAGACGGTGGATGGCGGTGACGGCGCCGTGCCGATCCACGACGGCGGCCACGTGGACGATGTGAACAACAGCGGTGACGCCGATTGGCACTGCCACTTTGCGACCGGTGACACCGGATTGAGCGTCGGTGATAGCGAGGTCAAACTTGTCGGTGAAACGGTCGACGGCGTCCCGATATTCGGCTTCGACGACGTACGCATCACCGGTCGTGCGTGAAGGGCAAACCGTCGGATTGCACGAGCGTTCGCGCGAAAATGCACGACACCGTTTTGGCACTTGAAGCGCTGCTAGTCAATCCGATCCTGAAAAATGATGCAGTACAGTACCACCGAGAACCGAGTACGGAAGCTCACCCGCTCCAATGACGTCCAGACGCACGCTGCTTCGTACGGTCGCCCTGAGTACCGCCGTCGGAGCCGTTGGATGTATCGACCAGAACGACGAGAACAGCGATGAGGAGGTGTCCCACGTGAACGATAACGATGACGCGGATGACACCGAGGGCGGCATAGGGGAACCGACTTTCGAGGTCGTCGACGTTTCGGGGTCCGATTACGAACTGGGTGCCAACGTTGCGTTCGAAAACGACGTGGTCGGAGTATCGGGCACAATCTCGGGAAACGACTCCTGTTACTCGGCGCGCCTCCACAGCGTCGAGCTGGGCGGTCGGACGCTCACCGTTCGTGTCGAAAGCTTCGATGCCGCGGCGGCTGACGAGATCTGCATGGAAATTCTCGTCGGGATCACGTACGAGTTGACCGTCCCCATCATCGGGGAACCACCGGACGAAGTCGTCGTCAAACACAACGGTGACCGCGTGCAGACGGCACAAAGGTAGGCGTCGCTGTCCACGGAGAGCCCCTTCATTCGTATCTGAACACTACCCTACATTGAAAGTGTCGCCTGAATAACTCAATAGATACTCATGACGCAAGGCTTCGTAGTCTACCTCGGTAAGCTCGTATTCACGTGTACGCGGACCGTAGCTCACCGATTTTGCCGAAACCACCCTTTCTCTGAATCTCACGTAGTCGATCTCCTAGGTGGGCTAACTATTTCGTATTTAGTATCAGTTTATCCGTGAGGTGAACGAATTTCAGGAGATCTTTGAAGAGATACCCGATGGGGTAACTCTTCGTGATCCCGAGGGGATCATGAAGACTCTGATGAAGCCTTCGTCATTGAACCATTGTCCGACGATAGAGTATCCGTCGTGTTTGAAGGTCAGTTAGATGATCCTGGGATAACGCCTGAAACGTTAGGAGATTATTGCGAGTTGGAGGAGATTTCTGGCTATTCTTATAGTATCGACGAGCTTGATGTTCTAACGCTACGAGATGCTTAAATACAGTTCTGTTGAATCTATCGTTGGTTGATACTACTGACGTGCTGAATAGAGAGCGTGGATTCAGCAGTGGCTTCAACCTCATCTGCGTACGTGAGCGTTTTGAGGATCCGGGTTAACGCCAGTTGTTTCCCCACGAACTAGAATAGACATGTGTCCATATGTACGGGTGATTCGATTTCATTCCACTATGGAAGATCGCCATATGATTCCCACCATCCAACTTCAACCCTTACGATCAAGGAAATGCTCACGCTGGTTGCCGACCGGCACAGACGACAGATCCTCCATTACATGATCGAAAACGGCGGCACTGTATTCGAACGCGACGAACTAATCGCGTTCCTGGGCGATCAGACGGCGACGCCCCAGCAACACTTGAACGATACTCTCGCTCTCGACCTCCACCACATCCATCTTCCACGGTTAGACGAGGCCGGGGTTATCGAGTACAATCCGCACGACGAGACGATTCAGTATCACCACGTCGAACAGATTAAACAACTCCTGGCCTTCGTTGAGGCGGAACTCGTCTGACTCCCTCTC
>SKTU01000103.1 GCA_007122455.1 Haloarculaceae archaeon | reverse complement strand
TCGGATTCCCCACGTCAGCGTTGATCCCGGCGAGCGTCCGTAGGGGCGTGAGAGGTGAAACGGATTCAGCAGTCACTCGGCAGTTGGGTGCTCTGAAAAAATGGATCGTAGTTGCGGTCACTTGGTTCGTGACCTGTGTCGAGTTACCGACACCCGTTGGTTGGTGGTCTCTCCTTAGACCTCGAAGCTCTCTAGGACGGTCGTACTGTCGCTGTTCGGATCCTCCCAGAGGATGACGACTTCGTCACCATCATCAACATCCGCTGCATCTCCGTAGATTACTGCATTTCCTCCATCATCGTTGATTTCAACTGAACTGCCTGCAGTCAGGTCGTCATTCAGTTCATAGTCGTTAGCACCGTTTATTCCGACAGTAATTTTGTCCTCTTCTAGCGGCTCTCCACCGTTGTGGCGGAGCTCAATCGCTTCTCCATCGTCGGGGACGTCTAATTCCAACTGCGCCTGCGGCGTGTCGACGCCACCCGTTCCGAGTCCGAGGACGACGCCGCCGATGACTGCTGCCAGAATCACCGTGATGGCGATCAACAGTGCCACGCCCACCACGGGCGAGACCGCACGATCCTCTACGAACAATCGTTTCAATTTCATGGTTCTTTCTTCTTTTACCGCCCATCCGGACGTCTGTTCGTCCAACGTTCCTCCGCTCGCTCCCGACTGATCTGGGCGATGATCGACCACACCACCGATAGCAGGTTTGTAAATCGGGTTATACGGTCTACAACACGAGTTTGCCGCCACACAGGCCGCCATTACAGAAGTATGCGCACAGTATGGGTACGATCGGAACGGTCGGCGTCGGGAGCACTGGCCCTTGGCGTGACGTGCCGAGGACCGTGAATGGCCAATCTCTCCACGGAACGTTCGTGTTACCGTTCCCGATGTCACCGGATTCGGGACGGTGGCATCCGCTCTCCCTGTGGCGAGAAATCGTCACAGCATAGACCTGAGAACTGTTCACTCCCCGCGGATCGCGACGCTCTGGAGATACTGGTTCTCGACGACTGCAGTCCCGTCCGTCGCCCGGTTGTATCGATCGAACACCGCTCGGAGATCGGTTCGGAGTCGGTCCCGTTCGTCCGCATCGAGCGTTTCGAGCGCCCGGATCGTCGGACCGAAATACGTGCTGAACACGTCGACCGCGTGATCGACCGATCGATAGTACTGTAGCGCAGTCCGTCGACGGTTTTCGATCGATCGAGTGCCCGCCCCGAGTAGCTCCCCGAGCCCTTCACTGGTGCCCCAGCGGAGGGGTGACTGCACGCCGGGTGGCGGGGGGACGTACCGAGCGTGGGCTGCGAACCAGTCGCCGCTCCATCCTTCGGGAATCGGGCTCGCCAGGCCGATTCTACCGCCCGGTTTACACACCCGAAGCAGTTCGTCGGCCGCACGCTGTTGGTCCGGCGCAAACTGTACCCCGTAGACCGAGAGCACTACGTCGAAGCTGTCGTCGGGGAAGGGTAGCTCCTGTGCGTCGCCGACGCGGAAGTCGATCTCCTGGCCGTTGGCCTCCGCCCGCGCTCTGGCCCGTTCGATTAGCCCGGGGACGTAGTCGAGCCCCGTGACGTCACAGTAGCGCCGCTCCGCAACCAGTCCCGCCGTTCCGCTTCCACACGCCACGTCGAGGACTCGCTCCCCGGGGTGCGGATCGACGGCTTCACAGAGCGCCTCGGCCATGACCACGTTCTGGCGAGCGATCTCGTTGAAGTCGCCGCGGGACCACGTCTCCCGCTGTCCCTTCGTGACGGTGGCGTAGTTCGCTGAATCGGTATCGTCGTTCATCTTGACTCTCTTTTCGTGTACCGGTGACCAGTGTTCACTGGCTGCCTTTTCGACAGCCTCCAGAGGCTGCTCGAGCGGATATAGTTTGCGTGACAATACCAAACATTGTATCTCTCGACGACTGATCTCCGCGACTCGCCCCGACGGCGGCTTTATCGGCCTCGCGCCGAACGTCGAACGTATGTCGGAAGGCGAACGCGACGACGGACGGATCGACACCGACCTCTTCATCACCGTCTCGGGGCCGCCGGGCTGCGGCGTGACGACGCTGTGTGAACAGCTCTCCGAGCGGCTCGACTGCGGCTACGCCTCCGGCGGCGAGGTGTTCCGGGAGATCGCCGAGGAGCGCGGGATGAGCCTCACACAGCTCACCGCGGAGGCGAGCGGTAGCGACGAACTCGACCGGAAGCTCGATCGTCGCCTCCAGCAGATCGCCGAGAAGTGGGGCGGCGCGGATCGGGCGTTCGTCCTCGAATCGCGGCTGGCGGGGTATATCGCCGCCGGCCACGCCGATCTGCGGATCTGGCTCGATGCCCCCGAGGAGGTACGGGTCGATCGCACGAGCGACCGCGAGGAGATCTCCGCGGAGATGCGCGTCCGAGAGGTGATCGAGGAGAAGCGCTACGAGACGTACTACGGCGTCGATCTTGGCAATCGATCGTTCTACGACCTCTCGATCAACACGGCGCGGTGGAGCCCCGAGGGGGTCCTCTCCATCGTCGTGGCGGCGATCGAGAGTTACGACCCCGAGACCGACGAGGGACCTTTCGAGACACCGGACCTGAACCTGTAGCCGATCCCGTCGAAGAGCGGAGCCGCCGCCCCACTTCGGCGCGAACTGATCAGTTCGCGCCGGCGTCGTTCGCGCGTTCGGGGTCGTCCTCCGCGGGCGTTGGCGTCGATTCCGACGTCGGCTGCGTGGCCGTTACGCCGACCCGTCGTGCGATCGCCGCGGCGACGACGATGCCGACCGCGAGGTCGTAGTAGACCGCGCCGCCGACGACGAACGCCGCGAGCGTACTGTACGCGTAGACGACGCCCGCCGCCGCGGCGATCGCCAGCGACCCGTTCGGCGTTCCGCGGCGGAGACCGTCGATCGCCCGGTCGAGGATCGGCTTGCCGGTGAAGCCGACGACGATCGCCGAGAGCACGGCGAGATTGATGTAGAAGTGTGTGCCTGCCGGCGAGGCGAGCAGTTCGGCGAGATACGCGCCACCGGCCGCCGTATAAAAGAGCCCGTGGAGTCGGGACGGATAGACGACGGCGAGATACGGGAGGAGGATCATCGAGCCGGCCAACACGCCGGTTGCGAGCCGGGCGTCGGCCCACTGCCGCTTCCGTCGGTCGGCGAAAGCGCGGTCTCGGCTCTCGACGGGATAGCCCGCGTCCGCCAGCCGCGCCGCGAGCGCCGTCGCGTCGGTGACGCGGGGGTCGTAGCTGACCCGGATCGTATTCGTTCGGTGTGTCGCGCTCGCGCTGCTCGTCCCGTCGACGGATTCGAGGGCGGCTTCCGCGAGCGCGGCACAGGTCGGACAGTCCATGCCGACGACCTCGAACACTGTCGAGTCGTGATCGTCCGGGATCGTCACGAGCGACGGTTCCCGTTCGCTCGCGGCGCGGCGGACGGCGTCGCCGTCGATGCCGTCGACCCCGCGAACGGCGAGTTCGACGTCGCGGTGGCACCGCCGCGTCGAGTCAGTTCGCTCTTCGTTGGAGTGTCCCATCCCGCATTCACCTTGCTAACTAGCCACACGGACCGTGGCCGTATCAAGCTACTGCCGGTTCACCACGCCGCTTCGAGGAGTGCCTCGATCTCGTCGACGGTCGGATCGAAGTCGACCGGGTTCCGCCCCATCGGCGCGTCGTCGACAATGAACTCCGCGATGGCTCGGAAATCCTCCCGATCGGTCCCCTCGAGCTGTCGGAGTTGAGTCGGCAGTCCGAGCGAGTCCCGGACCGACGCGACCCGCTCGACGATCGCTTCGGCGAGTTCGTCGTCAGAGAGATCGGCGTCGACGCCCAGCCCCTCCGCCAGCAGTGCGCGCCGCCCGTCGACGGTTTCCAGAAGCGCCTCGAGGACGTGGGGGACGACGATCGCGTGGACGTCGCCCTGCTGGACCGGGTAGCGGCGCGCGAAGCCGTGCCCGAAGGCGTGGACGATCGCCGTCTGGCGTCGGAACTGCACGAGGATGACGCCGACGACGGCCCGGTCCATCGCGTCAGCGTCGCCGTCCGGGAGCCGCGGCAGGGCCTCGGTCAGGAGACGGAGCCCGTGGACTGCGGTGGCGTCGGTGATCGGCGTCGCGTTCGAGGTGTAGATCGTCTCCAGACCCTTGTCGAAGCCGTTCATCGCCGACCCGGCGAGCGGTCGCATCGGAGTCGTTTCGAACAGCTCCGGGTCGTACACCATCCGGATCGGTCGGACCCGATCGCTCGCGGAGCCGACGCGCTGGACGCGCCCCGTCGGCGCTTCGTCGGCAGCCGAGACGACGAGCGAACCGCCCGCGGAGATGTCCGCACCGGCGAACGTCGTCGGGACGGTGACGTGTGCGATCGGCTCCCCGTCACAGCGTGCCGGTTCGACGTCATCCGTCTTCCGG
The DNA here is from genome assembly GCA_007122455.1 of Haloarculaceae archaeon. GTDB lineage: Archaea > Halobacteriota > Halobacteria > Halobacteriales > Haloarculaceae > Natronomonas. Next base: position 8,137 of record SKTU01000103.1, on the reverse strand, counting down.
GCTTCCGCTCGCAATTCCTCCAGCGTCCGACCGTCCTCCCTCAGCGCGGTCGCGACCCGCGTGATGTCGATGCTGCTCCCCCCGCCGACCGATACCAGCACGTCGGGATCGTGCTCGTCGACCGCCTCGAGGAGGTCGTAGGCCGTCTCTGCCCGCTTCCCGGGGGTCGTTTCGTCGAAGACGCCGACCAGTCGATCGCCCAATCCCGCCCGGATCGGGTCCATCAACTCGTCATTGGCACCGACGTTCGACCCGCAGACGACGAGCGCCCGTTCGAGCCCGTACGTGTCGAGATCGTCGCCGATCTCGGCGATCCGGCCGCGCCCGTACGCCAACTCGCTACCGAAGTAATCGAACGTGAACCGTTCGGACACTGGAAGCATGTCGTCCGGTTTCGCCGCGAGCGTAATCACAGTATGGACACCGGCAGCGATTCGGCCGACGCACCAACGCTTATGCGCCGGGGTGGCCACCTCACGGGCATGCGACTCGGCGTAGCACCCCCGACGTTTGCGACCGACGGTTGGCGGCTACCGGCAGGTCGACTGGAACGATTCGCAACCAAGGCCGAGGCGGAGGGGTTCAGCGGCATCTGGACCACCGAACACCTGCTCCATCCGCCCGGACGGAACTACTCGCGGCTCGACCCGTTCGTCACCATGTCGATGCTCGCGGGCGCGACCTCCACGATCACGATCGGGACAGCGGTACTGATCCTCCCGATGCGGGATCCGGTTCTCTTCGCCCAGCGGGCGGCGACGCTGCAGTATCTCTCCGAGGAACGACTGACGGTCGGCGTCGGCGCCGGCTGGGTCGAGGCCGAATACGACGCCGTCGGCGTCCCCTTCGAGGAGCGCGGTCCTCGATTCACCGAGGGATTGGCGCTGGTACGACGGCTCCTCTCGGGCGATCACGTCACGTTCGAGGGCGAGTTCTACGAGATCGAGGACGTCCGAATCGAACCCGCCGTGGATCGCCCCCCACGGATCCTCGTCGGCGGTGGCGGCGTCGACACCGACGACGGGCGAACGGTTCCTGAGCCGGTCAAGGCGCGCATCCTCGAACACGCTGACGGCTGGATCGCACCGCCGCGACAGCCGAGCGCCATCGCCGAGGATTGGTCGGAGATCGCCGACTATCTCGACGCGGCCGGCCGGGATCCCTCGACGCTGGATCGGGTCGCACTCAGCTGGCTCCATCTCGTTCCCGGCGTCAGCTCCGAACTCGCCGAGGAGAAACAGCGCCGCGTGCTCGTCCGGGACCGAAACGCCGATCCCGAGCGAACCGCCGAGGCGCTCGGAAAGCAGCTCACCGGCAGTCTCGAGGACGTTCGCGCACGGATCGGCGAGTACGAGCAGATGGGGTTCGACGAACTCGTGCTCGGCCCGACGACCCACGAGCCCGCAGCCGTCGACGCACAACTCGACTACTGGGCGGACCTGCTTTTGTGATGTTCGTCTCACCGGATCCGGAGCTGGCCGCCCTTCGAGAGACTGTTCGGGAGTTCGTCGACTCCTTCGGCGTCGACTACTTTCAAGAGCGGTACCGAAACCGCGAATACCCCCACGAGCTGTACGACGCAGTCGTCGACCGCGGCTGGGTCGGACTGACCGTCCCCGAGCGATACGGCGGCCGCGGACGTTCCCACCGCGCGGCGGCCGTCTGGCTCGAACCCCTCGGCACGTACGGCTACGACTTCGGGATGCCAGCACTTCTGTCGACGAGCGGGGCGGAGACGGTCGTTCGGTTCGGGACCGACGAGCAGATCGAACGGTTCGTCGCCCCGGCGCTGGACGGCGAGCGACGGTTCTCGATCGGTGTCACCGAACCCGACACCGGGAGCGACGCGGCGGCGCTGGAAACCCGCGCGGAGCGGGACGGCGAGACGTACGTCCTCTCGGGATCGAAGACCTACCAGTCGGCCGCGAAGGCGCCGGGCAACACCGTGATCCTCTACGCCCGGACCGACGCCGACGCGCCGAAGCGGGAGGGGATCTCGGCGTTCCTTCTGCCGATCGACGCCGCCGGCGTCGAGCTGTCGCCGCTCGATCTCGTCGCCCGGCGGGCGGCCGGGACGTACGACCTCGAGCTGAACGACGTCCGAATCCCGGCGTCGAACCGGCTCGGCGCTGCCGGCGACGGGTGGACGATCATGAACGACCACCTCCGCCGGGAACACACCTACATGGCGGCGCTGATGGCCGGCAACGCCCGCGGAGCGATCGAGGCCACTATCGACGCGACGACCGACCGCGAGCGGTTCGGCCGCCCCGTTTCGGAGTTCCAGGCGATCGGCCATCGAATCGCCGAGCTGCAGACGGAGGTCGACGCCGCTCGACTGCTGGTCGGCCGCGCCGCAGCCCGGCTCGACGCCGGTACCGACAGCCGCCAGTACGCCGCCCAGGCGAAGCTCTATGCCGGCGAGACGCTCCGACGCGTCGGAAGCGAGGCGGTTCAGCTGCTCGGCGGTGCCGGACTCGATCCGGAGAACGACGTCGAGCGATACTGGCGGGAGGGCGCTAGCGCGACGATCGCGGGCGGAACGAGCGAGATTCAGCGATCCGTGATCGCCGCGGCGGTTCTCGACTGAGGCGGACGACTCCGTTCGCCCCTCGACGTTTCAGACGTTCCAGACGAAACCGAGGGGTTCGTCGACGAGCCGCACCTTTCAAACGGCTGCCCCTCCCAGGATCCGGTATGTCCGCTTCGGAGCTTGCGGCGGAGATCCGCGAACTCCTCGCGACGGACCGCGAGGAGTTCGATCGACGCGTTCTCGAGGAGGCTGACGAGCTTCGCGAGGAGATCGACGCCGGTACGTTCGACAACCCGCAGGCGATCGTCGGGCTCGAGTACGAGTTCTACGCCGCCGACGCCGAGACGGACGCGCTGATGCGCGTCCCCCGTCGACTGCTCGAATACATCGGCTTCGAGGCGGAGCTCGGCCTCCACAACGCCGAGCTGTCGACGGCGCCGCAACCGCTCTCGCGGTACGGCCTCCGGGCACAGGAGGCGGAGGTGCAGGCGAAGCTCGACGCCGCTCTCGGCGAAGTCACTCGGGAGGGGATGGTACTCGTGAGCGACGGGATCTGGACGGTTCCGCCGATCGGCGAAACCGCGTCGGCGTATCTCACCGACAGCGTCGAGCAGGACGGGATCCGCATCGCGACCAACATGTCCCGCGCCGTTCGGTACCACGCGATGGCCAACACCGACTACTCGGCGGAACTCACCCTCGACGCGCCGCACGTCTCGCTGTCGGCGGATACGGTGATGCCCGAGAGCCTCATTACATCGATCCAGCCACATTACCAGGTCGCACACGCGCCTGATCTCCCGGAGCATTTCCGGTACGCGCTGCGGATCGCGGGGCCGCTGCTCGCGGTGGCGGTCAACTCCCCGTTTTTCCCGCCGGATCTCTACGACTCGGACGCCGAGACGGTGCTCGATGAGGGGTGGATGGAAAACCGGATCGCCGTCTTCGAATCGGTACTCAACCCCGACGACGCGGCGAAGGTGACGTTCCCCGAGGACGTCGACACCGTCGACGAGGCGATCGACCGGATCGCCGGCGACGAGACGGTCGTTCCGACGCTGTTCGAGGCGAGCGGTCGCTTCGACGACCGGTTCGCACACTTCCGGCACAAACACGGCAGCTACTGGCGGTGGGTTCGGCCGGTGTTCGACGGCCCGACGCGGCAAAGCGCCAACGCCCGGATCGAGTTCCGACCGCTCCCCGGACAACCGACCGTTCGGGACACCGTGTCGCTGCTCGCGGTGTTTGCCGGTCTCTTGGAGAGTCTCCCGCGCCGCGAGCACCCGATCGCCGACCAGCCGTGGCACGTTGCACGGGAGAACTTCTACGCGGCGATGCGGGACGGGCTCGACGCCAACCTCGACTGGATCACCGCCGACGGGATCGAGACGACCGACGTCGACGAGCTGTACGCGGAGCTGTTCGAGTTCGCCCGCGACGGGCTGGAGCTGCGCGGGCTCTCGACGGAGGAGGCAAACCGCTATCTCCACCCGCTCCACGAGCGGGTCGACCGCCGGCAGACGCCGGCGAGCTGGAAGCACGACCGCGTCGCGACCCGCGTCGAGCGCGGCGAACCGCTTGGGCAGGCGATCTGGGGAATGCAGGCAGATTACCTCGAAAAACAGTCGACGACGCTGATCGACGGCACGTTCCTCGAGTGGCTCGAGTAATGGTTCAGTCGGTGGAGTGCTGTCTCCGCTGAAGCAAGGCTAAAGGCGAACGGGATCGGTAGCTCCCGGTATGAGCGTGGCCTGGATCCCGTTGTCGTGTACTGGGTGTGACAAAGAGTGGGAAGGCGAACCGGCTTCGCTTCCGGCACCGGGGAACGAGTTCGAGTGTCCGTACTGCGGGAACCGGCGTCCCGTCGCCGAATTCGTCAAGACGAAGGAGGGGCTGACGGTTCTGGAAGAGTTCCACGGATGAGCAGCTTCGTTCGCGGAGATTCGACTGACAAGACGCAGTGACAGGCATCGTTTGCAGGATCGTAGTGGAGGGCGATCTCCGGTTTCTCCAGGCGATATGTCACATGAAATCCTCGATACCGGACTGCTTGTTGGTGTCGTCCTCGAAGATGCTCTCGAGGCTCCGGTCGAGGATCTGTAACCGCTGTTTGGTGTACTCCCGACAGTCGAACTCCTCGGCGACCTGTAGCGCCGTGTCCATGTACTTGTTCACCGATCCCTCGTGGACGGTGAGGTTCACGCGGCCGCCGCACTCCCGACAGTCCCCCGATAGCGGCATCCGGCGGAACTTCTCACCGCAGTCGAGACAGCGCGTCTCCTGCCGGGAGAACGCCCGCAGATTACCGATCAGATCCGGGAGGAAGTGGTACTCGATCACTCGCTCGGCGACGTCGGTCTCGTCGACGGACCGGAGCTTTCGGGAGAGATGGAGCTGGGCGTTCATCTTGTCCATCATGCTCCCGAGCGTCTTGTACGCCGAGAGATCCGGTCCGAGGGCGATGTTCGAGGTGTCGTGTGTGTGCGCGAAGCCGCGGTACTGCTCGTCAGTGCCGAGCGTGTCCTCGCCGATCCGGATCAGCTCCTCGACCTCGCCGGGATCGGCCATCCGTCGGGTCGCCTCGTAGAACTCCCGTGGATAGGAGTCGACGATGTCCATGTTGTGGGCCTCGTCGTCGATCTCGGCGGGGTCGATCCGCGATGACATGACCAGGGGTGCGTCCATTTTTCCACCGCGCTGGTTGGGAAGGAACGATTTAGAGAAGTTGATGAGCCCGTCCATGAGGAGCATCACGCAGTCCTCGTCGCCGTCGCATTGGCCGGTGTACACGCCGTTGGCCAGCACCGAGTTCGTCTCCGATACTGTCAGACAGTACGTACTCTCTATCGTCGAGCCGTCGTATGTCACCGACTCGACGATGTCGACGTCGACCCCGCCGTCCGCCGTAATCCCGGTCTCGTCGATCGCTTCGGTCGAGGTTGGGGACGGTTCGGTCGTTCCAACCGGGAGTCGGTCACCTTCCCGGAGTTCGCTCGCGGGGACGCGTTCGATCCCATCGGCGACGCGGAGCATCCGGTGATCCGACGTCACGTCGATTTTCCGACCGTCCCGCGTCTCGATTCGGAGCAGTAGATCGGGCGCGACGTGTTTCGAGACGGCTTCGACCGGCCGCTGAACTCGCTCGCCGTTCTCGGTGAGGGACGGCACGTAGACGTCGCTGTCGAGCTCTTCGATCAGCGTTCCGAAGTCGTCCTCACGAGGATCTTCGAGCCGCGCTTCGACGAAACTCTCGATCGTTTCGTGGTGACTTCCGTCCCCGTCCTCGTACCGGATCTTCGTTTCGGGGTGAAAGCAGTTCCGCCGCTTCGCAGCGTGGAAGTACGGGTGGGCGTAGCCGACTGCGGCCGACGTGAACCCGATTATTCGGCCGACGACGGCTGCGGAGGTGTGCGGCGCCATACCGAACACCAGTTCGCCGACCAGATCCTCCCGCTCCTCGAGCTCGTAGAACGGCTCCATCTCGTAGTACTGCTCCAGCAGGTCGTCGACGAACTCCGCGGTCCGCATCATGTGTTCGGCAGCACCGTCCGAGAGGACGACGTCCTGGACGCGCAGCTCGACCAGCTGGTCCTCGTGGGTGAGCGGTTCGCCGTGGATGTCCTCCTCATAGCCGAGTCCACGAAGCTGGTCGACGGCGACGTCCAGTTCGGCAGCCCGAACCGACGTCACGGGGAGGTCCGTCATGTCGTAGCGGACGGTGCCGTCCTTGAACGTCGAGACGCCGTTTTTCGCCCGCAGTACGCCCTTCTCGACCGGTTCGGGGAGCTTGTGTTCGGAGGTGAGCCCCTTCACCCCCTTCAGGATCTCGAAGGCGTTCTCCCGCTCGCCGACGTTCGACAGCGCCGTCCGGTACTCCTCGTTGACGTCGATCGTTCTCGTTTCGACGGCCTCCGCCTCCCGCTCGCAGTTCGGGCAGATCGCCCGGCCGGATTCGTCGAGCTCGACGTCGATCTCGCACTCCCAGCAGACGTAGTGCGGTTCGGTGACGGCCTCGCAGTCGGGACAGCGTGGTCGGAACGTGTCGGTGCCGCAGTCCGGACAGCTCCGCCGAGCCACGTCGACGTCGACCTCGCCCGGCGTGTCGCGCATCGAGTCGGAGTGTTTGGCGGCGGCGGCGATGTCTCGCTGGGAGCCACCGGTCTCGCCGATCGGAAAGAGGGTGTGTACGGCGGGAGAGAGGTCCCGCTTCTCCGATTTCTCCGGGCGCCCCATCCGACAGCCGACCCGCGTCGGCGCGCGCTCGCGCACTTCGAACGGTGCGACCGCGTTGACCGCCTCGACGGCGTTGTCGCCGCCGTCGAACGTTCGCACCGAGTCGGGGAGCTCCTCCCAGTTCCGCTCGAGCGTGTCCGTGAGCCCGAGCGATCGGACGAACGGCAGCGCGTCGGGAACCGTCACCGTCTCCTCGCCGCGGCTGTGCTCGACGAGCAGCGTCTCGAGCGTCTCACAGAGTTCGTCGTCGGCCGGGAGGACGAGCGTTCGCTCGCCCGCGTCCGACTCGTCGCGCTCAAGGCCGGCGGCACCGTCGGCTTCGGCCCAGTTGCCCGACGCGGCAACGCTCTCGGCGAGCGACTCGAATCGCTCGACGCCGATGTCGTGCCACAGGTAGGTGTGGGTCGGATGTAACGGCGCGTCGTACTCGTCGGCCCACTCGAGCAACTGTTCGGTGTCCGGATCCATGAGGTCGATTCGCGGAGAGTCCCGCCAGGCCTGTACGTCGGCGCCGGCCGCCTCCATGTCGCCCTCCCACCACTCGACGGTGTAGGAGGCCGGTGAGAGCGGGTGGTTGTTCTCGACGAACTCGCCGTAGTTGACGAGGTACTCCCCGAGGTCGATGATCCGCTCGACGCCGTTTCGCACTTCGAGCGCCTCGGCGGGATCGTCGATGCGCCGCACGTCGCCGTTCGCCAGCCGCACCGTCGGCCCCTCGATCGTGTCGACCGGAACGACGCCCGCGGCCTTCCCCGGTCGCTCGGTCTTGATCTGGGTTCCGGTCGCGAGGAAGTCGTCGACGAGATGCATCGTCGCCGGGTGGACGCCGGCGGTCGCGAAGCCGTGATTCCGCGCCCGGCCGTAGCGAAGCCGGAACCCGCCGGCCTCCGAGGGATGGCCGAACACCGGTCGTCCGGCGATCAGATCCCTGAGGAACTTCTCGGATCGCTTCGGTCGCGGCGGCCCCGCGGGCGACGTCGGCTCGTCCGCCTCCTCGGACTGTGACGTCTTCTCCTCGTCGTCGTCCGTCTCCTCATCTGCGTCGTCGGAGCCGTAGTTGCCGTCGATGAGGTCCTGCAGCCACGGCCAGTCGACCTCCTCGAGTTGGGAGGTGTACCGCTGGATCTTCGGTGCCTTCTGGGCGATCCCCTCCCCCAACACGAGACACATTCCGCCGCGGGCGTTGTTCGTGTCGACCCGCTCGAGGTCCCGGAAGCCCGAGACCTCCTAGTCGCCGGTCGCCTCCCCGTCGAGCATGATGGGTAGGTTCCGGGCGATGAACTTCGCCTCCTCGTCCTTCGGGGCGTATTGGAGGCCGGTCTCGTTGTCGTAGAGGCTCAGCTCCTCGGCGTACCGTTCTATCTCCTCGCT
>SKTU01000131.1 GCA_007122455.1 Haloarculaceae archaeon | reverse complement strand
GATCACGACCTCGCAGTCGTCGACGAGCGGCTCGTCCTTGTCGACCAGTTCGCCGTCGACGACGCCTGCAACCGTGTCCGAACCGAGACCGGGTCCGATCTCGTAGGCCACGTCCTCGACCGTCGACCCCCGCTCGATTTCGAGTTCGGAGCCGTCGGGTAGCGTAACGACGATATCGCTCATACGAACCAAAAGCCGAGGCCGCGGGATAAGTGTTAAGAGACGGTGGGATCGAACGGTTACAGTCGATCGCTCGAACGCAGCGGCCCGTCCAGCCGCTCGTCGAGTTCGGATTCCAGTTTGAACCGCTGTACCTTTCGCGTGCCGCTGCGCGGGAGCTCCTCGAGGAAGAACACCCGTCGGGGGTGAGCGTAGCTCGCGACGTGATCGAGGGCGAACTCCCGGAGCTCCCGCTCGGTGAGCTCCGCGTTCGGCTCCGGAACGACGAACGCCACCGGCGCCTCGCCCTTCGTTTCGTGTGGTGCGCCGACGACGGCCGCGGCCCGAACGTCGGGGTGTTCGAACAGCGCGTCCTCGACGGCCGCCGGGTAGACGTTCTCGCCGCCGACGATCAGCATGTCGTCGGCCCGATCTATCATCCAGAGGGCACCGTCGGGATCGATCCTGGCGATATCGTCGGTGTAGAAGAAGCCGTCGTCGTCGAAACTGGCCCGCGTCAGTTCGGGACGGCCGTGGTATCCCTCGAACACCTGCGGGCCGCGGACGGCGATCTCGCCGGTCACCTGCTCGTCGTCGTCGGGATCGATCCCGAACGATTCGAAGGATCGTGGGGATTTCGGATCCACGACGGCGGTCGGGACGCGCGTCTCGCGGCTCTCCGGATCGACGAGTTTGATCTCGATCTTCGGGAGCGGATAGCCGATACAGCCGGCGCCCTTCTTCGGGCCGTAGACCGTCGAACGCGTTCCCGCCGGCGTCGTTTCGGTCATCCCCCACCCCTCGAGCAGCGGCGTGTCGAACGCCAGTTCGATCCGTCGGCGCGTATCGTCGGCCAGCGGTGCGGCGCCGCATCCCAGCCGCTCGATCGAGGAGACGTCGTACTCGGACGGTGCCGATTCGAGTTCGGCGACCATCTCCGCGTAGATCACCGGAACCGCCGAGAAGTTGGTCACCCCGTATTCGGTGATCGCCTCGAGAAGCCGGGCCGGATCGGTCGCCCGCTCCAGCACGACGGATCGTCCCGCGTACAGCGACGCGAGCAGCACGACGCTGAGCCCGTACATGTGAAACAGCGGGAGCACGCAGAGGGCGACGTCGCGCTCCGGATCGGCGCCGCCGAAGGAGAGATACGACTGCACCGTCGTGAGCACGTTCTCGTGGGTCGTCAACACCCCCTTCGGATCGCCGGTCGTCCCGGAGGTGTAACACTGTAGCACGACGTCGTCGAACGCTCGCTCGAGTGGCTCGAACTCGGAACTCGCGCCGCGGAGGTCGTACTCCCGGGCGTCGTCGTCGGCTGGCGTGTAGACGGTCTCGACCGCGTTCGACAGCGCCTCGGCGTCGTCGGCGAACGCCTCGGAGGCGACGAGCGCGGTCGCGTCGGCGTCCTCGAGCACGTACCGGAGTCGATCGGGTGCCATCCTCGTGTTCAGCGGCACGGTGACGGCGCCGGCCTTCGCGACCCCGAACAGCGTCTCGACGAACAGCAGCGAGTTCTCGGCGTAGAGGGCGACCCGATCGCCGGCGCGGATCCCATCGCCGGCGAGTACGTTCGCGACGCGGTTCGATCGATCCTCGAGCGTCTCGTAGCTGTACTCGGTTCCCCGGTGTGCGACGGCTATCGACGATCCGTATCGATCAGCCCCCATCGTCGGCAGCGCGCCGACGTGTCGGATCGGCTCCGACCTGTGGTATTTCATCCCGTGGTGGGTGGAGAGGCGTCCGCAAAAAGCTTCGGAGCCGTACCGGGCTATCGGATCGAAACGCCCGTTCCGCGGTCGATCGCGGAGAGGTCGAATCGCCCGTCCGAAACCGGAACGCCGTCGTAGGGATCCTCGGCGAGCAGCAGCGAGCCGTCGAGATCGGCGTAATCCAAAAGCGGGAGAAGCTGTGCGCCGCCGGCGATCGCCGCGTTCGTCTCGACCATGCAGCCGCACATCACCTCCAGATCGTGGGCGCGGGCGGCGTGGATCAACTCGAGCGCGGGGGTGATCCCACCGGTCTTCATCAGCTTCAGGTTCGCGATGTCGCAGCGGTCGGCGATCCGCGGAACGTCGTCGGCAGTGAGACACGACTCGTCGGCGGCGATCGGGAGCGGCGACCGCTCGTACACACGACGCAGCCCCTCCTCGTCGGAGGCGGGGAGCGGCTGTTCGACGAACTCGACGCCGAGCTCCGCGAGGCCCTCCGCCTTTCGGATCGCCTCCTTCGGCGTCCACGCCTCGTTGGCGTCGATGCGGATCACGACCTCCGGGGCGGCTTCCCGCACCGCCTCGACGATCTCGACGTCCCGATCGGTACCGAGCTTTAGCTTCAGGATCGGATAGCCGGCGTCGGCGGCCTCGGCGGCGCGGTTCGCCATCGCCTCGGTGTCGTCGATCCCGATCGTGAACGACGTCGGAACGGTTTCGTCCGGTGACAGCCCGAGCAGTCGGTAGACCGGCTCCTCGAGCAGTTTCCCTGCGAGATCCCACAGCGCGATGTCGACAGCCGCTCTCGCCGACGGGTTCCCCCGAGCGATCATCCTCATCCGATCGTGGACCGCCCGCCGTGCGAACGGGTCGCCGACCGATTCGACGACGTCGAGGAGCTCCGGAAGCAGCGCCTCGACGGTGGCCGTCGTCTCACCGTAATGTCTCGACGGCGATGCCGCGCCGTAGCCGGTTTCGCCACCGTGTTCGATCGTGACGACGACGTTCTCGGCGGTCGTCGTCGTCCCCCGTGAGATCGTAAACGCCGTTTCGAGCGGTAGCTCGACGGTTTCGAACCCGCAGTTCATAGCTCCGAGACGATGTCGTCGGCTCCGTATCGAACCGGGTCCGTCGCCGGCACGCCGATCGCCTCGCCGTACGCCTCGACGGTTTCCGCCGCGGCGTCGGCTTCCATCCCGTAGGTGTTGACCGCGCCGCCGACGACCCTCGTCGGTGCGATCGCCGAGCCGACGGTCTCGTAGAGATCGACTGCCTCGGCCGGATCGGGGATGGGGAACGACTCGTAGCCACCGATCGTCTCCCGTCCGGGATCGTGACACAGCACCAGCGAGTCGGCCATCGCGCCGTGGAGAATTCCACAGGTGACCGCCGAGTACGCCGGGTGGAAGAGGCTCCCCTGCCCCTCGACGACGAGGTAGTCGTGCTCGTCGGCTTTCTGCCTGAGCATGCGCTCGACGGCACCGTTCGTGAAGTCACTTATCGTCCGGTCGATGGGGATCCCCCAGCCGGCGATCATGATCCCCGTCTGTCCGGTCGGGATGAAGCCGGCGTCGAGCCCCGCCTCGCGGGCGGCGTCGACGATCTCGAGGGCGGTCGTCATCTTGCCGGTCGAGCAGTCAGTTCCGACCGTGAGGACGATCTCGCAGTCCAGATCGCGAGCGACGCCGTCGGCGACGGTGAGGTCGTCCGGTGGGTTGCGGACGTCGTGGAGTTCGACGCCGTGTTCGGCGGCGAGCTCGCTCAGCTCCTCGTCGTCGTTGAGGAAGTAGTGGAGCCCGGCGACGACGTCGGCGCCCGACTCGATCGCGTGGCGGACGTCCGGACGCCACGACTCCTCGAAGCCGCCGCCGATCGGTGCGATCCCGATGAGCAGGGCGTCGAACTCCGGCGCGTCGGCGGCGCGCTCGACGACCGGTGCATCGCAGTCGACGTCCGGCAGGTGTTCGTCGACCGTCGTTCCGGCTGCCTCTCGGTCCAGGACGGCGACGACGTCCTGATCGCCGTATCGGATCACGCCGACGGCGGTCTTCGCCCCGTCGGGGAACTTTTCGTGTGCGAGGATTGCTACGCGCATACCGGCGAAACGTCTCCCTATCGCTTAAACCCTCTCGGAAGCCGATCGCTACAGTCCGTAGAGACGCCCCGTCCAGAAATCGTCGAACGCGTCCTCGAGTGCGTGCTCCGGGGCGCCGGTCGCGTCGACGGCCGCCGTTTTCGCTGCCCTCCCGTCGAACTCGCGGATCAGGCGACGATCGCCGACCACGTAGAGTGGATCCGGTGCGTCGGCGAGCGCCGCTTCACACCGTTCGACGTGGTCGGCGATCTGCTCGTCCCGCAGTCGTTCGAACCGCGCCTGCGAGAACCCGCCCTTCGAGTGATCGCTCTTGACGTCGCTTTCGAACCCCTCGAACTCGACGCGCTCGTCGCCCTCGTAGACGCCGAACGCGAACGTATCAGATCGAACGAGCGCGAGCGCGAAGCGGCCGGTCGGGAGAAACCACGCTCGTTCGATCGTGGGGGCGTCGTTCCACTCGAGGAAGGGTTCCGGGGGGACCGGCGCTCGGAGCGCCGTCGCGAGCAGGCCGGCGTCGTCGACGACGACGAGACACGGCATCGCTCGGCGGAGCAGCGCCGTCCGGCTGCCGAGCAGCTCTTCGAGCTCCGCCGGGACGTCGCCGTCGAGAAAGGCTGTACAGACGGACTCGGGATCGCCCGCGAACGACTCGAGGCGAGCGACGACCCGCTCGGCTCGCCGCCCGGAGATCGTCTCGCGGTGTCGGAACTCGAGGTCGACGGCGTCGTCGGTTCGGTCGAGGCGTCCTTCGAGATCCGCGATTCGGTCCTCGAGACGGTTGACGCACTCCTCGGCCTCCTGTCTGGCACGGACGGCGTCGCGTCGCCGTTCGCCTTCGGCCTCCATGCGAGCCTGCAAGCTGTCGCGTTCGTCCTCCAGCGCCGCGATCCGCTCTTTCAGCTCCGTCCGTCCGAGGAGGTCGTCGAGCATCGGCGGAGGGACGTACCGCCGCCCCTAAAAACCGGTGGGGTCGGTGACGTCGAGCAGCTGTGCCGCGCGATCGGCCTTCGCCAGCAGTACCTCGCTGAGCGTCGGTGGGTGGTCGATCCCGGCAGCGTCGAGTGCCGGTTCGGGCATCGCGAGCGTTCGACCCGGGACGCCGTCGGCGCCGTGGACGGATATGTGCGCCGACCCGACCTTCATGACGAGCGGGTGGGATTCGTCGTCGTACAGCTGTTCGTTGACCCGCTGGTGGTCGTCGCGGTGCATCACCGCGCAGTCACCGTCGTGGGGTTCGACGTACAGTCGACCCAGATAGTAGCCGCTTGAGAACTGTTCGAACATGCCGCTACTACCATGTGGGTCGTTGACATACATAAGCGTTTGGCGAGACGCTTTTGTTGCCGTGCAATCATGCGGTTTTTCGCTGCGACGGTTCGACCCTGAGGGATCGTGCTTCGGCGACCTCTTTTACGGTCTGAGAGGACTTTTTGAACGCTCTTGGACTGTGTGGTTCGATTTCAGGCGGCCGTGAACTGTACGAACGACGACTGCATTTTTAGGTGGTGGGTGTTCATACCGTCTCGTATGAAGCCGACCGTGCTCGTGATCGCTCTCCTGTTGGTCACCGCCGTCGGTCTCGGCGCCGGCGCCGCGGTAAACGACGACGAGACTGACGAGGAGGCGAACGATGGGGCGTTCGGCGACTCCGTCTCCTCGTTCATGCAGGCGAGTGCCGCCGAAACCGAGACCGACGTCGACGAGCGGATGTTCGGAGCGGCGCTCGAGCGCACCGACGCCCCCGACGAACTCGAGGCGCTCATCGAGGCTCGGGCTGAACGGCTCGAACAGCGGGCCGACCGGCTCGAGGAACTGAACGCGACGATCGTCACCGATCCCGCCAACGCGACGCCCCGCGATCGAGCGCTCGCCGTTCGACTCGGGGTCGAAGCTGCCGGGCTCGAACGCTCGGCGAACGCCACAGTCACTGTCGCCGACGAAGCCGGTGTCGACCGCGATCGGATCGCCGACGTTCGGGACCGTGCTCGTGGCATTCGCGGCGGACCGGCCGAGCGGGTAGTTCCGGGAAACGGCTCGGGTTCGTTCGCGGGACCGGGTGACGCATCTCCGGGTCAGTCGGAGCGCCCTGGCGCGAACGGTCCTGACCGCTCGAACGAGTCGGCCGCTCCCGGCGGCGACTCGCCCGTCGACGCTCCCGGCGAGGGCGAACGACCGGACGACTCCGACGACGAGTTGGACGACGACGACATCCCCGACGACGATCTGGAAGAGGAGCTGGACGACGACGAGCTGGACGACTGAGGCGCGTCACCCTTTTTTCTTCAGAGACCGAAGTAGCCGTTGATGGACTCGGCCGCTCTACTCGATCTTCTGGGGAACGAGAACCGCAGGCGGATCCTGCGGTTGCTCGCACGGAAACCCTGCTACGTGACCGAAATCAGTGAGTACCTCGGCGTGAGTCCGAAGGCGGTTATCGATCACCTCCGGAAGCTGGAGGAGGCGGGACTGGTCGAATCACACGTCGACGACGGTCGACGAAAGTATTTTTCGATCGCCCGAAACTTCCGGCTGGAGGTGAGCGTCTCGCCGTACGACTTCGGGACCAAGAGCGCCTACTCGGCGTCGCCGAACCTCGACATCACGACCTGTCGACACCTCTCGGTGAACCTCGACCGTCGTGCGACGGACGCCGACTCGAATCTCGGTGAGTTGGCCGCCGATCTCCGACGACTCGAGCGGCTCGAGAACGAGCTCTCGATCGCTCAGCGGTGGGTGCAGAGTCGGATCACGGAGACGCTCGACGAGATCAGCACTCGTTTCGAGGGTCTCGACGGCCGGTTCTACGCCGAACTCATCCGGATACTCGCGAACGAACCCGCCACGAAAGAGGCGCTCTCGCGACGCGTCGACGCACCGCCGAACGTCGTCGCCGACGCGCTCGAGAGGCTCGCTACCCACGGCGTCGTCGAACGGGACGGGGAGCTGTGGCGGCTCGGTTAAATATCCCGCGTCAGCCCGGCTCGGAGGTCGCGTCCGAAGTACGTCCCTAGCGCCGCGACGGCGCCGCCGGCGAGCGCACCGATCGCGACCAGCGGGAGTCCGAAGCCGCCGAGGACGGAGACGACGAGGTAATCCAGCAGTACGCTCGCCCCGACGACCGCTCCGCCGGCGATCGTGGCCTCCGCGTAGCGGCTCTCGCTCGCGACGAGCCCGAACGCGAACGTCGCGACGAAGACGCCGACCAGCCCGGAGAGCGGGAGCGGGACGAGCGCGTTTGCCGCGAACAGCCCCCCGGCCGTGAGAAGCAACGCGGCGACGAAATACCTCGGGGAGAACAGTTGACTCGCCCGCGACCCGACTCGGCTCCGGAGTCCGCCGCTCGCCGCGTCGACGTCGCGCTCGTCGACGCCGGTTTCGATGTCGAACTCCGATCCGGAGACGTCGCCCGTCGAACCGGACCGTCCGCGATCGACGGTTCGTGACCGCTCGTCGCTCATAGGTGGGAATCGGCCGCGACGGCAATCGGTCTTTCGGCGTCCGCGATCCGAAAAGTGGGTTTCAAGTCCGTCGGCGCGGTAGCCGCGGGCATGAACCCCGGGGATCGCGTGCACGTCGATCGCGCCGCCACGAGCTACGAGGGCGTTCTCATGCCGTCCTCGACGGCCGATCATCTCGTCGTCAAACTCGACGGCGGCTACAACGTCGGCGTCGACCGCGAGGCGGCGACAGTCGACGTGGTCGAAACCGAGAGCTACGACGTCGAGGACGCCGCCGGCGGCGACGGCACCTCCGAGATAACCTTCGACGAGGCGCTGCCGACGGTCGCACTCATTTCGACCGGCGGAACGATCGCCTCGACGGTCGACTACCGGACCGGCGCGGTGACCGCTCAGTTCGACGCCGAGGACGTCCTGCGGGCGGTCCCAGAACTCGCCGGGCGGGCGAACTACCGCGGTCGCGTCGTCGCGAACATCCTCTCGGAGAACATGACGCCGGACGTCTGGATAGAACTCGCCGCGGCGGTCCACGAGGAGATCGAAGACGGTGCCGACGGCGTCGTCGTCATGCACGGCACTGATACGATGCAGTACTCCGCGGCGGCGCTGTCGTTCATGCTCGAGTCGCCGGTCCCGATCGTCTTCACCGGGAGCCAGCGGTCGGCGGATCGGCCCTCCTCGGACAACGTGATGAACGCCGTCTGTGCAGTCGAGGCAGCCACGGCGGACCACGCCGAGACGCTCGTCTGCATGCACGCGAGCGAATCGGACGACTACTGTGCGCTCCACCGCGGGACGCGCGTCCGGAAGAACCACACCTCCCGACGTGACGCCTTCGAAACCGTCGGCGCGGAACCGCTCGGCGTCGTCGAGTGGGAGAGCGGCGAGGTGTCGTTCCGGCGAGAACCGGCTCCGCGCGGCGGCGATCTCGATCTCGACGACGGGCTCGATCGGAACGTCGAACTCGTGAAGTTCGTCCCCGGGATGGATCCGTCGTTCCTCGACGCCGTCGAGGGCGCTTCGGGCCTTGTCATCGAGGGAACCGGACTCGGTCACGTCAACACCGACTGGATCGATCGGATCGAATCCCTCGTCGACGACGGAACGACGGTCGTCATGACCAGTCAGTGCATCGAGGGACGGGTCTGCGATCGCGTCTACGACACCGGTCGCGACCTGCTTGACGCCGGCGTCGTCGAAGCGGGGGACACGCTCCCCGAGACCGCCTACGTCAAGCTTATGTGGGCACTCGCGAACGTCGAGGCCGTCGAGGAGACGATGGGACGTTCGCTTGAGGGCGAACTCCAGGAGCGGTCGGTGCCCTGGACGTAGCGAGAGCGACGACGCCGACCGGCGCTCAAAGCGACAGGATCAGCGCCTCGCCGTCCCGTTCGAAATCGGTGCCGTACGGTTCGCAGAGTTCTCGAATCCGGTCGCGACACCACTCGGCGACCCGCCGATCCGCCCGGTTGACGCTGTAGTCGTAGATCTCGACCGGGAGTAACTGGAGTTCCCGAAGCGTCCCGTCGGCGTCGGCGCGACACTCGATGAGGAAGCTCCGATCGTTTCTGCGGTCGCGATCGACGGCGTAGTCGTCCACGAAGTCGCCCGTGTCGTAGATGATCGGCGTCCCGTCGTGGATCTCGATTCCCTGGAGGATGTGGGCGCTGTGGCCGTGGACGAGGTCGACGCCGCGGTCGGCGAGCCACCGGCCGAACGCCTCGAACGACCCGGGCGGTTCGGTCACCATGTTCGGCCCCCAGTGTAGCGTGGCGACAAGGACGTCGGGGTCGGTCGCCTTCGCTCGGGACAGTGCCTCGGTGACGCGCTCTCGAGTTCGCTCGTCGTCGACGTCGATCTCGACGTGTGCGGTTCCCGGCTTGCCCTCGCCGGCGCCGTATTCGGGTGTGTTGTCGGTGAAGGCGACGACCGCGACGTCGAGGTCGCCGGCCGCGAACGTCGCGGGATCGAGCGCCGCGTCCAGATCGCGCCCGGCACCGGCGCGGGCGATCCCTGCCTCGTCGAGAACGTCGAGGGTGTCATCCAGGGCGGGCACCTCGTAGTCGAGGACGTGGTTGTTCGCCAGCGAACAGCAGTCGACGCCGGCGGCTTCGAGGGCGGGTACGGCCCAGTCGGGGTCGGCACGGAAGTGGAACCGTCGGTACGTGCGTCGCCAGGGTTTGCCACGGGTCGACAGACAGCACTCCAGGTTGATCAGCAGTCCGTCCAGGGCGTGCAAGCTGTCGAGGAGATTCCCCCAGACGGCCGCCGGCGGTCGGCTTCGCTGGTGTTCGTCGACTTTCCGGCCGAGCATGACGTCGCCCGTCAGGCCGAGTCGGACGTGGTCGGTCATCTCCGATCAGATTGGGCCGGCGCGGTCAAAACAGCTCGGTCGCGACTACGCGACGTCGAAGGCGACTGCCACGGCGGCGTCGCCGATGACGCCGTGATAGGCGAACCGGTAGCGGCCGCTCGGGAGGTCCGGACAGACCGTGAGAGCGTCCGCGTTGAGGTGATCCTCGACGAGACCCGCCTCGGTCAGGGCCAGCGACCACTCGAAGCCCTCGTTCGGCCGGTGCCGAATCGCATCGTCCGGTAAGGGCTGTGGGTCGACGCCGTCCCATCCGCGGAGCTCCTGCCATCCGTCATCCGTGTAGACCTGAAGGTTGTACCGGTGGCGATTCCCGGTGTCGACCAGCCGGTCCGTGACGTTCGTCAGGCGGATCTCGACGGTGTCGCCGCGCTCGTATTCCGTCTCGGCGACCCGGAGTGCGAGCGTCGGTTCGCCGTCCTCTTCGAACTCACCGTAGACGACGTCGTCCTCGTCGAACCAGGGCTCGTGGCGTTCGAACCCCTCGTCGTCGCATTCCAGGGGGGCGATCGGTTCTGGCTCCGCCTCGGGGCGGACGTATCCCTCCAGATCTGCCGGGTCGGGTGATAGCGGATCCGTCGCGGTCGCCTCGATCACCGACGTCTCGTCCCAACCGTCGGTGACCGACAGCTCGACGTCGGTCACCCGCTCGTCGGCGAAATCGACGCGGGCGACTGCCGAGGGGAACGTGACGGCCTCGCCGCAGGCCTCGTCGTCGTCGCTGGTATCGACCGCCTCGGCGTCGCCACGGAGGCGCCCGTCCTCGACGCGGAAGTTCCCGGCGTCGACCTCGTTGTAGCAGGTGTTCGGACCGACAGTCTCGATCAGGAGCAGCACGGACTCGTCGTAGTCGATCCCGTCGATGAGTTCGGCGACCTCGTCGCGGCGTTCCTCGGGGACGTCGTCCCTGAATACTGCTCCCGCCCGCTCTTCGCTGTCGATCACGACGACGCGGCCGGGATCGTCGGCCTGGCGCCACCGCGGAAGCGAACTGCTCACGAGGTACTGGGCGACGCCGTACCCCGCGACGCCGGTATCGTCGCCACCATCGCCGGGCGGCCCACCGTTCCCGTTGCCTCTACCGCGGTCCAGGCAGCCCGCCAGGCTGCCGAGGGCGGCCAGGCCGGCCGCACTGAGGACGGTTCGTCTGTCGGTCATACCCGACGGGAAGGGATCAGTGGGGGAGTGCCTTCTGTAGGATCAAACAGCTACTGTACCTTTCCGCCGCTGACGGGTGGAAACAGCGCCAGAGTGTCTTCCTCCTCGATGACGGTGTCGAACCCCTCGCGAGTGACGAAGGGGTCGCTGTCGTTCAGGAGGACGCGAACGTGGTCGTGGAGGTCGCCGTCCTCGTCGAACACCTCGTCGTGCAGCTCCGGGTGCTCTGCGAGGAGTGCGTCGACTGCGTCCCCGAACGTCGCTCCCGGTTCGATGTCGACTTCGACGCGCTTTTCGCCGGCGGTTTCCGCGAGATTGGCGAACAGTCGCCACTCCATCGTCATAGCCGGCGGTGAGTGCGGCGCGTACAAAGGCGTGTCGGCGGTCGGCGAACGCAACCCTTACCGCCGCCGGTAGGCAAGCCGTGGTAATGCGTGAGGTCTTCGAACTCCGGGACGTCGACGTCGCGGGCAGGATCGGCGAACTCGACGTGCCGCGAGCGGACACGACCGTCGAGACGCCGGCACTCCTTCCGGTCATCAACCCACACCTCCGGACGATCGAGCCCGCGACGCTCGAGTCGGCGTTCGGCGCCGAGATCCTCATCACGAACGGCTACATCTTTTACAAGAGCGAGCAGTTCCGCGAGCGGGCACTCGAGGAGGGGCTCCACGATCTGCTCGAGTTCTCCGGAGCGATCATGACCGACTCGGGATCGTTCCAGCTCTCGGAGTACGGCGAGATCAGCGTCACGAACGAGGAGATCCTCCGTTTCCAGCGGGACATCGGCTCCGACATCGGAACGCCGATCGACATTCCGACCCCGCCGGACGTCTCCCGCGAGCGGGCCGAGTCGGAGCTCGCGACCACCCGAAAACGGCTCGAACGCGCCGAGGCGGTCGACGTCGGCGAGATGCTCGTCAACGCGCCGGTACAGGGATCGACGTATCCGGAGCTGCGGGAGGCTGCGGCGAGACACGCCTACGGAACCTCGCTGGACGTCTTACCGATCGGCGCCGTCGTTCCACTGATGAACGGTTATCGGTACGCCGAGATGGTCGAGACGATCCTCGCCGCCAAGCGAGGGTTGGGTGTGGACGCGCCGGTACATCTCTTCGGCGCCGGTCATCCGATGATGTTCGCGCTCGCAGTCGCAGCCGGATGTGACCTCTTCGACTCGGCCGCCTACGCGCTGTATGCTCGCGACGATCGGTATCTCACCGTCTCCGGAACCGAACAGCTCGACGAACTCGACTACCTCCCCTGCTCGTGTCCCGTCTGTGCGGACCACACGGCGAGTGAACTTCGAGGGCTGGACGACGAGCGCCGCGAGCGGCGGCTCGCCGAGCACAACCTCCACGTCAGCTACGAGGAGATCCGGCGGATCAAGCAGGCGATCCGGCGGGGGAACTTGCTGGAACTCGTCGAGCGTCGAGCCCGCGGTCACCCGGCGATGCTCGACGGCTACCGGGCGCTGCTCGACGCGGGCGCCGAGCAGCTGGAGGCCGGCGATCCCGTCTCGAAGGGATCGTTCTTCTATCTCTCCACTGAGTCGGCTCGCCGTCCCGAAGTGCGACGCCACCACGAGCGGCTCTCGCGGCTCGCAGTCGACGGCGAGAGCGTCCTCCTCTCGGAGGGCGAGGCCAACGAGCGATACGACGAGACGTGGCGGCTCCGGCCACCGTTCGGGCCGTACCCGCCGGCGCTGTCGGACAGCTACCCGCTGACGGCGGAGTTGCCCGAACGCCTCGATCGGGCTGCCTACGAGGCCGCGGCAGCGGGCGTTCGCCGACTGGTGGCGGCGAACCCGGACGTCACGTTCACCGTCGCCCACTGGCGGTGGCCCGACGCCGTTCTCGGGACGCTCCCGGACGGCGTCGGACAGTATCGGCTGGGTGAGGAACCGAAGGACGGTTACGCCGGCGACGGGGAGGGGAAGGCATGACCGACCACTTCGAGGTTCACGAGCGCGACGGTGCCGCTCGTCGCGGCGAACTTCGCCTCTCGGAGCCGCGCCGGACTCCGGCCACCGTCGACGACATCGTCGTGGACGTCGGCAGCCGGTGGCACGAGGGGCGGGAGCGTCCCGACGGCGACGAATCGGCACTGACGATCCTCCCCCACCGGGCGTTCCCCCCGGGGACTGACGAGCGCGTCGCCGAGGCGTTCGCCGGTGAGTATCCGGACGTGGCGTATCCGTCCGCGGCGGTAATCTCGCCGGAGACGGCCGCGAACTACGGTGCCGACGCCTACGTGCTCGCGGGGGCGCCGGGATACGTCGGCCACGCCGAGGCGTTCTGCGAGGCGATCGTCGACGTTCGAGAGGCGATCCCCGACGACACGGCGCTGTATCTCTCCGGCGTCGCCACGCCCGCCAACGTCGGTACACTGGTGTACGCCGGTGTCGACCTCGTCGACGAGAAGCGCGCCCGTGTGCGGGGGCTTGAGGGGTTCTATCTGACGACCGACGGGGAAGCGTTCCTCGAGGATCTCGACGAACTTCCCTGTCCCTGTCGAGCCTGTGCGCAACCGCTCGAGTCGTTCGACCGCGCCGACTGTGCCGACCACAACGCCAACGCGCTCGGGGCTGCGCTCGCGACCGTTCGACGCCGGATCGCGGACGGGCGACTTCGCGACTACATCGAGGGCCAGGCGCGACACGAAGCGTGGCTCACTGCCACGTTCCGTCGACTCGACCGGCAGTACGGCTATCTCGAGGAGCGAACGCCCGTCTTCCGGCGCGGCGAGCTGCTGGCCGCGAGCGACGACTCGCTCCGTCGCGTCGAAATCCAGCGGTTCGCCGACCGTGTGACGAGCCGGTATCGCCGCCGGCTCGACGCACCGCTCGTGTTGGTGCCGTGTTCGGCCCGCAAACCGTACAGCGACTCCCAGAGCCACCGGCAGTTCTCGCGAGCGATCGGCTATCGCGGTCACATCGTTTCGATGACCTCGCCGATCGGCGTCGTCCCCAACGAGCTGGAGACGACGTATCCGGCTCAACACTACGATAGCGTCGTCACGGGCCAGTGGTCCGAAACCGAGATCGAGTTCGTCGCCGCGATACTTGCGCGATATCTCGATCGCGCCGACTACGACCGCCACGTCGCACACGTCCCGCCCGGTGGCTATCGGGAGATCTGTGAGCGGGCCGCCGAAGCCGCGGAAATCGAGTTCGAATACACCGTCGAGGATCATCCGACCACCGACGACTCGCTGGCCGCACTCGACGACGCGCTCTCCGGTGAGTCGAGCTATCTGAAATCCGAACGCGAGGCGGCGACTGTGCGGTCGATCGCGGACTTCCAGTTCGGCGACGCGGCCGGCGACGAGCTCTTCGCAGCCGCGGAGACGGAGGGTCGATACCCCTCGCTCAGGGTCCGTGACGCCGACGGAACTCATCTCGCGACGATGGTGCCGCAGTACGGGACGCTGTCGCTGACGCTGGCCGGCGGACGGGCGTGGGTCGACAGCGACGTCCCGGCGAAACGGGTCGAGATCGACGGCTTCGTGCCGAGCGGGAGCGTCCTCGCTCCGGGCGTTCTCGACGCGGATCAGTCGATCAGACCCGGTGACGAGGTCGTCTTCGAGGGACCGAGGGCGTTCGGCGTCGGGCGCGCGGCGTCCCACGGCGCCGCGATGGTCGAATCGACGCGCGGTATCGCCGTCGACGTCCGTCACTCCGTCGAGCGGTAGTCGACTGCCCGGATCGGCGGGGCGGCGCTGAGAACGAGCAGACAGGCGATTCCGACGGCTGCCGCGAGCAGGCTCGTCACGATCCCGACGAGCTGTACCGACGCTCCGAAGCCGACGTACGGGGTCGAGACGGCGATTCCAATACCCATCGCGATCGGCGTCGCCGTCGAGGTGACTCGACCCATCCCCTCACCGAGGCTCACCAAACCGCCACGGAGCGACGGCGGAGCCATGTTCGTGATGATGCTTCGGTAAAGCGAGAGGAGTACCCCGAAGCCGATTCCCATCATCGAAATGCCGAGGTAGGCGAGCCACAGCGATCCGGTGAGGAAGACGACGCTGATCCCGCCGGCCAGGGCGACGTTCATCGCGACGAGCGGATAGAGTCGGCTGTCGAACGTCGCGGTGATACGCCCCGCCTGCGTCGCCGAGATCGCGTAGCTGAGGCTCCCAAGTGCCGCGAGGACGCCGGCCTGCGCAGGCGTCCCGTCCATGAGCTCGACGACGATGATCGAGTTGTACGTGAGAAAGCCGATCCAGACGATGTTCGGCGTCCCCCTCGCGACGACCATGGCGGCGGCGCGGCGCTGGGAGACGAGCGCCCACAGGTTCTCGAGCTGTTCGGAAAGCGGCCGGTCGTCGGTGTCGGTGGTCTCGGAGGCAACCGGCTCCTCGAAGTAGCGGTAGATCACTGCGGCGATGGGAAACGCGAGCGCGTACAGGAAAAACGGGTACTGCCACGCCATCACGACCATGACGCCCGCGGCGAGCGGGAACACCGTCTGTGCCAGCCCCGAGCCGGTAAACCGAAGTCCCTGCGCGGTCGCCTCCTTCGGCCCCGTGTAGAGGTCGCCGATCGAGGTGATGATGATCGGCGTGAGTGCGGCGAAGCCGATTCCCTGCAGGAACCGGAGCGCCAACGCGACCCGAAAGCTGGTCGTCAGCGCGATCGCGGTGCCGGCCACACCGAACAGGAGGAGCCCGACGAGGATGACGGGCCGGCGGCCGTACCGATCGGCGATGACTCCCGCGATCGGGATCATGACGATCGCCGGGGCGGTGAACGCCGACATCATCAGTCCGATGTTGGCCGCCGACGCGCCGAACGGGTCGAGAAGCGAATCCAGCACCGGCGACATGAGTGCCGAGCCGAGCGGTGGCATGACGTTCGCGAGCAATAACAGCTGGAACGACCGTTCCTCCAGTACTTCGGCGTTCTCCCCGACGAGCGACGCGAACGAGACCACAGTATACCCCGCTGTACGCTCGATGTTAACTCCACGTGTCCCCCGCGCTCGTTGCCAGTTCGTTCGATCGTAGGGTTGGCTTTTTCCCCGCGGCCCTCCTCGTCTCCGTATGGAGGAAATCTCACTCGGCGTTCCTCGACCGCTTCTCGAATCGCTCCCGGAGGAGAGCGAGGCTGCGGCCCAAGACATGCAGCGGGCCGTCGAGGGATACGAATCGAAGCTCAACAGCCTACTCGCCGACGCCGACGACCGTGGCGAGGCTGCCGCCAGTTTGCTCGACGTCATCGAACACTTCGAGGCCCGCGGCGAGCGATTCGACGAATTCGTCCCCGAACTCCGGGCGTGGGGCCAGTCACCGATCTACGCGATCGCGTGGCGGAACCTCTACGCGGACCTCATCGCTCAGCTGTACGAGTACGAGTGGCTCGCGGACGAACTCGAACGGGAGCGCAACGCGCGGCTGGTCGACGACGGTATTCGGCTGTCCGATTTATGACGTCGGCGGACGAAGCGGTATCCATGGAGTTGGAGCTTCGGTTCTTCGCGACGTTCCGAGCGGCGGTCGGTGAGAAGAGCATCACGCGGGAGTTCGACGACGGGACCACCGTCGGCGACGTCCTCGCGGCAATCGAGTCCGAGTTCCCGGAACTCGCCGGCGAACTGCTCGACGAGGACGGCGATATCCGGCCACAGCTCTCGGTGCTGAAGAACGGTCGCGAAGTGCTTCACATCGAGGGGACGGCGACGCCGCTCTCGGAGGGCGACTCCGTGAGCGTCTTCCCGCCGGTCGCGGGCGGCTGATGCGCGTCGAACGGCAGTTCCGGGGCATCTCCAAGCGGCTCGCCGCCCACTACCTCGAGAACGTCGGCGGCGAGCGGATCGACGAGGATCGAATCGAGGGCGACGGCTGGTCGGCGTCGCTGTCCTCGGAGTCGGTCGACGTCGCTGGATCGATCACGCTCACGGAGGTCACCGTCCGATTCGAGGGCGACGAGGACGCTCTCGGCCCCGTGATCGAGGCGTTCGCCCGGAAGGCGATCCGCGCCGGGGGATGAGTTCCGGATCGCTCGACGGGCGTGCGCTCGTGCTCGCGGCTGCGAAGGCGAGCATCGCCGGCGAACGGCTTCCGCCGCTCGTCGAGCGTGCCGCCACGTCGCTGACCGAGCGGCTCGAGGAGTACCGGCGCAGCTACGAATGCGTTCACGAGGACGAGGAAACCGCGGTCTTTCTGGTCGAACGGGGCCACTGGGCGTCGATCGCCGAGGAACTCGGCTTCCACGAGCGGGAGGCCGACGCGATACGCCGGGCGCACGAGGAACACCTGCTCGGGCTCGGATCGACGCTGGATCGGCGCGACGAGTTCGAGCGTGCCCTCGACCTCCGGGAGGCGGTTACGGTGCCGAAAGGAACGCCCTGATCTCGGCTGCGGTCGCGTCCGGTCGCTCGGCGTGGATCCAGTGGCTCGCGTCGGGGTAATGTTCGACTGAGACGCGCTCGAGCTCCCGCTGGATCACGTTCGGAACGTGTGGCTCAAGCGCACGGTCCCGCTCGCCCCACAGCACGAGGGTCTCGGCGCGGACTCGACGGCCAGCATTCCACTCGTTCCGCCAGAGTCGTCGCACGTTCTCTCGGCCGAACGCGCGGTAGTAGTCGATCATCGCGCGGATCGCTCCGTCCCGTCGCCACGCACGTTTGTACCGTTCGATATCCGCGTCGGTGTACGTTCCCGGTTCGGGATCGTCCCGGAGAATCCGCTCGAGCGCGGCGAAGTCGTTGGCGGCGAGCAGTCGCTCCGGAACGGCGGGAAGCTGGAAGAAGCCGGCGTACCACGACCGTACCGCCTGTTTGAGCGTGAGCTGCGTTCGGAAGGCACCGGGGTACGGCGCGTTGAGCACGACGAGTCGATCGATCCGGTTCGGATGCTGGAGGGCGGTTCCAAAACCGACGAAGCCGCCCCAGTCGTGACCGACGACGTGGGCCGACTCGTACCCCTCGGCGCCGATCAGTCCGGCGACGTCGCCCGAAAGCTCCGTGAGGCGGTAGCGACGCACCTCGAACGGCTTCTCGGATCTGTTGTAGCCGCGCATGTCCGGCACGATGAGGCGAAATTCGTCGGCCAACCGATCGATGTGACGGTGCCACGCCCACCAACACTCCGGAAAGCCGTGTAGCATCACGACCGGCGTTCCGTCGGCGGGCCCGGCGGTGACGTAGTGCAGTTCGACGCCGTTCGGGGCCGCAACGGCGTGGTTCCATCCCTCGTCGTCGGTCCACGTCTCGGCCGTCGCGGCGGTCATACGTCGTCTACGGTTCCACGAAACTTGAGCCCTCGGTAGTCGGCTCTCGGATCTCTCGAACGTGTTGGCGATTCGCTCGACATTATCGCGTGCCGAAATGTAGCATACGGCACGGTCGTTCGAGGTAGAAAGCGGTAAACGCTCCACCGCCGGAACGGAACCAATGAGTTATCGGATCGGTCTCGTCGGCAAACCCTCCGTAGGGAAGTCGACGTTCTTCAACGCTGCGACGATGAACGACGTGCCCGAGGGCGCGTACCCGTTCACGACGATCGACCCGGCTGTCGGCGAGGCGTACGTCGGTATCGACTGTGCGGCACCGGAGTTCGACGAGCGATGCGAGCCGAACCACGGTTACTGCACCGACGGTCACCGCTACGTCCCGACGAAACTCGTCGACGTAGCCGGGTTGATTCCCGGCGCTCACGAGGGGAAGGGGCTCGGAAACCAGTTCTTGACGGATCTCAACGAGGCGGACGTGCTGGTCCACGTCGTCGACTTCTCCGGAACGACCGACGCCGAGGGCGAACCGACCGAGGATCACGACCCTCGGGACGACATCGACTTCCTCGAGGAGGAGCTCGACATGTGGTATCTCGGGATCCTCGAGAAGGGAATCGACGCCTTCGATTCGACGTACCAGGGCCCGAACCCCGGTGACGAGATCACGGTCGAATCCGTGCTCGCCGAACAGATGAGCGCTTTCCGAACGAACAAAGACGAGATCAAGCGGATCGTGCTCGCGCTCGGACTCGAACTCGATCCGGAGACGTGGGACGACGACGACCGGTTCGAACTCGCTCGGGAGATCCGCAAGCGGACCAAGCCGATGGTCGTCGCGGCGAACAAGATGGATACCGAAGCTGCCCGGGAGAACTTCGCGGCCGTCGCCGACGATCCGGCGTACGACCACCTGACGGTCGTCCCCGTCAGCGCCCACGCCGAGAAGGCGCTCAAAGCGGCTGCGGAGGGCGGTGCCGTCGACTACCGCCCCGGCGACGACGAGTTCGATATCGTCGGCGACCTCTCCGAGGAGCAACGGGCCGGTCTCGAACGGATTCGGGCGTTC
Source organism: Haloarculaceae archaeon (assembly GCA_007122455.1). Classification (GTDB taxonomy): domain Archaea; phylum Halobacteriota; class Halobacteria; order Halobacteriales; family Haloarculaceae; genus Natronomonas. The sequence continues at coordinate 14,605 of SKTU01000131.1, read as the reverse complement.
CTCGAGGAGTACGGCGAGACCGGCGTCCAGCGGGCTCTCGAAACCGCGCTGTTCGAGGAGCTCGATTTGAAAGCGGTGTTCCCCGGAACTGCGAGCGGCGACTGGAGCAAAGGACCGTTCCGGGACTGCTTTTTGCTCCCCGAGTCGGCGACTGCGGAATCGTTCGCCTACTCGTTGCACACCGACATCGGTGACGGTTTCCTCCACGCGATCGACTGCCGCACGAACCGGCAGATCGGCGCCGACACCGAACTCGACCACCGGGCAGTCGTCGAGATCGTCTCCGCGAACTGACCGGGGGTGGCTACGTCTCGTACTGATCGAAGAACGCCTTGTCGAGCTTCACACCGACCGTCGCGAATCCGGGGTGGACGAACTGGTAGAGCCGAACCGTGATCGCGGGGTTGACACTCATCAACACGTACGCCTCCCGCTTTTGGAGGTCGTGTCGATCGACGAGTTCGGTCATCATCGCTTCGAAGCAGTTGTTCACCGCGTCCTCGAGCGTGCCGGCGTTTTTCGCTGAATCGACGTGGATGATCGCGTCGTCGTCCTCGATGCGGAAGACGCACGGGACGGAGGTGTCGACGACGTCGACGCTGAGTTCGATCTCCGCGATCGATTCGACCGCGATTCCGGTGTACTCCGAATCGCTCTGTGAGGCGTGAACGTCGCCGACGAAGAGCAGTCCGCCCTCGTTGTACGAACTCAGATAGACGGTCGATCCCTGACCGAGGTCCCGAACGTCCATGTTGCCGCCCCACGGCCCCTGCGATGTCACCGAATCCTGGACGGTCCGCCCGGGTGCGGTGGCGATCGTCCCAATGTGTGGATTCAGCGGCCAGCGCCACTCGTGTTCGCCGAGCGATAGCTCCGCGGTGCCGTCGGCAGTCGTCCCACTCGGCCCCGGTTTCAGCTCGACCTCGTGGGCGAAGTTGGTCTGGCACTCCTCCCAGCCGCTCCGCCCGGCGAGGCTGCCAAACGGTTTCAGCGTCGTGGTGACGCCGCGTTCCGGGCGGATCGACTCGACGGTCACAGCGAGCGTGTCGCCGCGCTCGGCCCCGTCGACGAAGATCGGCCCGGCGACGGGGTTGGCGTCGAACGCCGGCGGCGGTGCCTGTAGGTTCGGCACGTCGTCCGCCGTGAACTCTCCGAGCCCGTGCTCGAAGAGCGCCCCCTCGAACGCGTCCCACGTCTCGACGGCGAACGTCTCGCCGGGGTCGACGGTCAGTATCGGCTCCATCTCGCGGCCGAACTCGTACTTCGTCGCGTCGGCTCGTTCGATCGTCTGCATAGCTGCGTCTTGGTAACATTTCGTATTGAAGGCTCCCATGGAGGCGACGACGCCGTCGGTTCGATCGGAGACGAATCGCGATACGCTGCCTCCTTCGGACCTATTATACCGCTCGCTCACGATGGGGCGACAATGGGGGTACAGTCGGAGCTCGAGCGGACACTCGGATTCACCGAGGCGTTGATGATCGGCGTCGGAACGATGATCGGCGCCGGTATCTTCGTCCTTCCGGGACCGGCAGCCGGCGTGGCGGGTCCGGCGATCGCGCTGTCGTTCGTGATCGGCGGCCTGATCGCGCTACTGACGGCGCTGTCGGCGAGCGAACTCGCGACCGCGATGCCTCGGGCGGGTGGAAGCTACCACTTCATCAACAAGGGGCTCGGGCCGCTCTACGGTTCGATCGCCGGCTTCGGCAACTGGCTCGGACTCGCCTTCGCGTCGGCCTTTTACGTCATCGGCTTCGGGAGCTATCTCGGGCTGCTGGTGGCGTTCTTTTTCACCCCGCCGACGCTCACCGTCGGCCCGCTCGCGTTGAGCGAGGCACAGCTCGGCGGCCTCCTGGGGGGCGCGATCTTCATCGGCGTCAACTATCTCTCGACCGAGGAGACGGGGCGGATCCAGAACGTCATCGTCTTCGGTCTGCTCGGCATCCTCGCCGTCTTCACCGTTCTTGGTGCGTTCTCGGCCGATCTCTCGACGTTGACGCCGTTTACACCGGAAGGGACTGGAGCCATTCTCCCCGGAACCGCACTCGTGTTCGTCTCCTATCTCGGCTTCGTGAAGATCACGACCGTCGCGGGTGAGATCAAGGAGCCGAGCAGGAACCTTCCCCGAGCGCTCGTCGGCAGCGTGCTCCTGGTGACGGTGTTGTACGCCATCGTTATGATCATCGTACTAGGCGTCGTCGATCGCGGCGATATCGCGGAGTCGGAGACGGCGGTCGCCGACGTCGCCGGCATCCTCTTCGGTGAGTTCTTCGGATCGGCGCTCGTCGGCATCGGTCTGTTGACGTTCGCCGGACTGCTCGCGACGGCCTCCTCGGCGAACGCGTCGATTCTCGCAGCGTCACGGATCAACTACGCGATGGGACGCGATCGGATCGTCTCACCGAAGCTGAACGCGATTCACGACAAACACAAGACTCCCTACCGGGCGATCCTGCTCACGGGCGGGTTTATTCTCCTCTTCGTGCTGATCGGTGACGTCGCGGTGCTCGCGAAGGCCGCGAGCGTCCTCCATCTCGTCGTTTACGGCCTCCTCAACGTTACGCTAATCGTCTTCAGGGAGACGGAAGGGCTCGGCTACAACCCTCCGTACCGGATCCCGCTCTACCCGTGGGTGCCGATCGCCGGTGCGCTCTCGTCGTTCGGGCTGATCGCGTTTATGGACACGATCGAGATCCTCCTCGGCTTCGCGTTCGTCGCCGTTAGCGTCGTCTGGTTCGTCGTCTACGCCCGATCCAGAACCGTCGACAGGAGCGCACTGGCGGTTCACCGCGGACTGCACGAATCCGAGGACATCGAGGTCGAGGTCGAACCCGAGGCTGATACGTAACGCGTCGAACCGTTGATGAACTCCCGGCCACCAACGTCACGTATGAGCGAGTATCTCGACGATCCGACGATCCTCCTGCCGGTGAACGCGGCCGATCCCGAAGAGCCGCCGCCCGCCATCGTCGAGTTGCTTCATCCTCACCGGGTGATCGTACTCGGCTACTACCCGGTTCCGGATCAGGCATCCCCCGAGCAGCTCCAGGACGAGTACGAGACCGAGGCGACGGACGCGATCGCGGAGATCGCGAGCCACTTCGACGATTCGCGTGGGTCGGTCGAATCGATCGTCGTCTTCACCCGCGACCGAGAGGAGACGATCGACCGGGTGGCGGCCGAACGCGGCGTCGACGCCGTGTTGACGGCTGGGGACGCCGGCGAGGTGCTGTCGCGCGTGCTCGTTCCGTTGAAAGGTGACGTCAACATCGAGCCGATCGTCGCGTTCGTCGGTGACCTCCTGCGCGAAAGCGAGGCGGCGGTGACGCTGTACCACGTCGCCGACTCGGACGAGGACGAATCGAGGGGCGAGTTTCTGCTCCGCGGCGCCTGCGATCGTCTCGAGGAAGATGGGCTCGATCCCGACCGGATCGGATGGGTGCAGGAGCGAGCCGGTTCGCCCGCGTCGGCGATCGCTACGACGGCCGAGAAGTTCGATCTCATAGTCGTCGGCGAGTCGAACCCGACGCTCCGGGATCGAATCCTCGGTGCCGTCACGAGCCAACTGATCGTCGAGTCGACGCACCCGGTGCTCGTCGTCCGTAGCGATCGGTCGTCCTGATTCCCGCTCACCGAACGCCGGCCTCGATCGCGCCATCGAGGTCCGCGAGCAGGTCGTCGACGTGCTCGGTTCCGACCGAGAGCCGAACCAGACTCTCCGAGAGCCCGATCGCCTCGAGCTCCTCGACGGTCAGATCCTGGTGGGTCATCGGTGCGGGCTGTTCGACGAGGCTCTCGACGCCCCCGAGCGACTCGGCGAGTTCGAAGATCTCGGTGTTCGAGATGACGGCGCTCGTCTCCTCGAGGCTCGCGTCGAGTTCGAAGCTCACCATCCCGCCGAAATCCCGCATCTGCTCGGCCGCGACGTCGTGGTTCGGATGGCTCTCCAGTCCGGGGTAGTATACCCGATCGACGGCCGGATGATCGGCGAGGAACTCGGCGACTGCGCGTGCGTTCTCGCAGTGGACGCGCATTCGACTCGAGAGCGTTTTCGCGCCGCGGGAGACGAGAAAGCAGGCGAAGGGATTCGGCGTCGCGCCCTGATTGTACTGGACGAACTCGAACGCCTCCTCGAGCTGCGGATCGTCGGTGACGATCGCCCCTGCCATCACGTCGGAGTGGCCGGCGACGTACTTCGTCAGCGACTCGACGACGACGTCGGCGCCGAGTTCGAGCGGCCGCTGGAGATACGGCGAAGCGAACGTGTTGTCGATCGCGACGACCGGATCCGCCTCCGCGGCCGCGGCGGCGTCGGCGACGCCGGCGATGTCGGAGATCCGCAACAGCGGGTTGGTCGGCGACTCCAGGTAGACGAGCGCCGTCTCCGGGGTGATCGCCGCGGCGACCGCGTCGAGGTCCGCGGTGTCGGTGAACGTCACGTCGACGCCGAACTCCGAGAAGACGCGCGTGAGAAGCGTGTGAGACTCCGCGTAGAGGTTCTCGCCGGCGACGACGTGATCGCCCGCCGACAGCACTGCGGTGAACAGCGTGTTGATCGCGGCCATCCCGCTGGCGAACGTCCGGCCGTAGCGGCCGCCCTCCAGATCCGCGATCAGGCCGTCGAGGGCGTCCCGGGTCGGTGCCGACATCCGCGAGTACCGGTGATCGCCGATCGTCTCGGTCGGTGAATCGTACGCGTAGGTGACGCTGTTGTATATCGGCGGAACGACTGCTCCGTGTTCGTCCGGCTCGTAGCCGGCGTGAACCTGTCGCGTCTCGAACTTTCGGTCGGTCATTGTACGTTGCTTCAGAGCCGACCGGATTAATCACTCGGAACGCGCTCGTCGCGAGACGCGACGAGGTCGACGTCACGTCACCAGTCGATCCGTTTTCGATCCCGCCAGAACAGTCCGCCGGGTGATCCGGGTTCGAACGTGGCGAGCCACGCGGGCGTCTCCGCACCCTCCGCAGGGCTCTTGGGCGCGTTCGGCGATCCAAGGTCGGTTCGAACCCAGCCGGGGCAGGCTGCGTTGGCGATGAGCCCGTCGCTACCGTACTCGCCGTGGAGGTAGACGGTCAGTCCGTTGAGGCCGGCCTTCGAGATTCGGTACGGTGGATAGCCGCCACTCATTCCCTCGCCGAGCGCACCCATCCCCGACGAGACGTTGACGACGCGTCCGCCGGGGGATTCGAGCAAGAGCGGTAGCGCACGGCTGGTGAGCGCGACCGGTCCGCGGAGGTTCACCGCGAAGGTGGCGTCGATCTCGTCGATTCCCACCTCGTGGAGCGGCGCTTCGGGACCCGCGACGCCCGCGTTGTTCACCAGCACGTCGAGCTGGCCGACCTCGTCGTCGAGGCGTGCGACCGCCGCCGCGATCGAGCGGTCGTTCGTGACGTCCAGTTCGATCGGCCGCTGGGACGCCGAACCGACGTCGGTTGGATCTCTGGCCCCCGCGTAGACGGTCGCACCGTTCGCCTCGAGCGCGTTCGCGATCTCGACACCGATGCCGCGCGTCGCGCCGGTGACGAGTGTGGTTTGGCCCACGAGCGATTCGTAGACGTCGATCTCCATCCGAAGTCGTATGTTACGTGTGAACATAACTCTCTCGCGGTGTCGTCAAGCGATGCGGCGGTGAAGTTGGGTGTGTCAGTAGTTACCATCGATGCCACGTATCCGCTGGTGTTATCTCCCAGTGGTTCCGAACGAAGTCATGAACCGACGTACGTACCTCGGAATCTGTGCGACCGGCGCGGTGGTCGGCGCGGCCGGCTGTCTCGGCGGCGACGAGATCGACCCCGACGAACACCCCGTCGCCGCCTGGGCCGACGGCGAGATCGAGTTCGGGCTGCCCCCGTTTCAGGACGCCGAGGAGCTCGAGACGCAGTACCGCGGAACGTTCGAGTGGATCGAGGACGGCTTCGAGCATCTCGAGGTAACCGGCGTTCCGACGACCGATTACAGCGGCGTCGTCGAGAGCGTGGTGCAGGGTCACACCGAACTCGCGAACCTCTCGCCGATCATCTTCGCGCTCGCGATGGAGGACGACGTTCACCCGCTCGCGGTCAACTGGTCTCACGGAGCGGACGCCTACTACGCTTACATCGCGACACGTGCAGACACCGGTATCGAGAGCCTCGAAGATCTCGAGGGAAAGACGATCGCGATGGTCGATCCGATGTCGGCCAGCGGCGGGATCTTCCCGCGGTACACGCTCGCCGAGGCGGGATTCGACGCCGGCGACGTCGAAACGCCGCCTGGCGATTTCGACATCGAGTGGGCCGGCGGACACGACGCCGCACTTCGCGTTCTGGAGGAGGGTCACGTCGACGCGGCAGCCTACGGCGACTTCACTCACCCCGACAACGACGAAATCGTGAAGATCGCCGAAAGCGATCCGATCCCGTTCGACGTCATCGCCGCGACGCCGGAGACGCCGGAAGCGGTTCGGGAAGCGCTCCGGGAGCGGATCCAGGCCACGCCCGAGGAGGCGCTCGAGGAACACCGCGTCGATCGGTACGGGGAGTTCGACCGTGACCTCTACGAGCAGGTTCGTCGGATCGCCGCCGAAATGGGCGTCGACGTCGAAACGCTCGACGAGGCCGCCGGCGACTGACCGTGGGCGTGATGGGTTGATGCTTTCGGTCCGAGGGGTAACGAAACGATACGACGGCGACATCGCGGTCTCGGACGCCTCGTTCACGCTCGAAGCCGGAACGCTGACGGTGCTCGTTGGCCGATCCGGCGCGGGAAAGACGACGCTTCTCCGCTGTATCGACGGACTCGAACCCCCCGACGACGGTGCCGTACTGCTCGACGGGGCGACCCCGAACGCGACCGACGTCGCGCTCGTGTTCCAGAGCGGCGCCCTCCTCGGATCGAAATCGGCGCTGGAGAACGTCCTCGATGGCGGACTCGGCCGTCAACCGGCGTGGCGCGAACTGCTGGGATGGCACGATTCCGACGAGAAGTACGCGGCGATCGGTCGACTGCACGCGGTCGGCCTCGGCGGCTACGCCGACCGACGGGTGGAGACGCTCTCCGGCGGCCAACGACAGCGCGTCGGGATCGCTCGCGCGCTCCACCAGAACCCGGACGTGCTGCTGGCCGACGAGCCGGTCGCTTCCCTCGATCCCGAGACAGCTCGGGTGGTACTGGAGCTGTTCGCCGACATCGTCCGGGAGCGCGATCTCGTCGGGTTGGTGAGCCTCCACCAGCCCGGTCTCGCCCGCTCGGTGGCGGATCGCTACCTCGGTCTCGCCGACGGTCGGCTGGTTCTCGACGAGGCGGCCGGCGAGATCGATCCCGACCGGCTGATGGGGGTGTACGACGATGGCTGAGCGGGGCGGTTCGGCCGTTGACGAGGAGTTCGAGCGCGTTCAGCGGCGGTGGCGACGCCGGACCGCCCGAAACGCGATCACCGGAGTCGCCCTCCTCGTCGGGATCGTCGCGACCGCCCGCTGGCTCGGCTTCGACCTCGCGTATCTGTACGCCCACCGGGGGAACCTGCGAGCGATCCTGCTCGAGGAGATGCTCGCACCCGGGCCCCTGTTCGATCAGTTGGCGGCGGACGCGCCCCGGCTGCTTCCCGCCGCCGCGGAGACGCTCGCGATCGCGGCCGTCGGGACCGCGATCGGGCTCCCGCTCGCGTTCGGCTTCGGCGTACTGGCTGCGAGCAACGTGACCCCGAGCTACGTCCACGACTCCGTCCGGCTCTTCCTCGGTAGCGTTCGAGCGATCCCGAGCATGGTCTACGCGCTGCTTTTCGTCGTGCTCGCGGGGCTCGGTCCCGTCGCCGGCGCGCTCGCGATTGCTGCCGGCACGGTCGGGGATCTCGGGCGACTGTTCGCCGACGAGATGGAGGAGATCGACCGACTGCCGGTCGAAGCCGTCTCCTCGACGGGCGCCTCGCTGCTCGCGACGACGTCAGCGGCGCGACTCCCGCAGGTGTCGACCGCGTATCTCGCGTGGACGCTGTTCTACCTGGAGATCAACGCCCGCAAGAGCACGGTTCTCGGAATCGTCGGGGCGGGCGGCATCGGCTATCCGCTCATCATGGCGTTCCGGGCGCGAAACTACACCCGCGTCATGGCGGCGATCGTGGTGATACTGGGACTGGTCGTCGGCGTCGAACTGCTCGCCAACCGTCTCCGCGCCCGGTTCGGACTGGACCATCGACGATCGGACGAGTAGGCGGACGGTAACGGCTGTTCGACGGTCGGTCGCCGCTATCTCAGTTCGCTCTTCGCCCGCTCGTGGAAGGCTCGGGCGTACGAGGTGAGATCGAATCGGTCGGCTTCGACGTCGTGGAGGGCCCGCATCGTCGACGGGCTGGCGGCCGGCCGCAGCAGGATCGCGGCTCCACCGGTCGCGGTTCGGGAGAGCAGCCAGCCGGTGTATCTCCCGACGAGCGGCAACCGTGCATCCGTTCGGACGACGGCGGTTCGCCAGGCGGTCTCGCGGGCGCTGCGCAGCGTCGACGCCGACCACCGCTCGTCGAGTCCGGCCATAGTCGCGCCGACTCGCGACAGTCCGGGCGCGTACCGCTCCGCGAGCAGCTCTCGCTGGACGGCGACGAGCCGAGCGAGGAGTTCGTCGACCCGGCGGTGGTCCGCGTATTTGGCGTCGCGCTCCGGATCGAGGCCGACGTCGGAGAGCGTCAACGCGAGGTCGTAGAGGATGTGAGCGTTGATGCCGAGGAAGGCGTCCTGTACCACGAGCGCTTCCCCGCGAGACGCGGTTCCGAACGCGACGATCCACGGATCGGGGACGTCGCCGAACGCACCGCGCTCGAACGCGAGGAACGCTCGCCGGTAGTACTCCGCAAAGCGAACGAGATAGCGGCGCATCCACTCGGGGTCGTGGAACGTTCCGTCGTCGATCGCGAGCGCCGTGTGTGACGTCATCTCCGTGTAGACCGTGAGGAAGACCGATCGGCGGTCGTCCCGCTCTAGGAGTCGTGTCTCGAGCCGTCCGAGCCGGTCGCCGACGTCGTCGACGGATGCGAACGGTTCCGCGACGAGTGCGAGCAGTTCGGAATCACCCTCTCCGCCGACCGCGTAGTCGGTCGCGTCGATGCGGATTCCCTGCCACAGTTGTCGCACGGCGTCGCGTTCGAGCCACAACGACAGGGACGGCAGATGATTCACCGGTTACTCACCGCCGCTTCCGTCTCGGCCGGATCTTCGTCGAACGGTCGGACGCTGCTATGGGCGTCGTCAGCTGAGCGTAGTTCGCCCACGACGGGAACTCGCCGAGGTAACGGTTCTAGTACGGTTGGGTGAATCTGTCTGGTCTCCATCCCTCTGTTCGTCGACACTCGTGGGGTCGCTCCTCGATTATCTGTTCGTTCGAACGTCGAAATTCCGTGACTGTGTTTTCGATCCTGAACGATTCTCATGAGCTCGTGTTCGGATTCCATCGTTGGTGAACTCGTAGGGGTGCGTTAGATGCCCATTTCGGCCTCTACAGTACCGTTTCGTACTCGAACTCCCCGTCGAACGCTCGGGTGAGGATGCCTTGCATGTCTCGGAGGTCGGTTTTTCGAGGATTTCCGGTAAGGCTACCGTCGTTTAACGAACGCTCAGCTAGTCGGTCGATCGCGTCGATTTCGGCTTGGGTTTCGGCGAGCGTCCGCGGGATACGGATGTCGGCAGCGAGTTCCCGCGTTGCTCTGATCGCTTTGTACCCTTCACGTCGTGGAGGGGTGGAGTGATCAACGTCTTCTCCTAACGCCTCGGCGATCTGAACCATTTTGTCGGGAACTTGAGGGAGGTTGTATTCCATCACGTAGGGGAGCAGGATCGCATTCACGAGCCCGTGTGGAACGTCGAACAGCCCTCCGATTTGGTGGGCGAGCGCGTGAACTGCTCCTAATCCCGCACCGTTGAACGCCATGCCGGCTTGTGTGCTCGCGTGGGCCATGGCCGTTATTGCGTCTCGGTCGTCACCGCGATACTCGACCGCACGGCGGAGATTTTCCCCGACTTTCTCGATGGCGTCGATTGCGAGGGCAGAGGTCTGGCTCTGTGCCTTGATCGACACGTACGCTTCGACGGCGTGGGTAAGCACGTCCATCCCCGTCGTGGCTCGGACCGAGGTCGGAGCGCTCGTCGTGAGCTTCGGATCGATGAGCGCCAGGTCGGCTAACAGAGACACGTCACCGATCTCCTCTTTGATATTTGTCTCGCTGTCTTTGACGATGGTCCAGTGTCCGACCTCACTGCCAGTTCCTGCCGTCGTGGGGAGATAGATACGCGTCGGTGGCTCCGAGTCGACCTGACCGAAGCCCTTGTAGTTGAGAACGTCTCCGTCGTTCGTTGCCAGAATTGACGCAGCCTTTGCGGTATCGATCGACGAGCCGCCGCCGACTCCGAGGATCGAATCGGCGTTCGCCTCGTCGTACGCTCTGGCCGCCTCGTGGACGATCCGATCGGTTGGGTCGGGATCGACGCCGTCGAATATTTCGCACTCGACGTCGTGTTTCGAGAGGGAGTCGAGTACCGGTTCTAACACACCTGCCGCCCGGATGTTCTTATCAGTCACGAGCAATGCCCGATCAACTCCCAGGGTATCGGCGTAGCGTCCCGTTTCTGCGGCTGCACCCCATCCGAACAGGACTCTATTCGGCACGTTCCACATCTGAGAGTCAACTGTCATTAGGCTACACTCGTGTCGAACTATATTAATACACTACCTGATCGAAGTCGTTGCCCGAATCGGTCGACCGATGGATGGGCTACCGTGAGCGATCACGCGATCGGACCGATAGGATTGGCGGTACTCTCCCGCTAGATGGGTATTATAAACCCATCTGATAACTACGTCGTATGTGTTCCCAGCACACTCCGGACGACGTTTCGACCGTCCGAGTACTGTGGACGGATATTAACGGTATCGCTCGGGGAATTACCCTACCAGCTGACCAGTACGAGCACGCGATCGACGAGGGAATCGGATTCGCGAATGGTGTGATGGAACTGACACTGGAACCCGGACTTCTCGACGATCCGAAATACGGACCACAGTCGGGTGATATGCTGGCAGTACCCGATCCAGCCTCGCTGATGCGGGTTGGATGGAACGAGGAGACAGCAGTCGTCTGTTCGGATCTACGGACCGTCGACGGGGAACCGTTCGACGTCTGCGGACGGAGCGTGCTTCGACGCGTCGTAGACGAACTTACGAACGAGGGATTCGTTCCGAGGGTCGGAGTCGAACCCGAGTTTTCGCTGCTGGCACCTGACGGCGAGGGCGGCTGGGAGCCGTACAACAGCCGGAGTTCGTACGACTTCGACGCACTCGATCAGAGTGGGGCTCTCATCTCTACGTGGACCCGAGCGATGTCGACTGCCGGATACGAACTGCTCGGGATCCACCAGGAATCCCAGCCAGGACAGTACGAGGTCAACATTCGTTACGACGATGCGGTCTCCATGGCGGATGGATTCGTCTTCTTTCGGCAGATGATCAGATCGACAGCCCGTAACGCCGGGCTCCGGGCGACGTTCATGCCACGTCCGTACACTGACGAGGATGCAAACGGGTTACACTTCCATATCAGTCTGTGGGACGACGACCTAGCGACAAACCGCTTCTCATCGACTGAAGACGATATCGCATTTCCTGCTGGAAAACATCCCGAGAAGGCTGGAGTCTCGGATATCGGTCGACATTTCGTCGGAGGTGTACTCGAACACATGAAGCCGCTCACTGCGATCTGTGCACCGACGATCAACAGCTACAAGCGGCTGTTACCGGGTATTTGGGCACCAGTTAACATCGCGTGGGGACCGGACAACCGCTCGACTGTCGTTCGACTCCCACCGGAGCTAGGCGACTCCACCCGAATCGAACAGCGAGTCACGGACACGTCTGCGAATCCGTATCTGGCGCTGGCCGCGACGCTGGCCGCCGGCTTCGACGGGATACGGAACGAGATCGATCCGGGCGAACCGACGATGAAAAACGCCTATCACGAACCGTACGAACGGCTCCCGAGAACGCTTCCCGAGGCGCTGAATCACCTCGAACAGTGTGATGTACTCACTGACGCCCTCGGTGATAGTCTCGTCACCGAGTTCATCAAACTGAAACGCGACGAGTTCGATCGCTACCAGAACTACGTCACTGAGTGGGAACTCAACGAGTACCGGGACGAGTTCTAAACTGGTTTCGAGGGAGTGGCTACGACGAACACTCCCTTTTGTGTGCAGCAACAGTACTTATTTGTGCGTCTCCAGTTGGTGTCGGATAGATGGTGACAGAAGCGGCTGGAATCGCCCTGGCAACAAATTTCGGGATCATCATCGTCGCCGCGGCTGTGATGGGGTTCGTCGCAACCCGCACGGGGCAGCCCACGATTATCGCCTACATCATCACCGGGCTACTCCTCGGTCCGGCGGTCTTCGGAGTCGTTTCGCCGGGCGCGCTGACCGAGACGATGGCCGAACTCGGGTTGGCCTTCCTGCTATTTCTGCTCGGGATCAAGATGCGGTTGGACGAGATCAGTCACATTCTCACACCGATCGTCAAGATCTCGCTTCCGCAGATGACGCTCGTCGCGCTGGCGGGTTTCGGGACCGCCTCCCTCGTCGGTTTCGGCCTCTGGGAGTCCGTCTTGATCGGGTTAGCCGTGATGTACAGCTCGACCGCGGTGATTATCAAGATGCTGACGGATAAAGGGACGGCGACCTCCCTTCACGGGAAGCTCGACATCGGCGTCCTGCTGGTTCAGGACATCGTCGTCGTGATTCTGCTCGCGATTTTGGCTGCCGGTCAGCCCGATAGCGCATTCGAGGTTCTGACGACGCTCCTGACGGTTCTCGCTCTCGTCGCGGTTATTGGGATCGTCGCCGTGTTCTCCTCCCGGTATCTGCTTCCGCCGATCTTTCGACGGATAGCCGGCAAGACGCAGGTGTTCTTCCTCATAGCTATCTCCTGGGTGTTTCTCTTCCTGTTCGTCTCTCAGGAACTCGACCTTTCGATCGAAATGGGGGCCTTTCTCGCCGGAATCGCCATCGCACAGATGCCATACAGCAAGGAACTGCAGGCGAGAGTGAGCCCACTCACGGATCTGTTCATTCTCGTCTTCTTCGTCTCCGTCAGCCTGGAACTGAATGCGGCGGCACTGTTCGCATTCTGGCAGGAGGCGGTGATTGCGGCGCTCATTCTCATGCCGGCGAAGTTCGTCATCTTCTTCGCCCTTCTCGACTGGCAGGAGTTCGACCTCGAGACGACGTTTCTCGGCAGTGTCAACATGATCCAGGTCAGCGAGTTCGGCCTCATCGTCGGTGCCGTCGCCGTCGCGGGCGGATTCATCGACGAGGCCGTTCTGGGCTTTCTCACCCTCGTCGCTCTGTTGACGATGAGCATCTCGGTATACGTCATCAACTACAATTCGGTGCTGTTCGAGCACGTGAGACCGGCTCTCAGCAGGTTCGAACGCGACGACGAAGATCGAGCGCAACCGGAGGAGTATCACGACCACGTGGTCATCGTCGGATTCGACGAGATCGCACGGCGGGCGATACTCCAGTTGGACGACCGGTACGACCAGATCGTCGTGATCGATCGGAACGTGAGTGAGGTCGAAGCGATCGAGGAAGCCGGCTACGACGCGGTCTTCGGGGACGCCAAGTACGAGAAGATCCGCAAGGAGGCGGGAGTGCAATACGCCGACTTCGTCTTCTCCTCGTCAGTTCAGACCGACATCAACCACATCCTGCTCAACGAAGTGAGCGACGACGCGACGGTGTTCGTCGAGGCCGAGTGGTCGGAGGATGCGACCGAACTCTACGAACGGGGCGCAGCGTTCGTGATCATGGCACCGCAGCTCTCAGCCGAACAGCTCACACTCTACCTCGAGGTGTATCTGGCGAACCCGGAGGAGTTCGAGTCAGTGATCGAGGCTGACCTGGAGATCCTCTACTCGAGCGAACTGTTCCCCACCACGCGGTCCGTATGGGGTGAGATCGATGACTGAGCTTCTGACGACGATCGCGGTGATCTTCATCATCGCCGGTCCGTTCCTGTTGCTCGCCAACTATCTTCGACTCCCCACCGCACCGGCGCTGATCGTCGCCGGTCTGGTAGCCAGTCCGATCGTCGATCCGGAGCTCAAACTCGAGATCGCCCGGTTGGGCATCGCCCTCCTCGTGTTCACCTTCGCCGTGCGGATTCAGACGACGGACGCCCAGACCGTGGTCGCAGACAGCGAGATCGTCGCGCTCGGACAGATCGCCGTCCTCGGGGCGTCAGGGTTCGCTGCCGGCCTGCTTTTGGGTCTCCCGTCCGAACAGGCGATCTACCTCGGGATCGCCGCGGCGATTTCCTCGTCGATCGTCGGGTCGACGCTGTTTCTTCCCGCATCCCCCGACCTCGTTCACGATCGGCTTTCCGAATCCATCCACTCGATACAGGATTTCGTGGCGTTGCTCCTTCTTTTTGTCGTCTCGGCCGGGACGTTCGCTCTCGATCCGATCGCGAACCAGCTCGGCTACGGTGTCATCCTGTTGTTCGCTGCGATCGCGATCAACCGGTACCTCTTCGATCTTCTCGGCCGATTCTCGGGTGACTCCACCGAGTCGATACTCATCGGAACGATCG
>SKTU01000081.1 GCA_007122455.1 Haloarculaceae archaeon | reverse complement strand
TCCGAAAGGAAGGACAGTTGATCGGTACCGCAGCCATCCGGAAACCGGAGCATCCATCGAGGGCGTCAAAATTCCCGGCTGGCAACGGATCCACGATCGGCTCCTCGAGATGGCGGCGTACCTCGCACCCGTGACCCCGTACATCGGCTGGGACGTCCTCGTGACGAACGACGACGGCGCGTTCGTCGTGGTCGAGGCGAACAGCTATCCGGACGTTCCCCTACAGACGCACGAACCACTGCTCGGTGACGAGCGAATTCGTCGCTTCTACGAGTATCACGACGTCGTATCGTAGCGTGAGATCGGTGAAGACGGAGGGAGGCCACTGTACATGAGCCTCGAAGGAACGCTCGGTTGATCCTCGGTCCACCAGACCAACCGAAGCTGCCGTTTACGTGTCGCAGGTCGTGTCCGTGTCGTGATCGTGACGGCCTCTAGCAGGGTGTCTACACGGTGGTTTGCCGCAGCCACCGGGAACGTTCCGAGCCATCTGCCCCTCGTCCGTTTCATCGCAGTCTATTCCCAACTCTTCTATCGCCCTCTCTGCACAGGTGTGCGGGTTGCAGTAGGTAGTCGTGTCTCCAGTGAAATTTCCGCTTCCATCGGTCTCGTGAACCGTAACTGCTAGTATTTTCTCGCCGTCGTAATCCAGGCTCTCCTCCGTCGGATCACCCTCCTCGACTATGGTGAGTTCGTCACCGATCTCGAAACAGTACTCCGTCTCGTATCCGACAGGATCGTCGAGCGGTGGATCTGTTTCTCCATCCGAGAAGAAGATGCTCTCCTCCTCCGTTATAATCTCAGCGATGGTACAGAATTTGATACACCAACACACCTGCGAACACCCACAGAAGACGATCTGCGGTGAATCATCGTTGGCAGCCGCGCTACCGGAGAACGTGGCTGCACCCAATCCCACAGCCGCGGACCCGCCAACGGCACGCAGCGCTGTTCGACGTGTCAATCCCGAAAATGCACCTTCGCCGTCCAACCCATTCTGGTCTATTTGGTCATCTGTCATATTTTTCACGCTCCAGATCCAAAATGACGGTGATGAGGATTAGTAATACTCAACTTAAGTTGAATCCCCGTCAGATACCATATATATTTGAAATATTAACTAGGTGTGATCTGACGTTTCGATGTGGAGATGGTCGTTCCCTCATTTTCCGACTTGTAACGGAAACCAACTGTCCGAACCGTGCCACAATTCGCCGGTTTCACTCCGCTTACAGATCAACGCCGAGCAGTACCCCAGTCCTACCGCTGCGTTGGACTCGACGTGAACTCACGCTACCCGGGTGCGCGAAGATCCACAGGACGTTCGTATCCGAATTTGCCGACGAACCCGTCGGCTCACCGTTCGCCGACCAAGCGGTCGAGTCGACCAGCAGTATTTTTGAGCACCGTCCGAGCGGCGAACGGGAGACGGCGACGTCGATCGATCGGATAGTACGGCCCGAGCGACTCGGGGACGCTCGGCTGGAAGGACGGATCGCGGAGGTTCTCGATCCCTTCGGCGAGTAGTTCCGCCTTCACGTCGTACAGCGCGTCGTAAACCTCCCAGAGCGTCGCACATCCGCTCACGTCCGTCTCCCGGTAAGCGACGATCTCGCCGCCGTCGATCTCCTCGTTGAGACGCTGTAGCGTGACGCCCATCGTCTCGCGCCCGTCGAGCCAGGCCTGCGGTACTCCGAGTCCCCTGTACAGCCGTATGTCCGCCGGGTGAAAGCTCAGAACGCCGAACTCCGGGGCACGGAGGATGTCACCCCGCAACAATCCGAATCCGAACCGAACGGCGACGTCACAGCGGGCTTCGACCAGATCGACGCTGCTTGGGGGAATCTCCACCCAGTTCCCGTCCGTTTTCGGTGTGACGTAGTGAATCTCCGAGTCCGACAGGGACGGCACGTCGTCCACGTGGATCCGGCCCGTGGAGGCCGCCTCCGATCCGAACGCTTCGGCGATCTTCTTCTCCGCAAAGACGAGCGTCCACGCGCGATCCCGTTTGAGGACGTTGAAAAGCACGCGAAGCGTGTCGGTTCCGATGGGATTGTTGATCGCGTTCGCCTCCGCCCCTGGGGCGATATCGGGAGCGACCGGATCGTTGACGAGAACCACCGGAACGTCGATCCCCGTCTCCTCGATCGCTCGTTCCAGCGAGCGAACCTCGTTGCGCATCAGATACTGATCGGCGAGCACGCACAGGTCGGTCGGCGATTGGGACATGGAAGCACACACAGGTATGGACTCTTAGGGACTCAAGCCGCGCTAAACGTCCTGGTCGAAGGGGCTCTTTCCGAGCGCGAACGTGCGGTACAGCTTCTTTGCAACCGTCGTCGCGGTACCGTTCGACTCGACGATGTAGTAGCCCGTGAGCGACCCGCCGAACCGGCTCTTGTAATCGACCAGTCGCTCGTTGTTCGCCGTGTAGAGGTCGTAACTGTCGATCGACGCTAGCTCCGGATCGGTCACGATGTCCTCGATAATTCGCCAGTGGAGCAGGCTGTTCGGGCTCACGGACCGACTCCGATCCTTCGCTCCGCCCTTCCAGAAGTACGCCGTGTCGTTCGAATAGAGGATTATCATGCCGCTGATGAACTCCCCGTCGGGCGCCTCCGCGACGTACACGCGGGCGCGATCCTCCCCGAGCGACTCGAGTAACTCCCGGACGAACGCCCACGATAGGGGGACGCGGAGACCCTGATCCCTGTACCGCGATGCCACCGACCGGTACGTCTCTTCGGCGGCGTCCATCCCGGCCGTCCGTATGGAGAACATCACGTCGTCCTGCTTGCGAATGTCCTTGCGGAGGTCGCGGCTGAACGACTGGAGAAGCTGTTCGAGCGACGCATCGGCGAGGTCGAGTCGGTAGGTGAACGCGGGCGTGACGTCGAATCCGCTCCAGCTGAACGGGCGTGGATCGCTGTATCGGGGGGAACACGCCATACGGAGGAGGGTGAGCGAGCTGTCGGCGTCTACGGCGTCGAGTACTGCACGGACGAACTCCTTGTTTGTCACCTCCTGTTTGTGCTGTTTCGGGCTCGACGGCATGAGTAGCGGCCCGAGTCGACCGATGCCGAACCCCAGCGGCGGCGACGTAATGAGACGCGCTCCGAACTTCGATCGAACGTGGACGGGAAAGAGCCCGATCGGTTCCTCGCCCCTGAAACCGCCGAACAGGCGTAGCTCCCCCGGGGCATGTCGGTCTATAACACGGAGCGATTCGGACGTGTGAAACACGTCGAACTCTCTCGCCGGCAGCACACTTTCCCACTCGGAGATCGGCAGTTCTTCCACCCGCATCTTGTCGTCTTCTTCCCCGCCAGCCGACCGTATAGATATACGCTGGCTATCGTACACTCGGGAGAAATATTTGTCATATCTGACAGTCACAGGATTTACCAATACTACCGTGAAACTGTTCGAGTTCTGTATGTTTCTATATAGAACAAATTACTTGAAATTTACCCACCGTTAACCTAATTTTGGAATATATAACTACT
>SKTU01000087.1 GCA_007122455.1 Haloarculaceae archaeon | reverse complement strand
GTTGTAGACGAGCGTCCTCGGAAGTGGAGCGATCGAGAGCCACTTCACGAGCGGCGTTCCGAAGAGCTTCAGGTAGTTCTGCGACGTCGGGATCCGAACGCCGCGAAAGACGCCGAGCGGTATCTCGAGGAGCTCGGAGACGCCGTCGGGGACGTACGGCTCCAGCGGCGCGTCGAGGTTACTGTAGACGCCGGGTCGGTACGAGGGAAAGACGCTCGAATCGAACTCGAATCCCTCGTTCTCGAGTACCGAGAACTGTCCCGGTTCGATGGCCCCGTACGGTGCCCGGTATCCGACAGGGTCGCGGTCGAAGTGATTCCGGAACGCCGCCTTTCCCCGACGGAGTTCCTCGCGAAAGTCGACGGTGCCGTTCGTCTCGTGGCGATAGGAGTGCAGGTGGAACTCACAGTCCAGTTCGGTCGCCAGCCGGTCGATCGCTTCCGGAAACTCCTCGAGCGTCTTCCCGACGACGAAGACACTCAGCGGCACGTCGAGGCCGTCGATCAGTTCGACGAACTCGTCGATGTACTCGAGCGTCAGGTGGTCGTACCCCGGCTCGTCGAAATACCAGTCGTTCTCCAGATCGAGGGTCAGAGAGAAACGCCGCTCGTCAGTCACGGATCTGCACCTCCCGGTCCTCGTTTACCTGCATATCGAACAGCATCGCGAACATGAGAAACATACTCCCCATGATGAACAGCATCAGGCTCAGTGATCCGCGAACGAACAGCGCGTGATCCAGCGCGATCTTCGCGTACAGCGACCACACTCCCCCGGCGATGCCGAGCCCGGTCGTCGCCGCGCCGAACAGGTAGAACAGTGCCAGCGGGTGAAAGTCCAATACGAGATACTTCACCTTCAGTCGCCACAGGAAATCCCGTAGCAGCATCCCCGACACCTTCCGGATGTACGTCGGGTAGCTGATATTCGACTCCTCTTCGCCGTACAATGCCGGCAGCGCGACGTCCGCGACGCGCATTCCCTTGGCGTTCAGCTGTACGAGTAGATCGTTGCAGTAGCCGTAGTATTCGTAGAGGGATTCGATACCGACGTTCTTCAGCGCGTAGTACGAGATCGCCGTGTAGCCGTTCTGGGGATCCATCGTCTTCCAGTAGCCGCTGGCGATCTTCGTCAGAAACGTCAGAATCGAGTTCCCGAAGAAGCGGAACGGCGGCATCGTTTTACGGTATTCCTTGTAGAGGAGGCGGTTACCCTTCGCGTAATCCGCCGTCCCGTCGACGATGGGATCGAGCAGTTTCGGCATGTGAGCCGGGTCCATCTGTCCGTCCCCGTCCATCGTTACCGTGACGTCCACCCCGTCGTACAGCGCAGCCAGGTATCCCGTCTTGATCGCGCCACCGGCGCCTCTGTTCTCGCGGTGTCTGATCGGGACGGTTCGGCCGATGCGTTCGTGCAGCTGAGCACGCTCGAGGAGTTCGTTACTGCCGCCGTCGGAGACGATGGACTGCCGACGGTCGGACGCGACGCCGAGGGACGTCGTGTCGTCCTCGCGAGCTGCCCGAACTATCTCCTCCCAGGTGTCGTCCGTGGAGGCGTCGTCGACGACGTAGATTGTATCGACGTAGGCGGGCATCGTTTTGATCACGTCGCTGATCAGACCGGACTCGTTGTACGCCGGGACGACGACGCCGATACTGTGATCCTCGTACATGGCTATATGCGCCTGTAGCGAAGTCGATCGTCCGCCCGCAGCCGGCTCGAATCCAGTACTCCCATAACGTCGATCACCAGCGGGTCGGGTGCCATCTCGGAAGCGACGTCGAGGTAATCGATCGTCCGCAGTTCGTCGTGCGGTGTCGCGAGCACAACCGCGTCGACGTCTTCGAAGGACAGCGTCTCCTGAACGCCGATGTCGAATCTCTCGCGGACCGCCTCGGCGTCGGCGTGGGGATCGTATCCCACGATATCGGTGACGAAGGTTCCGAGCGTCTCGACGAGCCCGTCCACCGCCGACGTCCGGATGTCGCCGACGTTCGGCTTGTAGGCGACGCCGAGCACCAGTACGGTGCTATCCCGAAGCACCTTCCCACAGCTGTTGAGCGCTTCGAGCGTTATTTTGCCGACGTGTTTCGGCATGTACTCGTTGACCTCCCGACCTTTCTCGATGAGCTGTGGCGTGAACCCGTTGCGCTTGGACTGGTAGATCATGAAGAACGGGTCCACCGGGATGCAGTGTCCGCCGACGAGTCCGGGTCGGTAATCGTGGAAGTTCCACTTCGTGCTCGCTGCCTCGAGTACCGCGTGGGTGTCGATACCGAGGCTGTTACAGGCGACCGCCAGCTCGTTGACCAGCGCGATGTTCAGGTCCCGCTGTATGTTCTCGATGCATTTCGCCGCCTCGGCGACCTCGATTTCGGGTGCTCGGTGGACGCCCACGTCGACGATCGTCTCGTACAGCGTCGTTAGATCGTCGAGTATCTCGTCGGTTCCGCTGACGATTTTGACGACGTTCTCCACTCCGTGTTCGTTGTCCCCCGGCACGAGACGCTCGGGGGAGTAGCCAACGAAGAAATCCTCGCCGGCAGTCGTCCCCGACGTTCTCTCGATCGCCGGGACGAGTATCTCCCGCGTCGCCCCCGGGTAGACGGTCGATTCCAGGACGACCGTCGCTCCCTGCTGAATATTGCGCCCGATCGTCTCCCCGCTGCTCGCGACGTGCTCGAGATCCGGGTTCTTCAGGTCGTCGACCGGCGTCGGCACGGCGACGACGACGTAGTCGGCTCGCTCGATCACCGTCTCGTCGGTGGTGAACTCGACCGTCGAGTCGGTGACCGTTCCGTCGCCGACCTCGTGGGTCGGGTCGATACCGCCCTCCAATCGTTCGACTCTCCGTCGATCGATGTCGTAGCCGATGGTATCGTGGCCCGCTCGATCAAACGCCACCGCTAGCGGGAGGCCAACGGAGCCGACCCCGACGATGCAGACACTGGTCTTCATTCCGCCCTTGTCATCTTTATGATCTTTCACTTTCTTCTCCGATCGGATCCCACCTGGACATCCGGCCCTCGATAAGTAGTTATATATTCCAAAATTAGGTTAACGGTGGGTAAATTTCAAGTAATTTGTTCTATATAGAAACATACAGAACTCGAACAGTTTCACGGTAGTATTGGTAAATCCTGTGACTGGCAGATATGACAAATATTTCTCCCGAGTGTACGATAGCCAGCGTATATCTATACGGTCGGCTGGCGGGGAAGAAGACGACCAAATGCGGGTGGAAGAACTACCAATCTCCGAGTGGGGAAGCGTGCTGCCGGCGGGAGAGTTCGACGTGTTTCACACGTCCGAATCGCTCCGTGTTATAGACAGACATGCCCCGGGGGAGCTACGCCTGTTCGGCGGTTTCAGGGGCGAGGAACCGATCGGACTCTTTCCCGTCCACGTTCGATCGAAGTTCGGAGCGCGTCTCATTACGTCGCCGCCGCTGGGGTTCGGCATCGGTCGGCTCGGGCCGCTACTCATGCCGTCGAGCCCGAAACAGCACAAACAGGAGGTGACAAACAAGGAGTTCGTCCGTGCAGTACTCGACGCCGTAG